>NZ_JAXMOX010000014.1:0-38324 GCF_034669605.1 Leisingera sp.
CCTTCGCGCACTGCAGGATCACGGAGATTGGCAGCTGGCCGAAATGGTCCGCAAAAAGACCGAGGCCTGCATGGTGGGTGTCGTTATCGGCGAGGATGGCGACGGCAACACCAGCGCCGCGGCGACCGTTGAGGATCAGGACGGAAATCCGATTGAAAATTTAGAGCCTGGCCTTTTCGCCTATGCCCGAAACGGCAAGGATATCAAGTTCAACTCCCCCAGCCACGCGGGCGGGGTTCGCGAGTGGAATGTGACCCAGCTGCACATCGTGTCAGCAGGATTCCGGGTACCCTACGCGCTGGCCACCAACGACCTGCGGGAGGCCAATTTCTCGAGCTCTCGGGTCGGCATCAATGAATTTCGGCGCATGGTCACCATGACGCAGTGGCTCTGCATCATCCCGATGCTCTGCCAGAAGCTTTGGGATTGGTTCACCGAAGCCGCCTGGACCGCCGGGCTGCTGCCGACCGCTACCATTCCGGTCGAGTGGTCTCCTCCGAAGTTTGAGAGCGTCAACCCGAAGCAGGACGCGGAGACGGACCTCTTGGAGACCCGTGCGGGCTTCACCTCGCTGAAGGAGCAGATTTCGAAGCGAGGCTACAACGCTGAAGAGGTCCTGGGGGAAATCGACGCCATGAACAAGCTCATCGACAAGATGGGCATGATCTTCGACTCCGATCCCCGCCATGTGACCCGTCAGGGCATGTTCCAAACCGAACCCACCAGCGAGCCGCCGACGGCGGACGGCTCCGATGATCCGGCGCCTGACGCCGACGAGCAGAAGGACTGATCAGAATGGCAAAGGATACCGTTGAACTCCCCCTGATCGGGCGGGAGGCGACCGTTGTCGCCGAATCCATCGACAACGAGGAGCGCACGATTGAGGTGGTCTGGACCACCGGGGCCACCGTCCAGCGTTACCGCTGGGAGGGCTGGGATGTTGTTGAATACGACGAAGAGCTGGAAGTGTCTGAGCGCGCCCTGCGCCTGGACCGCCTCAACGGCGGGGCGCCGTTCCTCGACAGCCACCGAAGCTGGGACTCGAGAAACACCCTTGGGGCTGTCGTTCCGGACAGTGTCCGCATCAAGGGCGGCAAGGGCACCGCGAAAATCCGCCTGACGGCGGCCGAGGATGCCAAGCCGATCATTGATCGCATCCTTGAGCGGACGATCAACAAGGTTTCCGTAGGCTACCGCGTCCACCAGTACGATATCCGCGCCGCTGAGAAGAAAGGCGAGCGCGACCTGTACCGGGCTATCGATTGGGAGCCCTACGAGATTTCGGCCGTCGCTATGCCGGCCGACCCGGGCGCAAACATTCGCTCGGAAGAACCGGGGCGGCAGGTGAGCCGCTTCGCTTGTGTCCTGCATCGTCAGGGCGAAACCGCCGCAGCCGCGGCCATGGAGAAAGGGACCACCATGTCCAAACCGAAACAGCCCGCGGCCGGGCAGGAAGTCCGCAATGCGCCCGGGTCTGAAGTCGAAACCCGCGCGCCTGAAGCGCCCGCGACCCCCGCTGCCACCCCGGCGCCCGCCGCCCCGGAAGCGCGGGAAACTCCGGAGGAAATCGCTGCACGTGCCGTTGTCGCGGAGCGCGAGCGCACCGGCGCGATCACCGACCTGTGCCGTCGCCACGGCCTTGAAGACGCATTCGAGGCGGACCTGATCCGCTCGGGCGCGACCATCGAGCAGGTGCGTGCGAAGGTCCTGGACAAGCTGGCGGAAACCGACCCTCTGGAGGGCCGGACCTATGAGCCCGCCCCGGCGCAGGTGCGCGGCGAAAGTGCAAACGACATTGCCTTCCGCGATGCGCTGCACAACGCTCTGATGCACCGGATCAACCCCGGCGTTAACGAGCTGTCCGATGCGGGCCGCCAGTTCCGCGGCCTGACTCTGCTGGATATCGGCCGCGAAAACCTGGAACGCCGCGGCGTGTCCACCCGCGGCATGGCCCGCATGGAGATTGCGGCGCAGCTGTTCGGCCGTGCTGCCGGCTATCACTCCACCAGCGACTTCCCGACGATCCTGGCGAACGTCGCGAACCAGACCCTGCGGGCCGCCTACGACGAAATCCCGCGCACCTTCCAGGCCTGGGCCCGCCGGGAAACCATCACCGACTTCAAGCCGGTGACCCGCGTGCAGCTGTCGGGTGCGCCCGACCTCGAGAAGGTACTGGAATCCGGCGAATTCCAGTATGGCACCATGGGCGAGGCCAAAGAGGTCTACGCGCTGTCGACCTACGGCAAGATCATCGGCTTCACTCGCCAGATGCTGATCAACGATGATCTGGGCGCCTTCACCCGCGTTACGCAGGCCTTCGGAGCCCGCGCCGCCGACCTCGAGGGTGATATCGTCTATGCAATCCTGCAGCAGAACCCGGCTATGGGCGACGGCACCAATCTGTTCCATGCCGATCACGGCAACCTGGGCGCGGCGGCTGTGATCAATGAAGCGTCCCTGACGGCGGCATACCGCGCGTATGCCAAGCAGACCGGCATCGAGGGTCACAAGATCAGCGTTAACCCGTCCTTTTTGATCGCGCCTCCGGGCCAGCGTGTGGTTGAAGCGCGCAAGATCCTCACCTCGACCACGCCGAACAGCACCAGCGAGGTGAACGTCTACGCGAACCAGCTGCAGGTCGTTTCCGAGCGCCGTCTGATCCCCGACTCCGGTCAGGACCCGTGGTTCCTTTCGGCCATGCCGACGATGATCGACACCGTCGAGTATGCGTACCTGGACGGCAACGATGGCGTGTTCACCGAGACCCGCACCGGGTTCGAGGTGGACGGCATCGAGATCAAGGCCCGCCACGACTTCGCGGCCAAGGCCATCGATCACCGCGGCATGTACAAAAACCCGGGCGCAGCGCCGGCGTAATGATCTGAGGCCGCCGTCCCGACCGCCTGGGCGGCCTCGATCTGCCCGGCCTGTGTCTCCTGCAGGCCGGGCACCAGCTTCTTGTTCCCTCTCCCTCCGAAAGGACCGAACCAATGAAAAACTTCAAGTCTCAGGGCAACACCCTGACTTTCACCGCCGCCGCCGACTATTCCAGCGGCGATGGCGTTCTGCTGGACACCCTGTTCGGCGTGGCCGCGGGCGACATTGCCAGCGGCGAGGAAGGTGTTCTGAACCTGCAGGGCGTCTATGAGTTGCCCAAGGTAGGCTCTCAGGCCTGGACCGTCGGTGCCGCCGTGTACTGGGACGACGCCAACAGCCGCTGCACCACCGTCGCCGAGGACGCGGCTCTGATCGGCTGTGCCGTGGCACCTGTCGGTTCCGGCGCGGAAGATACCCTGGGCGTTGTTCGGCTGAACGGCATTGCGGGGCTGGGTGCCGTCGTGCCTGTCACCAACGCGGTCTAATCGACATGACCGTCTTCGGCGCCGCCATCAACGCGATTTTCGCGGACCCGAACATGTCGGTTTCCGCCGAGTATCGCGTTGGCGGCTCCGACCCAGCCGTGACCGTGCGCGTGATCAAGTCCTCGCCCGATGTGGCGACCGACTGGAACCGCGCCAGTTTCGTGCAGGCCTCGATCATCTTTGACGTCCGCAAGTCCGAAGTTCCGACCCCCGAGGTAGGCGACACCTTTACCATCGGCGGGGAGGTCTTTGCCATCCGGGAGGAGCCGCAGCGGGACACCGAGGGTCTATGCTGGAAGCTGGGCATGCGTGATGGCGCTTAGGTTCAACATAAAGCATGACGGCCGCGATCCTCTGGCCATGATGCTGGACGAGATCATTGAGGCGGAGAAAGCCGTCTCATATGGAACCAAAGAGGCCGGTCGCGGCCTGTTGAAGGACTGGCGCGGCCAGGTCCGTTCCTCTCTCAGCTACCGAATGGCCGGCGCTCTGCGCGCCCGCAACTATCCCGACCGGCAGAACAGTATAAACGCGGCATCTCTGGTCTACGCGCCCAGCAACAAGGGGTCCAAGCGGCTCGCCCCCCTTTACGGGAAAGACCCCGGCGCCAGCGCCTCAGAGGTGCTGGAGGCACATGACAAGGGGGCGACCATTCGGTCCCCGAACGGGTTTTTCCTGGCGATCCCACTGGGCAAGGCGGCGCGCATGCGTGGCGCCGACACCACGGGCCGCGGCGACCGGTCCCGCATCACACCTGGCGGCTGGGAGCGGCGCACAGGCCGCCAGCTGCGCCTGGTCTACCGAAAGGGCCAGAACAGCCTGCTGGTGGATGATGGCGCCGTGGCGCCCGGGAACCAGATGAAGTGGCGCGGCGGCCGCGGCGGAGGGCGTTATACCTCTCCCCGCGCGATCAAGCGGCGGGAGCCGATACCGATTTTCGTCCTGGTCCCACAGGTCAAGCTCCGCAAGAAGCTGGACCTCGATCGGGATGCCATCAAATGGGGCGGCCAGCTGCCAGCGCTCATTCTGAAAAACTGGAAAGGCTGAGACGTGCCGGACAGCAAGAAAGAGCAGGTTCTGAAGGCGTTCTTCACCGCGCTGCAAGCCAATATCCCAGCGGGGGTAACGCTGGTGCGCAACCAGATTGTACCGACCAGGATCCCCGCGGAAGGATGGGTCTGCCTGGGCGATGGCGATCCGGGCCAGCCGGAGTTTCTGTTCTCCCCGCCGACCTACATCTACGACCACTCTGCGGAGGTGGACGTGGTGGTCGAAGGGGACGACCAGGCGGCGCGGGACGCGCTGTTTGACACGCTGACCCAGGCGGTAGGCTCCGCCATTGCCGCCGATCGCACCCTTGGGGGCTTGTGCGACTATGCGTTGGGCGAGGCCCCGGCTCCGGTCGAGCTGGAAGCCCCCGGAACCGAAAGCATGAAGGCCGCCACCATCGGCGTGATCCTTACCTACGGCTCGAGCGACCCTCTGGCCTGACCCAACTGAGAAAGGACTGAACCATGGCACGAGCCCAAGGGGCCCGCGCGCAGATGGCGCTCGGGTTTGAATCCGTTTATGGCACCCCGCCTGCCGCAAACTCTTTCTGGAAGGTGCCTTTTGCCTCCAGCACGCTTGGCAGCGAGCAGCCGCTGCTGAATTCCGAGCTTCTGGGCTATGGCCGCGACCCTCTGCCGCCGGTCAAGGACGCGATCACCGCCGACGGCAACGCCGTTGTACCGATCGACGCGCGGTTCCTGGGCATCTGGCTGAAGATGCTGTTTGGCGCCCCGACAACCACCGGTGCGTCGGCGCCCTACAGCCACGAGTTTCTCTCGGGCAGCTGGTCCCTGCCGTCTGCCTCGATCGAGCTGCAGAACCCTGACGTTCCGTCCTACCGCATGATGTCCGGTGTGGTGGCAAACACCATCAATTGGCAGATGCAGCGCTCCGGCCTGGTCACCGCGACAGTCGAGTGCATCGCGCAGGGTGAAGACAAGGCCACAACCAGCAGCGCCGGCACTCTGGAAGAGATGGCTTTGCAGCGGTTCGGTTCCTTCAACGGCGAAATTCAGCGCGAAGGCGCCCAGCTGGGCAACGTGGTTTCGGGATCGGTCAACTACACGAACAACCTGGACCGCGTGGAGACCATCCGGAACGACGGCAAGATCGAGGGCGCTGACCCTTCGATTGCCGCTCTGACGGGCGAAATTGTGGTGCGCTTTGCCGACACCACCCTTCTCGACCAGGCGACTTCTGGCGATCCCTGCGAGCTGCGCTTTGCCTATGAAATCGACGCCGACACCAGCTTCGAGTTGGTGGCCCATGCCGTCTATCTGCCGCAGCCGCGCCTGCCGATCGAGGGACCGGGCGGCATGCAGGCGACCTTTGCCTGGCAAGCGGCTCTCGATCCGGTCACCGGCCGCATGTGTACCGCCACGCTGGTCAATGACCTGGACGGATACGCGAACCCAACCTGATCCCAAAACGCAAATCACAGGAGACATCATGCGTTTGAACCTTAACCTCGGCCCGGAGCGCTATGAGCTGTTCCCGGCCGTCAAAAACGAGGCGGGGGACATTGTGACCCCTGCCGTCGCCTTCACCGCAGAACCGGCCCTGTCGGATGTGGTGGAAGCCGCCAAGGCGGACCCGTCCATGATCGAATTCGCGGACGAAATCCGTGACTTGATTGACGGCAATGAAGAGGGCGGCGAGGTCGACCGCGCCGCGGCCCTGAAGGCCAAAGGCAAGGGCGGCCTGTTGTTCGCCCGCGCCCTGGCCCGCTTGGTGATTGCCGAATGGGAGGGGATCGAGGATCCGGATGGATCACCTGCCCCCGTCACCCCTGATCGCGTCGACGCCTTTATTTCCCTGGCACCGGTCTATGACCGCTTCACCGAGGTCTATGTGGCCCGTTGGCTGAATGTGCAGCATGAAAAAAACGGATCCGCGCCCTCGCAGAATGGCACTACGGCGGGGGCGACGAATACTGCGCGGGGTGCCCGGAAGTCTGCGAAACCTGCCCGCGCCAAATCCACAAGCCGCAAACGGTAGAGGGGCGAAAGGTCTGGTCCCTAGCCATGCGGCTTGGGGGCCAGATGCGTGTGGCCAGTGGAATGTCCACACGGGTGATCGGCTGGGACATGACCGCCGCGCTCAATTTGGGCGATGCAATGGGCATGGACCGGCTCGTGATCGCCGAATTCCTGCCTGACCTAGAGCAGGTCATGGTTTCCGAAATGAACAAGCGAGCCAGTCAGACAGATGAGTCGTGAAAAGCAGATAGCCGTCCGCTTCGCCGCCGTAGGGGGCAATGCCACCAAGGCGGAAATGCGGGGCATCGGTCTGGCCGGCCGCGAGGCTATGCAGGAAATCGGGCAGAGTTCCAGCATCGCGGAATCCGGCATTCAGCACATCAGTGCCGCTGCCCTGAAGGCGCGCATGGACCTTGAGTCCATGGCTACCAAGGCCATGCAAGAGTCCATGCGCATGCGTAGTACCATTCCAGCCGAGTCCGACGTGCAGGCCCGGGTCATGCAGTCCACCGGCGTCACCAGCGCCTCCGGCATGTCCGCATCCGACATGCTGCGGCAAGGTCAGGCTCTGGATGATCTGCGCGCCAAGCTGAATCCGCTGTATGCAGAAATCCGCCGCTATAAGCAGGCGGTAGCCGAGGTGCGAGCGGCTGAGCTGGAGGGCGCGATCACGACCGAGGAAGCCGCCGCAGCCAAGGCCCGCTTGCGCACGGCCTCGCTGCAGGCGATCGACGGCATCAAAGGTATCTCCGCCGCGAACCGCGAGGCGGCCCGAGCTGCCGAGGAAGCGGCCATGGCCTCGGCCAGGCAGGCCCAGCAGCTGGACGACCTGCGCGCCCGCTACAACCCTGTCTATGCGGCAACCCGCCAGTACAAGGCCGCCCTGGCCGATCTGAATATGCTTAAAAAACAGGGGGTCATTTCCTCGCAGGAATACACCGACGCGCTCGATCGGGAAGCCGAGCGCATGCGCGCAAACATTGCCATGAACGCTGCGGGCGTCCAGCAGATGGCCCGCTCTGCCCGCATGGGGACGTTCCGGATGCAGCAGATGTTCTACCAGGTCAACGATATCGGCGTTTCTCTGGCCGGGGGCATGAACCCGTTTTTGGTCATGGCCCAGCAGGGAACGCAGATCGCCCAGATTTATGGGTTCGGCAATGGCGGCGTGTCTGGAATTTTCCGCGACCTTAGCAAGATGGTCACCGGCGTCGTGACGAGAATTCCATTCCTGACCGCCGCTTTGGCCGTTGGCGGCGTGGCCGTTGCTGGCCTGCGCAGTGAGATCAACGATACCGGCAAGGAGGTTGTTTCCTTCGGGGATACCGCAAAGGCCGTGTTCCAAGTGATCGGCTCCGATATCTACCAGTTCATCAAGCCCGCCGTGGACAAGATCTCTGATTGGTTCAGCTGGGCATGGGACAAGGTGGTCGCGGGCGTTACCTGGGCTGGGAATGCGCTGATAAATGGCGTCAAGATCTCGGCAGACGGGATCCGGACCTATGTGAGCACCATACCGGACATGTTCCAGTCAGCCTTCGGCCTGGCGGTGTCTTACGTTCTGACCAAGATGCACGACATGGTCTGGTATGTCGGCCAAGCGATCAACGGCATTGCCAAGAGTCTGAACGAGACCTTTGGCACGAACCTTTCCACGAAGGCGCTGGCGGGCATTACATCCACCCTGGATAAAGCCAGCGGGACCTATCATGAAATGGGTTCATCTGCTGGCGCTCGGGTGGACGACGCCTGGGAGAATTTCCGCACCCGCACGGAGGAAACCTGGGACGAGAACCCCATGGGAGACTTCTACGACCGGGTGGCGGATCAAGCCCGTGAGAACGCTCGGGATCGTAAGAATAAGAAAAACAAGGGCGGGTCCGAGAAGGATGACGTGGCCGATCTGGTCAAGGAGCTGCAGAACCAGTTGGATGTCCTGCGTGAAACCGACCCGATCAAGAAGAAGATGCTGGAGTATTCCGAGAAGCTTTCGGGCGCCACAGACGCAGAAAAGAAGGCTGTCATGGATCTGGTCATCGAGCTCGACCAGGCAAAGAACGGCTGGGAAGCCGTAGGCCTGGCGCTAGGCGACTATGCCGAGGACGCTCAGCGCATTGGGGACGACATCGGTGAAGCGGTTAAGGGCGCGTTCTCCGGCATGGAGGACGCGATCCGTCAGTTCGCCAAAACAGGCAAGCTGGAGTTCCGAGACCTGATCCAATCGTTCTTGGCAGAGCTGGCGGTGCTTACCGCAAGGAAAGGCATTCTAGGTCCACTGGCCGATGCTCTCACTGGGGGCTCCGGAGGTGAGGATCATTGGCTAACCAAGGCAGGGAAGTTTCTCTTCAATGCCAATGGCAATGCAATCAGCAATGGGCGAGTGATGGCATTCGCGAATGGCGGCGTGGTCGATGGCCCAACTTTGTTCCCTATGCGCGATGGCACCGGTGTGATGGGGGAGGCAGGCCCGGAGGGCATTTTCCCTCTGCACAGAGCTCCAGATGGAAAGCTTGGGATTAGGGCAACCGGGTCCGGCGGAGGGGCGCAGCAGGTTGTGGTTCGAGTAATTCTCGATAGCGAAATGCTGAACGCGCAGATTACGGACAGGTCCCAGCAAGTTGCAGTGTCCGTCACCAAGGAATTTGGCCGCTCGGCGCTTCCGGGAATGGTGAAGGGAATTATTAAGGACCCGAGGAAGTCAAACCTATGAGCATAGACACCACCTTCTTTGGCCTTCTCAGAAAGCACCAGATCCGCTTTCGTCTCAGCGAGCCGGTGGAGACGAACCGGCTCGCAAGCGGCGAGGTACTTACCGCGAGCCTAGGCGCCGCCCTATGGGTGGGAGAAATAACCTGTTTTCAGGCGCATTACTCCGTTGCTCAAGAAATTGAGGCCCGGATCGACAAGCTCCAGCGTCCCGGTGAGTTTTTCGAGGCCTATGACCCGCGTTTCAATGGGCCTAAGTCTGATCCTGACGGGGTGCTTCTTGGAGCCTCGACGCCAGTAATCGCCAGCCTTGGCGGCGATAACAGGTCACTCACATTGAGTGGATTGCCTTCTGGCTATGAGTTAAGCGCCGGCGATTACATCGGATGGCAATACGGCACGAACCCAGTGCGTTTTGCCGTTCATCGACTTGCGACAGGCGCCACCGCAGACGGAGCAGGCTTGACGCCTATATTCGAGGTTTCGCCTCATGTCCGCACTGGCGTCACAGTGGGCACTGCAGTGAACCTGGTTCGCCCTCGTATCAAAGCCAGGCTTATGAGCCCGGATTACGGAAATGCGCGCCCGATGTTCACTGAGGGTGCGCGCTTTTCCTTCACTCAAACCCTGAGGTAAGCAGTGGCACTTTCCACACGTGAGGATAAGGTCTCCCACGCCCTGCTGTGGGTGCGGGCAAAGAACCGCTCGACCGGCCAGGAAGAGACCATGGGCCTTTGGTCCGGCGATGATGTCCAGGTGCTCAACGTGAATGGCGAGGACCGGACGTATTACGGCCCCGCCATCATCTCCATGCCCCCTATTGAGGGGGGCGTTGGTTTAGATGTGCGGCAGCATCGCGTTGTGGTTCCGCACCTAACGCCGGAAGTCATCACAATGCTGCGCGAGTATGAACCCAAACTTGCGCCGGTCGAAATCCATTTTGCGGATCTCTCCACCGACACAAGGGAACTCCTGAGTTTGAAGCGGGTTTTCAAGGGGTGGATCAACACTGCCCCAATCGAAACCCCGTCTGAAGGCGGCGGCGGTCAGGCGGAGGTAGCCCTGGTCAGCGCGGCGCGAGCCCTAACAAAAACACTCGCCCTCTACCGTTCCCACGCGGACCAGCAAAAACGCAACGCTACGGACAGGTTTCGGGAGTATTCCAGCACGACTGGTCTCAAGGAAGTCTGGTGGGGCGCGGCGAAAACACAGGGTGGGCAGTAATGAAGCGGCGTGCTCTGAACGGGTACTTGGCCCAAGCAAACGCGATGCCCTTTAAATACGGGACCTTTGACTGCGCGCTGTTCGCAGCGGGCTGGGTGAAGTGCATCACTGGCAAGGATCTGACGCTTGGCGTTGAGTATTCGACGCTGCGAGAAGGCCGGGAGAAGCTGCAGGAGGCCGGATTGGATGATCATGTTGAGGCCGCGGCCTCTCAACTAGGCGAAGTCCCAGTAGCAATGGCCCGGGCGGGGGATGTGGCCTCTGTACCGGCGGGCCGGGGTAGCTTCGGTCTCGGGATCGTAACAGGGGAGCGGGTTGCGGTTTTGACCAGATGGAATGGCGTAGGGTTCGTGCAGCTGAGTGATGCCGTTCGAGCATTCCGGGTGGAGACGTCCTGATGCGTTTGATCCTCTTCTTGACGCTTAGCTTTGCTATCTTCCCGTGTGCAGTAAGCGCCGACCCTGTCAGCGCAGCCATTGTTTCGGCACTGGGGGCTTTTGGCGTCACGGTAACTGCGGCCGCTGTGACCACATTCCTGGTAAACACGGCGCTTTCCCTTGGCCTCTCGCTCCTTTCCCAGGCGCTGGCGAAGCGCAAAGGCGGAGAAGATCGAGGCATCCGGGTCGAGGGTACGACAGTTGGTGAAGATGTCCCTCAAAAGTTCCCAATCGGCCGGTACATGACTGGCGGGCACCTTGAGTATCACGGATCCTTTGGGACGCCGGACGGTGGACCGCCAAACAAGTGGTATGCGCGGGTCTTCAGTGTGTCTGATGTGCCCGGGGTCAGCCTACGCCGCTTGATGATCTCGGACGAATGGACCGATCTTGGAACCGTGGCCGTTCCGGACTGGGGAGTGCCAATTCTTAAGTATCGCAGGAACGGGAACGATTATGCTTTCTTGCGCTTCTATGACGGGACTCAGACCGAAGCTGACCCACTCCTGGTAGAAAAGTTCAGTAGTGATCCGGATCACCCTTGGACGGTTGACCATATTGGTCACGGAGTTGCCTATGCCGTTGTCATGCTCCACGTTGACAGTGAGCAGTTTCAAGGCATTCCACAGTGCCGGTTCGAGCTCGACGGGGTTCCCCTTTATGACCCGCGAAAAGATACCTCCGCTGGCGGTTCCGGTGCCCACCGGCACGACAATCCATCCACTTGGGAGCCGAGCGAAAATCTAGCTGTACAAGCCTACAACCTGTTTCGTGGCATTCCGCTACCTGACGGGAACACATATGGCGGCGACTCGGATGCGGAGGATGTTCCGTTCTCCAACTGGGTTGCTGGCATGAATGAATGCGACGTGGATCTAGATGGTCGCCCGCAGTTCACTGGCGGCCTGGAAATCCATGTGGACGAAGAACCTGCAGCATACATTGAGGAGCTTCTCGCGGCCGGGCTTGGCCAGGTGTCAGAGGTGGGCGGGGTCTTCCGTTCCCGATGGGGCGCCCCGGATACGCCGGTTTTGGAATTTTCGGATGATGATATTTCCATCAGCGATCCGCAGAAGTTTGACCCGTTCCCGGGCCTTGAGGAGACCTACAACTCTGTAAGGATCACCCACCCGTCGCCTGATCACCTCTGGGAACCCATCCAGACCCCAGCGGAGTACAATGCGACATGGGAGGCAGAGGACGGTGGCCGTCGCTTGCCGGTTCAGATGGACGTGCCGGCATGTTTTGACCATGGCCAAGCGCAGCAGATCGCGGCCGGTTATGCGGCGGATCACCGGCGGTGGCGTCGGCACACCCTGACGCTTCCGCCTGATGCGTTCGACCTGTCCGCACTGGACTCGGTGAGCTGGACCAGCCCGCGCAATGGGTACGTGAATAAGATATTCGAGGTGGTCGGTATCAGCTACCGGCCGTTCACTCTCTTCTGCGATATCCACCTTCGAGAACGCGATCCGGATGATTACGACTGGACTGGCGGTCAAGAACTCCCAGCGCCTCCTGTTTCCATTCCGGTCACCCCAACGGATCGAGTTGTCGGCGCGACGGAGTGGTCATTCAGTGGTATTGCCCTGCGGGATGGTACTGGTGAAGACCGCCGTCCTGCGCTGCGCATTGATCTTGTCGTGGGCAGCGTAGAGGACGCCGACGCGGTCGACTGGCAAATCGAATTGGTTGCCGACGAAAGCCACGTCGCCGCCGGAGCCGTGCGCGCGAACGAGGACGGTGTCACGATCGGTCAGGGCATTTTGCCCAACACCCAGTACCGCGCCAGGATCCGCCCTCGCATGCGGGGGCGGACATCATGGACCAGCTGGAAATCAACAACCACTCCAGATGTGCGAATTGTTGAGGAGGACTTATCAGCGGTCATCACGCAGTCCATCGATGATGCCCAGTCATCAGCGGATGCCGCCGCGGCAGACGCTCTGCAGGCTCTCACCGATGCCGCCGCCGCACAGTCTACAGCCGACCTTGCTGTGGGCGATGCCTCTGCGGTGCAGTCGGAGCTTGACGGCTTGCTGGCCGGGTATTCCGGCGTTAGCCTGGAACAGTCGCTGGACGACCTGTTGAGCGACGCGGAAGCCTATACCGACACTTCCGAAGCGGCGTTGAATTCCCGGATCGACCGCAACGCACAGGGGGTTTTCACTTTCGAGGCGGGCGGCAGCAACTGGACGCGCGCGGATGCACCGCTGGACAACCCCGTCCGCGTTCTGGATGCGGATATTGTCAGCACTGACAAGGGTTTTGCAGTGCAGTCCGCTGGTTTTGAGTTTGTGAACCCGGTTCCGGTCCTGCCCCTTGTGGCTGGCCGCACCTATGAATTTGAAATACTGGTGCGCTGCACAGTGGATAGCACCGTTACAGGCGGCAGCCGTGAAAAGATCATTGTGGCTATCACCCATCTGAATGCGGATGGTTCGATTGCGGGGTATGCCGGCACTGCGGGCGTGGATGGATTTTATTCCTCAAAAGATCCCCTGCGCGTTGCCGATGGCTGGGTGACGCTGAAATGCCGGTATACACCCAGTGGTGGTGCTGCCGGTGACTACATCAGGCCGCGCCTTTACGCCTGCTGGGATAGCAGCGGAACCTATGGGGATATGACCTGGCAGGTGGCGATGTTCCGTTACCAGGACGTGACCAGTGCGCAGGTAATCGAAGCCGATCTGCAGAACAACTACTACACTGCTGTGAATACCGATGCAGCCATTGCCGCCCGTGAACTGATCCTGCAAGGGCAGATTGATGATACCGACGCCAACCTGACCGCGAATTATTACACTGCCGTTGAAACGGACAGTGCCATTGCCGCGCGTGAATTGATCCTGCAAGGGCAGATTGATGATACCGACGCCAACCTGACCGCGAACTATTACACCGCCGCCAGCACCGACGCGGCCATTGCCGCCCGTGAACTGATCCTGCAAGGGCAGATTGACGGCACCGACGCCAATCTGACCGCGAACTATTACACGTCGGCTGAAACGGACAGTGCTGTTGCGCTGTCGGACCAAACACTGCAGGCAAATATCGACACGACCCGCGCCATGGACCTGCCTACTGATTTCACGGATGGCGACAAGTTCTGGGCCAGTAGCGTCAATGGCTCGCCGAAACCTGCCGGAGAAACCGGCGCAGCTGACGCGGTGCATGCTGATTGGAGCTTAATCACGAGCGGTAACGGCTATCGGGTCATGAACCTGGCGCCAACGGAAATCAACGGAAATACTCGGTACATGTGCCAGCGGGGCGTATTCACGCCGGTGCCGGGCCGCCGCTACCGTATCCGGGTTTACTGCACCCTGTGGGGGACCGTCACATCTGGAACCCCCAAGGCCAGCCTGTTCTTCCGCAAGCTGGACAAAGACTATACCTATCTAGGTGAGGCGCCTGGTTTCAGCACCAAAACGCTGACTGTGGGCGGCTGGCATATGTATGAAACTGAGGTTTTGTGCGATGACAGCAATGCTGATGCTTTCTGGCGCGCAGGTATGTATGTGCGTGGTGGGGACTTCACAATGGATACCGCCACTGGCGGCTTTAATATCCAGTCCCTTGAGGTTGATGACGTCACTGAGGTGGAAAGCCTGTCCGGTGAAATCACCGACATCAGGAATACAGACGTCAACGCCCTGACCGGGACGGCGCTGGCCACATTGTTCACCCAGCTGAACACGGACAGCGGCGGTACGTCAGCGACCGTTACCAGCCTGTTGGGGACGCAGTCGGATGTCGACGGATTTGCGCTGGCCTTTGCAGGACTGACCGTCGAGACAAGTTCAGGTAAGATCGCAGGCTTCAAGGCAACCAGCTGGTCGGACCCTGACGGCACCGGCGGTGCGGTGCTGGAACTTTTGGGCGACGTGATCGCTGAAGGCACTATGGCAGCGAACAAGCTTGTCGTCGGCCTGGGCAAGAACCTGCTGGAAAACAGCGACTTCATCCACGGTGTAACGTCGTTCGAATGGCTCACCAGTGGCGCGGTCGGTTCTGGTGCTGATCACATCATCCGCAACGACGGGAACTATTCGAACGCATTCTACCCAACAATAAGACTGCGCACCTACGCTAATAACAGCACTGGAGGTCACGTCAGCATCAGCTTCCGGCCAGCTTCTGATAATGCCGGTGCATTGGGCGCGGGCTATATCTGCACGCCGGGCGAGTTTTTCGAATTCTCAGCCCAGCTGGCAGTGAGACGGGTCAACGTTGCGATGCGCGTCTATTGGTACAACTCCGCTGGGGAGGAAATTGGCAACACTCTGGCTTATGGCAATAACTGGGGATCGGGTACAGAAGGCAGCAACAGCGACCTCGCGTCCTGGTTTCGTTATGGCGGCATCGTTGAGGTACCTGCGGACCTCGGCGGTCAAGTCCCGGCCTTCTGCCGGCCGAATGTTCGCATTATCGGTACGGACGTTGACGGTGGCGCGCAGGTCGCGGACCTCCACATTCTGCGACCGATGTTTGCCAAAGCGAATAGCTTGGAGGACCGCCTATCCCCTTACAGCCCGAGCGGCACCGGATTGTGGGACGGCGGTCGCCTGGTTGCGGATAGCATCACCGCGCAAAGCGGCGTCATTGCTGATCTGGCCGTTGGGCGCTTGAAGCTTGCCACTGGTTCCGTGACGGAACTAGTGCGACTGTCCAAGACTGACTCTACCACCGTTGCCTATAATGCAGGCAGCCGCACGACCTCGCAGTCGGATGTCAACACCTATTACGCTGCCAACGGCACCACCAACATGCATCATGTAACCAGCGCCAAACTGTCCTACACAGTGCCGTCGACTGATCCGCCAGAAAAGCTGCTGATCATGCCGTCCGCACGCATGGGGATGACGTTCTGGGATTACAATACCGGAGCAAGCCGTGCCTACAACCTGACTGCTGGCACGCGTGTTCGAGTTGACGGGTCCGACGCGCTGGGGTTCCTGGTACCGGGGAGCAACTACAGTTTCTATCGAACCGCGCAAATGTCGACACCCCTCATTTTCGAATACCCAGACGTCTTGCTGGAACTCGGGACTGATTACTCTGCTGGCGATGTGATCGACTTCGACGTGTTTGTCTACCGCGGTGACAACGGGGCAAACTTCCTATTCGGCTTCAACATGCGGGAGCATACCGTTGACATCATGGAGTTCTACAAATGACGGTGGCAATGGCAGGGAATGGTCGCAGCCTCGCGCGGAAGGCAAATCTGATCGCATATGACGAGCTGACAGGGGAAATTTTGCAAACAGCACTCCTGCGCCCCCAGCGTTTCGCCAGTTTCACTGTCACAGGTAAGGCGCTGCACCTGCTCGAAGAGGTGCCTGTGTCGGCGGATGAAGAACGTATTGATCCCGCAACGCTCGCAATATTGCCGCGCCCGCCGTCCCCGCTGGAAGGCCAGCTCTTCACTGCGCCGGCCGAAATAGATCTTTCCTGGTGCCCAGCTGGTGCGCAGTTGACGCTGCACAATGAAGACGGGGACACAGCGCAATGGGTTCTGCCGCTCGCTGATGAATTGGTGCTGACCGATCCAGGCAGCTACACGGTGATCCTAAGAGGCACCTTCCCCTACCAGGAGTTCATTGGAGAACTGGAGGTCAAAGATGCCTAGCTTCGGCCAGAATGCAGAACGCGCTCGGGAAAGGCGGTCCGCCGCACTTATTGCCGAACTGGAGCGCCGCCTGGAGGCTGGTTTCGACTACAACTTCGGGGAAGATCGGGGTGTGCACCGGATCGGGACCACTAAAGGCGACATGGCGCGCTGGGTAAATGAAGTTTCGCCAGCTGCCACGGCGTTAATTAATTTGGGCCAGCCGGACGGCGCTATCAGGATCAAGACAGACACGGGCCCTGTGAGCGTTACAGCATTCGAGTGGCAGCAAATACTGGCCGCCGCAGCGATGGTGCGCCAGCCTGCCTACCAAGCCTACTTCGACCTGAAGGCAACTGACCCAATCCCTTCTGATTTCAACGACGACAAGTACTGGCCGTAACAATCTAGCAAATAGGAGACAACAATGCTGGACCCCACCCAAATCGCGAAAATGGATGACGAAAAACGCGCAGAGGCAGAGACGAAACTTGCCTCTATTCACAAACGCTTCCCTGCATCCAAGCCGTTGTTTGAGCTGATGACGAAGATCGGCGAAATGCCTGATACGGCTGACGTCGGCATGGTCGACCTTAAGCAGCAGAAGGCCATGACGCTGCGCAGCCTGGCGATGGCGCACAATCAGCTGCTGGTGCTGCTGAAGCTGGCGCAGGAATAGCGATCAGTTTCGATACGCCATCGAGCAGTTAACCGGCAGATGATAGCCAGGAGGTAGTGCGGTGAGCCAAGGGCCAAGCTTGTTTACCGAGATATTCAACGAACGCGGCGCATTGCTCGCGATCTTTGGCGCCATGGGTGGCGCAGTCCGATCGGCCGCGCTGAAAACCACCTGGCGCGAAGGTCTCCGGGTGATATTTATCGGGTCCGCCACCAGCTTCGGCGTGGGCGTTCTGGCGCCATATCTTCTGAAGCCGTGGATTGGTGACCTACCTGAAGGAATGGCTGGGGCTCTGGGCACACTCTGTGCGGCGGCGTTTCTAGTTGGTCTACTTTCAGTCACGATCATCGAACGGATGATTGAACAGGGGCCTAACTCGGAGGGCCGGGAATGACCCGGCCCAAGGTGCTACGCCGCCAGAAGAAAGACCCATGCGCCGACTTCTGGCACACTCTGCGCATTGGCCTGGCCATATTCGTACTATTAATTTTGATCCTCCCCAAGATCATCTGACCAGCAGTAGATTTGCGGCTGGTGCAAGCGCTGCCAAACGTGGTTCTTCCCCTAATGGACAGCAGGCCACTGACGAACTGCACGATAAGCTATCTTTGACTCGGGCAGTCCTTCTTGCGGCTCTGGACGCGTTTTTTGCTGGGGAAGCAAGCAATTGTTAAAATCAACATAAAACCTACCTTTATGAGTTTTATGCATTTTTATGTTTGAGCCGACTTCCAATTGATCTAAAACGCGCCAACATGTACAGCGTATCTTTATTTTGCAATGCAAAGAGGCTTTGTAATGAAGCAACTCAACCTTTTTACTTTGCTTTTAGCTGTAATGGTTTTGCCAGGCGTGACTCTCAAAGAACAAGAGCCGCCGCCGCGCTTGGTTTGGAACCCCCCTGCGAGATATGACCACGAGTACGCGGGCGCATTGACTATCGTTCGAGTTCCGCAAAAGCAAGTGGTTACACTTTGCAGACAGCTGTTTAAAGGAAACCGTTCCGATCTTGTAGTGACCAACACGCAGAAGGGCTGCGCTTGGCGCTATGAGGGAGAATGCACCGTAATCACCATTGATCGAGTGTATCAAAATATCCAACCTAAAGATGTGATCCGGCATGAGACCGGACACTGCAACGGTTGGCCTAGCGACCACCCGGACTAAGGCAGTCAGCTTTGCTGAGTATTTCTCTGGCGCGGGATAAGTCCTGCGACCCGTCGTTTTGCGTGCAATTATAGACCGGTTATCTTCTGTTTGGTCATAGCCTGTGTGCCGATATGTTGCGCCTACCCGCCATGGCGCCGCCGCCGCGTAATGCGCCACGACTGAATAAACGACACTCCCCAACTGCCCCGGCCCCGCGCCGGGGCTTTCTTTTTGCAAGGAGACCATCGCATGAAACTTGCCATCGTCGTCGGGCACAATGCCCGCGCCCAGGGCGCAGTGCGCCCCGATACCGGCGAGACTGAGTTTCGCTGGAACAGCCACCTAGCCCAGCTGATCGAGGAGGAGGCGCGCCTGTTCCCGCGCATCACTGTCGAGACCTTTTTCCGCACGCCCGCTGGCACATACCGGGCCGAGATTGAACGGGTGTACCGCGCGACGGATGACTGGGGTGCCGATGCCACCTGCGAGCTGCATTTCAACAGCCATACCAGCCGTGCCGCGACCGGAACTGAGGTTCTGTCCTCCGGCTCCGAGGCTTCTCTGCGGTTTTCCATCGCGCTGCAGGATCGCATGCTGGCGGCACTGAAGCTGAAGGACAGGGGCGTAAAGGTGCGGCGTAGCGGGCGCGGCTCCGAGAGCCTGATCTCTGGGCGGGCGCCGGCCGTCCTGATCGAGCCCTTCTTTGGATCTTCTCCCAAGGGCCAGCAAGCGACCGACGAGGCACACGAAAAGCGCGCCCTTGCCCGTGCGGCGCTGCTGGCAGCGCAGGACGCCTTCCTGTGATGGCGCGTCTGTCCTGGGCCTTGGGCGGCGCTGCCGTGCTGGCGCTTGCCGCATGGCTTACCTGGTCGCATGGCCACCGCACTGGCGAGGCCGCGGCGATCGAGCGCGCGCGGGTGGAAAAAGAAACGCGTCAGGCGGAGCTGTTCCGCCTGGCCGACCGTCTGTCGGAGCAATCCGCCGAGTTGGAGAGGTATCGCAATGCGCAAATTGCTGCGTCTCAGGAGCTGGAAGAGGCCGCCCGTGCGGATCCTAACAATGCTCGCCCTGGCATCGGCCCTGCAGGGCTGTCGCGCCTGGAGCGGCGCTGGCGGTCTGCGCCTTGAACCGCTGCCGCCTGCGGTTGAGGCCCCCTGCCCGCACCCCTCCGTCCTTTTAAGCCGCGGCGGGACCGTCGCGGATGATGAGATCAGCTTGGGGCGCGTCGGCGATGCCCTGATCCGCTGCGGACAAGAGAAAGCCGTTGCAGTCGATATCTACAACGGCGTGAGGCAGGCGCTGGGGAAGTAGGCCGGTCAGCTGGATTCAGGTTCAGTCAGGCGCTGGAGGTATCGGGCGGCGACGTCTAGCGCAATGTTGGCTGTAGTGCCAAGGTCCACCCCATAGTCGCTTTCGTCATGCCCAAAAAGAATGCCCCATTTGCGGGTGCCGACGACGGGCTTGTAAAGCCGGACGCTTCCGACAGAAGCGAACCGGTGCGGCAGCTTCGGATCGAAGGTCACCGCACCGTTTATAACGGCGCGGATGACAACCCGGTCTATTTTGTTGATCATCGCCATGCAGCCTCCGGGTCAGCTGGACTTCGTTGCGAGAACGTCGGTTATGCTCTGCGCGACGACTTCTAGTGCTACGCCTGCGATGATCGCTGCGCGGGAAACGTCGACGCCATCGCTCACGTCCGCCGTTCTCAGCGTGATCGCTTCGAGAACGTCAGATATGATGTGGTCATAGAGTTGCTTTTCTTTCTCGGTCATCGATGTCTCCGGGCGGTTTCTGGATTCAGTCGTGGATCAGACTGGTTTTGTCTGTCCCGTGTTCGGTGAACATGCCGTTGTGAGCGTCAGCGATTTCCATCGCTTCCCGGTTTGGCAGGTTGCAGGCAATGATCAAATCGGCGCCCGGGCAGATCACGTTGGACCGGCTCTTGTCCATGTCTGCGGGCCGGTGCGCCTGCCAGGGGTAGTGGCTGGGGCACGGAACGTCTGGTTCGGGTTCCCATCGTTTCAGGGGCTTGTTCATGTCCATGTCAGTCTCCCGGCGGTTTTAGGACAGGGTGGCGCGGGCCTCGCGGCGCGCGTTGTCGAGTTCCAGGAGCGCATCGGCCTGGCCGTCCGCGATCATCTGGTCATAGGCGGCTTGGGACCGGCCTGCACACACGACGTCATAGGCGCTTTCGAGCTTCCGGATCATGGCTGCGAGCTTGTCCCGCTCTGCGGCCAACTCTCTCATTATGTCGGCGGCGCGCCTGTTGCTCACGGTGCTATACCCGGCTTCATACGCACGGGCGCAACGCTCGATGTGCAGCGTGTCCAAGGTCGGTTCGGCCATCGGTTCCTCCTGGCGGGTTAGATGGACAGCTCGCGGCCAGCCGCGATGGCCAGCCGCTTGAGCATTTCGACAGGCACCGTCACGACGACTGTCGCTTCGTTGCCGGGGTGCGGGCTGGCGGCGATCAGAGCATTTGCCGCCAATTCGACCTGATGCAGCCGGTCAAGTTCTTTCGCCGCCCTTGGCGGTATCTCGGCCCTTGCATCCCATGCGACCGACTTGGCGACCGCGTCCTCGCTGCCGCAGGATGGGCAGCAGTATGTTCCGTCATGTGGCATGTGGCCTCCGAGGATTGTTAGATTCAGACTGACGCGGTGATTGCCAGCAGGCCAAGCCAGCCGCCGAAGATCACCACCAGAAGGCCATACCAGCCAAGCGCTGCCCACATGGCCCACGCGAGCGGCGACACCTCTGCGGCAAGTCGCGGCTCAAGGAACCAGCAGAGCGCGGCTGCAAGCCACGCCAAAGTTGCCGGGATGCCCGCCAGCGCCCACGCCCATCCGTTCGGGGTGCTGTTCTCGAGCCAGTGAAAGTTCGTCATTCCGTCGCCGTTCGACATGGCGCGTTCCTCCGGTGGGGGATTTTAGGATTCAGGATAGGCGATGGCGGCGCACTCCTTCAGCGCGGCGGTAACTTCTTCGAGCATCCGCCCCTGTTCGTCGCCATAGCGAGATATCGGGTTCAGGCTGAGAGCCAAATAGACGCCCTTTTCTTCGATAGTTTTGGCGGCAGCGCGCCTGCTGTCTTGTGTCCAAGCACTTCTGCAGTCTTCCAATGCTTCCATAGCTTCTCTGTGCGCGTTTCTTGCTTTTTCAATCGCATTGGCGTTCGCGTGAGCTTCTGAAGCGGTGGCTAAAGCTAAAACTGTCGCAGTAACAAATCTCTGAAAGTTCACAGTGGCACCTATTCTCCTTCGGTAATAAGTTGATCGGTACTGGTGTCCATTCGTATTGTCCAGATATATAGTCCAAATTGATTGTTTGATGCTCGCGCGAGGTAGTAAGAAAGTGGCGTCCGAATCCGATAACCAGCCGACACGCAAGATCGGATACGCTCGCGTTTCCACTTCTGACCAGAACCCGGATATGCAGATCCAGGCACTGCTGAACTACGGCGTTCCGCGCGAGCTGATCTTTGTGGATCGGGCCAGCGGTGGCGCCATGAAGCGGCCACAGTTCATTAAGGCGCTGAGGTATGCGCAGCATGAGGGGACGGAGCTGGTGGTCTGGAAGCTGGACCGGTTGGGGCGCACCCTGGGCGGAGTTCTCGACACCCTCAAGCTGCTGTCAGATCGCGGCGTGACATTCGTCAGCCTGACAGAGCGGATCGACACCACAGGCCCTATGGGCAAGGCGATGATCCACCTACTCGCCGTGTTTGCCGAGCTGGAGCGCGACTTGATCGTGGAACGCACCAAGGCCGGGATCGAGCGTGCGAAAGAGCGCGGCGACGTGGGTGGCCGGCCAAAGGCGATGACGCCGGAGCGCGTGGCCAGGGCAGAGGATATGCTTGCCGCTGGCGAGCGCGGGAATACGGTGTGGAAGGCGATGAAGGAACTCGAGGGCCCGCCGATCAGCCGTGCGGCATACTACGCCTGGCAGAAGGAATGGGACGCGGGGCACCGTTTCCCTGATATTGTTGGTGAGTGATCTGAAGAAAGGAGTTTTGAGTGAAGAGGAAATTGACTGTCACCTGTGACAGATGCGCAAACATTAAAGTTTTACGGCGGTTAGAGCTGGACGGGCTGATAGAAATTCACGCGATTGCGATAGAGGGCATGGAGGACAATAGGAAGGTGTCCCAAAAGCACTTGCCTACAGCCGTTGTCGACAGCCCCTTTGCGAAAATCGGGAGTGCGGTGATCGCGTCGGACGAAAACCTCTATTTCCCTATTTCTAAGGCGATGACCCGCGACAATCATGGGGACGCGCTTCATCTGGAGGGGCACCTCAGAGATGGACGGGATGTTTTCGTAACAGATGATAACGACTTTCTTTCGCGGCGTGACGAACTTGAAGCCGAGTTCGGTGTAACCATTAAAACAGCAGACGAGTTGGCCCAGATGTTTGGCTCGGAAGAATCCAGCTAAGGAGTTTTGGAGTGCCTTTAGAGCGGGAGATAGCAGCCCTGGAAGCAACCGGTGAACAGCTCGTGTTAGATTGCAGCAAGGAGTTGGATCAACTGGAGCGATACGCCAACATAGGTCTCGCTATCGCTGAAATGCGCTTTATTGTAGACCGCTTGGACGCAATGGGCCCTTGGCCCGCAGGGGAAATTGGCATCGAAGTTGTGAACGAGATCACAGTTCTCCAAACCGCTCTGTCAGTAGTTTATGGTCGATTGTTCGTAAATGGTGTCATCAAGCTTGATCACAATGATATTCCGCCAGAGCTAAGGTCCTATCACGATAAAATAATAGCCCTTAGGCACGAGCGTTTTGCGCATCATGGCGGGCATGAGTCTGTCGAGATCGGTTTAGAGTTTGAGTTCGACGGGGCAGTACTGACTGTATTCCAGAGAGCAAACATGAAATTTGTGATGGGTAAGCTTGAAGGAATTGATGATTTATTAAGTTGGCTTTCAGCCCACATGCGCGAGCGATCAGCAAAGGTCTTAATGAGAATGTCTGATAAGTCTGGCGTGGATTGGCAGCTGGCCCTGCCGCCAGGAACCATTTGAGCGTACAAGTTTAATCTAAGCGTCCAAATAAGGAGCGAGACGATGCTTGAAGCGATTGGAGTTGCAGCGATTGCAGTGGTGGTGGCGCTGGTAGTTTTCTACGCCGCGCTGCGGGCGATGGATCACTGGCGCTGGTGGGCGGATGCTGGCCTTGCCGCATTCATACCGATGTTTGCTGTTGCGGTCCCTCTGGCGATCAGCGCCGCTGGCATCGTCGTTTGGCTGGTGTCTTAAAAAGGAGCTGGGGCATGTTGAAGCAGATAATTATTCGATGGTGGACCGGCGTTGAAGATGTAAAGCGAATGGAAGCGATGCGAGGCTGGAGAATAGGCCCAGTGATTATGAAACATCACTGGAGCGCAAGCTTCGCCCGGAGGGCCGCTGGCTTTGCTTCCAGGGAATGGAAGTGGATTTTGGGATTTTTGATGACAGCAATCGGCCTGTTGATCGCATATCTCGGGGTGTCCAATTAAGGAGCTGGAATGTCGGGAAACGCGTATGTGCAAGCTAAAGAGATTGCGCACGAGACGTTCTCGCGCTTGGCGGAGCTGCGAGCCAATCAGCAAGATCTTAAAAGGGCAGGATCTCGCTTGAAGATGTGTGCGTCGGTTGTCGACCCAGAGGTGCAGCACGCGCTATTCGAAGCCGCTGCAATAGCTTACAGAAGGTGTTTCACTACTGGCGTTCGTCAACCGCTGCAGGTTTCAGACGTCGAGGCTCTCGGTGAATCTGAGAGTTCGCTCCATTTGTATTTTCACAATGTGGCAAGCAAGTTCGTTGCCCACTCGGTAAACCCCTTTGAGGATTACAAGTGCGGTGCGGCCTTTCTTGACGACGGCAGTATTGTCGTGGCTAACCTCACGGCTCGACTTGTCAGTTTCAGTAGAGACGAAGTCGAAGCGGTGATTATCCTAATCGATCAGATCAATGAGCAAGTGGTCGTTCCAAGGTGCAAAGAGCTTGAAGCCTTGGCGCATTCCATCGCGGCTGAACTGACACAGGAAGAAAGGGACGCGCTACCGGCTCTCCGCATATACGGTAGGGGGCCCGAAAGTGCCGGGCAATCACGGTTAAAATCGAAGTCCTAAAAAGGAGTGTATATAAATGGATTTAAAGGATTTCATCGTGTCAGCCATCTCGGATATATCGGGTGCGATAACCGAGGCAGATGAAATTGTAAAAAGTGCCGGAGGCCTGGTTAACCCCGGGGGACACGATGTCAAGGTTGCGGGGCAAGGTCGTTCGCTTCCTGCCAACGCAGAAAGCTTCGTTGCTCCGAGAACGACGTTGAACTTCGATATCGCTGTTAGTGCAGAGAGTTCCAAAAGTGGTGGGGCTTCGGCGAAGGCAAAAATCCTCGTTGTTGAAGCATCTCTCGGTGGTGATGCCGAGGCGCGCAACTCTACTGTTTCACGCCTGACCTTCAGCTTAGATGTTGTGCTGCCTCATGACAGAAACCAGGCGGATAGGCTGGGAAAGGTGAAATCCAAGTAAGGAGAGCCGGGCATCATGCGTGTAATAAGGTGGCTGCTGTTCGAACTGGTGTTCCCCCTTTCGCTGGTTGCGGGCATGCAGTTTGCCTTTGTTGTAGGGGCCACATTGGTGATTGGCTGGCCGACGATCTTGGGGATTGCGCTAGAGCTCGATGGTTGGCTGATAGTTTGGATGCATTTGGCGTGGGTGATTGGCGGCTCCCTGTATCTTAAGTTTCGGAAGTCCAGATAAGGAGCAAGGGCGTGAGCGTTAGGGAAAGCATACCAGTTGAGCGACCATGCGGGAAATGCGGCGAGGTATTCACGCCTGCGGTTTTGACGTGGCCGGACCCAAAGCGGGATATGTGCGAGACATGCGGCGATGCGCTCATTCGGAGCATGTTCGTCAAACCGGAAAAGTCTGAATAGGAGAATTTTATTGAAGCGAGACAACGATTTGATACGCAGTCTGCTCCTCGAAATCGAGGCCCACGATGATGCGATTTTTTTGTGCGTTCTGACCGACGGGAGTCCCGACGATGAGCGCAGGAGTTACTATCATCTCAAGCTTCTTGTGGACGCGGGTATGCTTGAGGAAAGAGGAAAATTTGGTGGCTCCTTCAGGATGACGAATTATGGTCACGACTTCATTGAGGCTATTCGCAGCGAAAGCATTTGGAACGATGTAAAAGGGGTGGTTGCGACTGTTGGTGGGGCGACCCTTGGGATCATGGCTGACATTGCCAAGACTTGCATTACCGCTGAGATAAACAAGCATCTCGGCGTTGGTTCCTAGGTCCATCCAGTATAGGGGCCGTTCCCCTTCCACGCGCCGCGTGGCGGGGTTCGAGCGGGGGCGGGGCCGCAGTTCCCTGTCCCGGCGAATACAGAAAAGGAGAGCTTCCTATGCCTCGAATGATCCTTGCCGCCCTAGCCGTTTTCGTTGGGGCGTGTGACGTGCAAATCAGCCCGAGGACACAGCCATTACCCAGTTTTCCGGAGGCTCAATATACGGCCAATACTTTCTGGTATTCCAATGATCGAACGGTTCCTAAAAAAAGGATGTTGCGGGCTGCCGCAAAGGCCTGTCAGGTTCCGAAGGGTTCTGTGGAAAGATTGCTGATCTGGCAAGAACCTTACGGTTTGCACGGCAGCTGGTGGCTGGATTTTGCGTGTCCTTCCCGAACAACAGGCTGATCCATCAAAGGAGTGCGACCCGCGAAGCTGGTCAAACAAGCACTAGTTACCTGCGGGCCGCTGCCCCCCCCCGTAGGTTAAGGGGCACGTTGATGGTAGGGCGATTTGATCGCCTTTTACGGGGAATTATTTCAGATGCCGGTCAGATCCTGATCGCACCCAGAAAAGGAGCAAGGCATGCCCGAGCATAGAAACGGCGGATGGATTCAGACCGCCACAGGCAAAGCGTTCTGGCCGATCGATCCGCGGCCCGAGGATATCTGCATCGAGGACGTGGCGCATGCGCTGTCAAACCTCTGCCGGTTCACCGGGCACTGCAAGGATTTCTATTCGGTCGCGCAGCATAGCGTTCTGGTATCCCGCGCCCTGCCCACCCCTCTGAAGCTCTGGGGTCTGCTGCATGACGCCTCGGAGGCGTACCTGATCGACGTGCCGCGCCCGATCAAGCCACACCTTGCCGGGTACGAGGAGGCAGAGGCTCGCGTAATGGATGCCGTGGTGCATGCATTTGGCCTGGCGCCCGCAACCATCCCGCCCGAGGTGAAACGCGTGGACGCCGCGATCCTGGCCGACGAAGCCGCGCAAATCATGCTGCGGCCGCCGATGGATTGGAACCTGACCGAGCCCGCGCTGGGCATCCGCATCGACCCATGGTCGCCGCCTGCCGCTCGCCGGGCATTCCTGGAGGAGTTCGAGGCGCTGACAGCCCTTGCGGCGTAGGCGCTGTGAGCCGATTGATTGAGGCGAATTCATCCCGTAAACGGGTTCCATTGACAATGGAGATTGCCATGAAGAAGTTTGTCCTTATCGCTGCCATGTCTGCTGCTGCTGTTTCATCCCCTGCGCTGGGCGAGGAAGTCAGCGACGAGGCGTTGGCCGAATGCCAGGCGCGCCACTCCGAGTTTTCGACCGTCAAGAAGTGCTTGGCTCCGACCCACATAGCCCTTGAGCTTTTGTCAGCAGTGCAGACTGAGGATCTCTACGGTTCTGCCGGTGCCGACCTTGTTCGCATCTGCCGCGAGCAGGAGGAGCCGTCCGTTTCGGTCTGGTCTTGCGCAAGGCATCAGCTCAGGGAGGCCGATCAGCTGCTAGACATGGTTGGAGACCCGTCAAGGGTATCTGATCCTGCATTCGCGCCTTTGGCCCGCCCGGAGGCCTATGCTGCCGTCCGAAAGCGTGAGGAGGACATGCGCCAGCAGTTCAGCCGCGATCTGGCTGGCGGAACGTATTTCCCCTGATCTGACCTACACCACCACTCACATCAACCCCGGCCCTGGCGCCGGGGTTTTTCTTTGGCGCCTAAGCGCGCCTACGCGCCGCGCCGTTACACGGGCCATTGTCGGGGCATGCCCGGATGCCGATCCGGGCTGGTCCGCCCGGCGCTTTTCCCTCCTCCCCATGGGCGCTGGGCGGGCCTTCTGTTTCAGGAGACCGTCTATGCCAGAAGAAGAAATCCAGAGTGACCGCAAGCCCGGTGCGGGAGAGGCCAAGCGGCCGCTGCCGTCCGTCTACGAAATTGCCGAAATCATAGCGGCTCATGCCGGGAGCCATGCCCTGCTGTTTGAAGACGCCGCGCAAGAGATCCTTGACCGGCTCGAGGAAGACACATGATCCCTCCCCGCGTTGAGGCCATCCTGGACGCGTTTCGGGGCTGCACCAACGTGCCGGAGGTAAACGCCTGCGCCCGCGACCACGCCGAGGAGGTCGCCGCCCTCAATGCCGACCCGGAGACGCGAGTTTTCGCGTTCCAGATCCGAAACATGGCCGCCTACCGGCGGCTGGTGCTTATCCATCATAAATAATCGAAAGGGCAGATATGACCTGCATCGTAGGAATAGCGGACGGGCGCAACGTCTGGATGGGCGGTGATGCCGCGGGCTCGAGCGGGCACCGCATCGATGTGCGATCCCACCCCAAGGTGTTCCGCCTGCGCAAACACGGCCAGGATGATATCCTGATCGGCTACACCTCGAGCTTTCGCATGGGGCAAGCCCTGCAATACGGCTGGGACTTCCCTGACCTTCCCTCCCCGCGCGCTGATCTGATGCAGTGGATGTGTACCGATTTCATCGACTCCGTGCGTGAGCGCCTCGGCGCTGCGGGTTTCAAGAAAACCGACAACGGCGAAGAGCGCGGCGGCATGTTCATGGTCGGCCTGCGCGGCCGGCTGTTCACCATCGACAGCGACTTTCAGGTCGGCGAGGTGGTGGACGGGTACAACGCGATCGGCTGCGGCGACGACCTGGCGCGGGGCTCTCTGTTCAGCACCGGGCATGGCGGCGGGGAATTCAAGCCGACCGAGCGTGTGGAGTGTGCCCTGGCCGCTGCAACGCACTGGAGCGCCTGGGTTCGGCCGCCGTTCACCGTCGAGATCCTGAAGGGGGAATAAATGTTGCCGCGCACCCCTAAAGAGTAACCTAACAAATTCCGGAGGCCAAATGCGCACCCTGTATCTGCCCATGAAAGGCATCTACTTCGACCAGATCAAAAGCGGCGAAAAGGTCTCGGAATTCCGGGAGGTAAAGCCGATCTGGGAAAAACGTCTTGAGGGCCGCGAATACGATCAGATCGTATTGACCCGCGGTTACCCGAAGAAAGGCGACCCGGAACGCACGCTGGTGCGCCCCTGGCGCGGCTGCAAGCGCACTTGGATCAACCACCCCCATTTCGGGCCGCAGGACGTCGAAGTCTATGCGATCCGCGTCAACTGAATCCAACAAATGCCGGGAGACACACATGGCCGAGAACAGCGGCATCGAATGGACTACCCACACGTTCAATCCGTGGATCGGCTGCACCCGCGTCAGCGCGGCCTGTGACAACTGCTATGCGGAGGCATGGGACAACCGCTTTGGCGGCGAGCGCTGGGGGCCGCACGCACCGCGCACCAGGACAAAGACATGGGGAAACCCGGTCAAATGGAACCGGCAGGCCGAGGGCGTGCCGGAGCGGCCGCGCGTGTTCGTGGCCTCCTTGGCTGACGTTTTCGACAACCACAAGAGCATCGAGGCGGCATGGCGGCGCGAGCTGTGGTCGCTGATCCGGCAGTGCCAGAACCTCGACTTTCTGCTGCTGACCAAGCGCCCGCAGAACATCGGGCGGTTTCTGCCTGACGACTGGCGCGACGGGTATTCGAACGTATGGCTGGGTACGACGGTCGAGAACCAGACCGAAGCCGACCGGCGCATTCCGAAGCTGGTCGAGATCCCGGCGCGTGTGCATTTCCTGTCATGCGAGCCGCTGCAGGGGCCGGTCAACCTGCGCCCTTCAATGGGCTGGCTTGGCGGCGACGCCGTAAATTGGGTGATCGCGGGCGGCGAAAGTGGCCCGCGGTATCGACCTGCAGATCCGCAGTGGTTCCGGCATCTGCGCGACCAGTGCGCGGCCGCTGATGTGCCGTTCCTGTTCAAGCAATGGGAGGGCCGGAGCCAGAGCGAAATAAAGGCCAAAGGCCGGGAGCTGGATGGCGTCGTACATGACGGCTATCCGGTCTCGCTCGCAAATTTCCAGTAACCCAGGAGGCACCATGAAAGACCCGAAGCCGATCAACTTGACCACAACCGACCAAGTGCGCGCGCAGGGGTGGGTTGCCGAAGCCCGCGATGCGGACGGTCACCTTGTATCCACCCAGGCCTGGCTGGACGTCTGCAGCACGAATGAAAACCTGAAAATGCTAGGCGAGTTTATAGCGGAATACGAGACAGACCGTACCGTCTCCGTGTTCCACGATCTGATCACCGCCAAGCTCGCCGCCTAAGCGCGCCTAAGCGCCCTGCCCCACCTCCTGCAACGTCACTGCAATGCAGTGAACCCAAAGCAGGAGGAAACTATGCCAGCCATAATCCCTAAGCCATTCGAGGTTGGAGCCGGAAAGTCCGGATTCAGCATCTCGGTGGCAGACACGAGGTCCGGGCAGTGCGTCCGTATCGGTTTGTCCGAGGCCGCCCAAAAGCGTTTCTTCGGCGGCGCTCTGGATCCTGACAAAGACGCCCTGAAGCTCACGCTCTACGACGATCAAGGCAAAACCCACCTCATGGACGTTGAGTTGGCGGACGCCTCTGATCCGGCCGGCTTTCGCCTGTTCGGAGGCGCCCGGGGAAGCGTTGCGATCAAGCTGGCACCATGGACCGCACTGGCACCCGGCAAGCGCCCCAGCACCGAGCTTGCTGTTGTGTCCGAGCGCCGCCCCGGTGGCGGCCAGCTGAAGCTGCCCGAGTGGGCCCGTCCGGCCGCCCGCAAGATCGGGCAAGGCAAGCCTTTGATGGAGTGACCCCAATGAGAAGAACAGTCTGTATTTATCATGCGTCATGCGCAGATGGCTTCACCGCTGCATGGGCGGTTCGCAGCGCGCTGGGCGCCGATGTCGAATTCTATGCCGGCACCTACGGCGCGCCGCCGCCGGACGTGACTGGCGCGGACGTGGTCCTGGTGGACTTCAGCTACAAACGCCCCGTGCTGGAGCGGATGGCGGCTGACGCGCGCTCTGTACTGGTGCTGGACCACCACAAGACCGCGCAGGAGGATCTGGCAGGCTTTCCGCTCCCTGAGTGTGAGAGCCTCGGCTCTGAAACGTGGACTGCCCACTTGGCGGCAGTGAATGCTGGAACGGCTGGCAGAAACATTGGCGTGCCTTCTGTGATCTTTGACATGGAGCGCAGCGGTGCCCAGCTGGCCTGGGATTTTTTCCACCCGGGCGAGACGCGACCCGTGCTGGTGGACTATGTGGCCGACCGGGACCTGTGGCGGTTCGATCTCGTATTTTCGCGGGAGATTGCCGCCTGGCTGTTCTCGCATGAGTACGATTTTGGCCTGTGGCACACCTGCGCCAGCATGCTGGACGACGCGCGCCTGTTCAAATCCGCCGTCGAGCGCGGCGCGGCGATCGAGCGCAAGCACCACAAAGATATCGCGGAGCTGATCCGGATCTGCCAGCGCCCGATGGTGATCGGAAACTGCACGGTGCCGGTGGCGAACCTGCCCCGCACGATGGCCTCGGACGCCGCGCACCTGATGGCGCAGGAGGAGGTCTTTGCCGCTTGCTACTTCGACCGCGCCGATGGCCTGCGCGTGTTCAGCCTGCGCTCGGCAAGGGGGGGCATGGACGTGTCCGAGATCGCGGCGCAGTACGGCGGTGGCGGCCACAAGCACGCCGCGGGCTTCCAGATGCCGATCGGCTGGGAAGGCGACCGACCGGCGCGCGCCTAAGCGCGCCTAAGCGCCTCGGGCGCACCGGGTGAAGGTGCGCCTGACATTCATGGAGAGTTTCATGCATTCCAAATCTGAACAGGCGCCTGTGAAGCCGATTTATGTCCGCGTGCGGGACGTGCAGGAGGTATTCGGCCTCTCCAAGCGGACAGTTTACCGCCTGAGTGATGAGGGCCGTATCAAGATCCGAAAGTTCGGCAGCATGTCGCTGCTGAAGGTCGAGGAAATGGAGGCCTTGATCGAGGGGCAGGAGCCGCAGCAGTGACTCGGCCCCGCGTGACCATTCAGGCCTATACCGGCCACCCGTGGGATGGCCTGACCGTCAATGTGATCGACTACGACGAGGGACGCGCGGCTACCAGCCTCGGCACCTTCCTGCGCGTGGGCGACCGATTCGAGCATTGCGCCCTGCCCCGCGCCTGGTTCCCGGCTGGCGATCTTCCGGCCGCGGGAGTTGCAATGTCCCGGGACCGTGGTTCAGACCACAAAAAACCATTGGGGGACACAGTGGGGGACAGGGAAAGGCCGTTTCTGCTCTAACCCTTATTTTTCTTGGTGTTAGGAGAAAGTTTTGGTGCGGTCGAGAAGACTCGAACTTCCACTCCGGTTAAGGAACAGCGACCTCAACGCTGCGCGTCTACCAATTCCGCCACGACCGCACTGTCTTAGGCTTGGTGTCGAGGCGTATAGACCAGCCCGGATGCGATGTGAAGCTGAAAATTATCTTTTTTGAACAGAATGCGCGCCCCCGCGGGCCACCCCGCTTAAGCGCCGGAAAACAGCCGGGTATCCCGGCAGTCTCCGGTTTCAAAAGGCTCCCTGGAAACAGTCTCAGTTGCCCTGGGCCGCCAACTGGCGCCGCAGCACCATTTCGCCCGACATCTGGTCGTAATAGGCCGGGAACTGATCGTGGTTCACGGTGGCTGCCAGATCCTGAACATCCCGGCGCACCTGCTTGGCCAGCTGGTGCAGCGTCATGCCCGGCTGGTTCAGGCGCGTCAGCAGCGCGCGGGTGAACACCGAATTCGGATTGGCATCATTGTCCGACAGCCGGTCCAGGGCAGTTTGGCCTGTGCCGGCGGAATACAGGATAAAGGCGCCCTCCGGCGGCTCCATCCGCACCAAACCGCGGGTGCCGCCGACCGACCGCTGGCCGTCCCTGGGGAAGGGATTGTTGCGGCATGCGTCCAGGATCATGATGGTTGAGCGCGCACCCTTGCGCTGGAAAGTGCCAAGCACCCGGTCGGCGGCAATGCTTTCCCCGGTCAGGAAGCTTTCATCGCCGAAATTTACCATCGGCACATCGGAGGGCAGCAGATAATTGCGCCCGTCGACCTCAACCCCGTGGCCCGCGAAGTAGAACAGGACTTCATCCCCCGGCTTGATCTGGTTGGCAAAGGTCGAGACCGCGCTGTTGATGTCGCGGCGCCCCGCGTCATAGAGCGTGGTCACCTCAAAGCCGAGCGCCCCGAGCGTATCGCTGACCGCCAGGGCATCGTTGCGCGCCTTTTGCAAGGCGGCGAGGTTCTGGTAGCCGTCGACGCCGATCACCAACGCGCGGCGGCTGATCAGCGGTGCGGCAATATCGTTCTGCTGCAACAGGACCGGTGTTGCCGCGGTGCCGCTGCCCTGAACTACCGCGCTGTTCTGGATCGGCGCCTGTCCCTGCGCGGCCGCCATCACCTGCCCCTGCTGCACGAACTGGCTCTGTTGCTGCAGCTGGTCTTGAGGCACAAATTGGCCCGGCACCTGCGATTGCGGCACGAATTGCCCTTGCTGGCCCTGCAACTGGGGCTGCTGCGGAATGCCGTATGCCTGGGTGGTGGCCGCAAACCCCATCTGCTGCTGGCCGTATTGCTGCTGTGCACTCTGCCCGTATTGCTGCGGCACACCATAGGTGCCGGTGCTGCTCCCGGCCATGACGGCCTGTGGCAGGCCATAGGGCTGCTGAGGCTGCGGCTGCGGCGACAGCCGCTCGGCCAGGTAGATCTTCAGCAGCCCGCGCGGCCCGTCGGGATGCGCCATCGCCTGCTGGCTGGCGAGATAGCCGCTGGCTTGCGCCCGTTGGAAGGAACTGAGCAGCAGGTCTTTCTCGAAATCGTTCAGCTGCCCTGTGACCGGATAGCCCAGGTAAGCCTGATAGGCGGAAACCGCCTCGCGTGTTTTACGGCCCAGCTGCCCGTCGACCGCACCCGCAGGGAAACTGAAGTAGTTCAGCGATTCCTGAATCTGGCGGCCTTCCTGAGTGGACGGCAGCCGGGAACGCCGGGGCGCCTTGGTTCCCGAGCGCCGCTGGTTCTTGGACAGGGCGCCGCCGATGATGCCGCCGATGATGGCACCGGCAGCAAAGTCGCCCGCATCGGCAGAAACACGTTCGGCCGGCGTCAGTGCCAGCGCAGAACAGATAATGAATGTGGAAAGCAGCTTGAACCGCATAAACACCCCCCTAAGACAACGCACTTTTTAATTGCACAAGTTGCATTCAAGGCCGCAGGGTGTCAAAGGTTGAAATCCAGCATTTAAAGTAAAAACCCGGCCACAAACGGCAGAAAGCCGCGGGGTTTCGGGGGCACCGGAACTCAGCATAAAAAAATGACCGGCAGTTCTGCCGGCCATTTACAGCATACAGCTGAAAAGATCAGCGATCAGTCAGAGGAGAACGACGGCAATGCCGCAGCGCCGGAGGCCTGCACCGGCTGAACCCGGCCGCCGGCCAGCTTGGCCGAGGCTGTCTTGATCAGCTCTGCCCGCTCGGGCTGCCCAGGGGCAAAGACAGGTGCAGCGCCGCCCTCCAGCGAAATCACGGCCATGCCGTACCAATCCTGCGCCCTTTCTGCGGTGACCGGCGCGCCAAAGCCCAACGCCAGATGGTGGCCGATCAGCTCGGCATAGGGGCGCTGGCCGGCACCGGTCAGAATCAGCGCGGCACCCAGCGCCACCTCCATGTCATCACGGCGGTAACCGGAGAACAGACAAATCCCGGCGGTATTGGCCAGCTGTTCCAGCGACATACCGGACTGCAGCACGAACTTCTGCACATCACCCATTACTTCGCCGCTGCCCGCAGTTCCGAGCTTGGCCAGGAATGGCTGCACAGCCGGGCCGAACGCATCGCATTGGGTGTCGATCTGCGCTTGCGAAACAGCCTGAACCTTGCCGGCTTGGGTCTCGCCCGCGTTGATGGCATAGGTGCGAGCGAGGCAGAACTGCTCGCCCAGCGCCAGTTCCGGGTCAGTCATGCTTGCCGCTGTCATAAAGCCGCCGTTCGAGCTGGTCAGCAGGCTTACCTTACTGCAATAGCTGGTAAGCGAGGCACTTGGCGCCGGCTGGTCAAACAGGGTGATGCCGCCCAGCGAGGCGCTTTCCTGGCCGGCAAAGGCTGTCACCGTGCTGCGGTTCTGCTGGGCGGCCTGAACCGGGGCATCGCTGCCCGTATCCGCCATGCGGCAGGTGCCCTGATGGCAGGCAAAGCTGGCGGGTGTCACGCCGCGCGCCAGGAAGTCATTGCGCTGATAGCCCTGCGGCGTGGAGGCAAAGACCATCACCGAGCAATTCGACGCGCCGCACCAGAAGGAACTGCCGGACACCGACGTATCGAGCACATAGTCGTTGCGGCCATCGCCATTCAGATCCGCCAGCTGCATGAAGCCGGTGCGCTGCAACAGCTGCTCTCCGCTCGGTTCGGAGCTGGCGGCGATCTCATCCACCGCCTGGCTGACTTCGGAGGGCAACCCGCCGTAGCCGCCGTAACTGCTCCCTGCTGTTCTGACACCCGCGGCCTCATCCCGCCAGGCATGCAGCAATCCGCGCACCCCGTTGGGGCCTTGCATCGCTTTGATGACCGGCGGGCCACCGATTTGCGCACGGCTGTAGGAACTGACCAGGAAATTGCGTTCATACGGGGCCAGGTAGCCCGTGGCCGGATAGCCCATGTGGACCTGATACTGGGAAATGGCGGCGCGGGACCGCCTGCCCAGCACCCCATCCGGCGTGCCGGAGTGGAAGCCGAAATAATTCAGTGCCACCTGGGTTTCACGGTTCTGCGCCCGGGTGGCAGAGCTTGCCGGAGCGCGGTGGTAGGTGGTGGCACGGCGCTGGCGCTGTTTATTTTTGTGAACTTCATTGACGATAACCCCGCCAATCACCCCTCCGACAATTGCGGCGCCCAAATCGCTCGCAGTCGCAGGGCTGGTGACCGATGTCGCCAGAAACGCGGCGGTCAATGCCGGCTTAAGCGGCTTGGAAAGCATGATACTCGCCCCCTATGGATACTAACAATGGAATCAGGATACTCCACAGTCAGGGCTGCTACCTAGGAATTTTACGATCACTTTACTGGCGGGGCCGAAGGGATGACGGAAAAGGACAGCAAGAGCCATGGTTGAATGGATCGCATCGGACGGCCTTGTTGAATATGATCAAGCAGTTGCCTTCATGGAAGAGCGCGCGGCGGCGATCGCCGCGGGCACTGCGGAAGAATGCATCTGGTTGGTCGAACATCCGCCGCTTTACACCGCCGGCACCTCGGCCAAGCGCGAAGACCTGACTGACCCGGACCGTTTCCCGGTCTATGACAGCAAACGCGGCGGCCAATATACTTATCACGGGCCGGGCCAGCGGGTGGTTTATGTGATGCTGAACGTGGGCCAGCGCGGCCACGACGTGCGCCGGTTCGTGCAGCAGCTGGAAAGCTGGGTAATCGCCGCGTTGGATGAGTTCAACATCAAGGGCCATATCCGCGACGGCCGTGTCGGCGTCTGGGTCGAACGCCCGGACAAGCCGCAGACCGCAACCGGCGGCACGGCCGAGGACAAGATCGCCGCCATCGGCATCCGCCTGCGCAAATGGGTCAGCTTCCACGGCATCTCGATCAATGTGGAGCCGGAGTTGGAGCATTTCACCGGCATCGTGCCCTGCGGCATTACCGAATACGGGGTGACCAGCCTGGTCGATCTGGGATTGCCCGTCACCATGGCGGATGTAGACGTCGCCCTGAAGCGCAGCTTTGAGCACGTTTTTGGCGGCTAGGCCTTGCCTTGTGCCGCCGAAGCGCAGTCCTGCAGCGCCGTCAGCACCAGTTCCGGAAAGGTGTAAAACAGCAGCGCTCCCGCTTCCTGACTGACGCAAAGCTGAGCGTTCTGCTGACTGCCGAAGATATCGCGGATACCGGACAGCGGCGCGACGCGGTCCTCGCCGCCATGCACAAAAACCGCCCGCGTGTGCCGTGTCAGCGCTATCTTCCGGCTCCCCTGCCGCATCATCTGCACATCCGCCAGGAATCCGGCGCCGCCCTGCTGCCGGAACAGCAGCTGGCTTTGCTTCAGCAGCGGCAGCAGGTCCATCTGATCCAGCATCACCTTTTCGCGGCTGTTGCGCGCAGTCTGGGCCGTCAGCAGCGCCTTATGCCCGTACCAGTGCTGAGCGCCTGACCAGGCTTTCATCAACCAGGGCAGCATCCAGCGGGCACGGGTGGCGGCAAAGGCCACCAGCCAGGCATAGCCGCTGAGCCCGGAAAACTGCTGCGGCGTGGCAATCGAACAATTTGAGGCCACCGCCACCAGCCCGGCGATCCGGCTGTGCAGCCGGTTGGCCGCCGCGCAGCCGTACAATGCGCCGCCCCGGTGGCTGAGCAATACCGGCCGCTGCAGGTTTTTGCGTGTGATCAGTGCATCCAGCTGCTGAACAAAGGCATCCGCCGGATCCAGCCCGCGCGGCAGCGGCACCGAGCCGCCATAGCCCGCACGCATCGGCGCATAGACCCGGAACCCCAGGGTTCTAAGCTGCGGCTGCAGACGCTGCAGCGGCGCGATCCCGTCCAGCATCCCGTGCACATAGATCACCGGCTGTCCGGTTTCGGCGCCGAACCGGAAAAACTGACTGCGCCGCCCGCTTCTGTCCTCAACCTCTTCCGAAGGTGGCAGCAGCTCGCCCCGGGCAATTTTCAAATCCCGTATATGTTCGTTGAACAGGAAGGCGGCCAGCCGGATCAGCTCAGCCGTTCCCGGCGCTCCTGCCCTGGCTGCAATCTGTTCCAGTTCTGCCTCCACCTGGCCGCCGGTGCCGTTCATCACTGCCTTCAGCGGGTCGATTTCGGACCTCTGCAGTCCGAAGGCCGCGGCCACTGGTCCTGCGGCCTCTTCGCTCCATTCGCAGTCCAGCCGTTCCGCCATGACGGCTGCGACAGGCCTGCCTGCCCCATCCAGCCGGACAGGGCGGCACAGAAACCGCTCCCCCGGGCGGCAAGTGCCGAGAAGCAGAACCTCCTGCCAGAAAAACTCCCCCTCGCGCACCTGCTCCATAAGAATACGCCACCGGTCTGCAGCGGCCTGTGTCAGCCCCATGGCCGCAGGAAGATCTCCGCCGCTGGCTAGCTGCCGGGCGGCGGGTTGCGACGCATTCAACAGGCGCCCCCCGGGTCCGGCGCTGGCCAGCAGCCAGAACCGGGGGCAATCGCCTGAACATTCACCGGGATCCGGCCGCCCTGCACGCTCCCACTGCTGTTCCTGGATCTGCATTGCGCGCGAGAAATGCGCCCTGAGCACGGGCACGGCCCTGGGCCGCCCAACCGCCCCCCAGCGGCCAAGGCCGTCCCCGCCGCCCGGCGGACCAGCGGAAAACCGGTCGAATTGCTCTGGCCGGATAATCGTTTCGTAAATGGCAGCAACAACCTGGTCCTGCGACAAGGCCTGCGCACGGTACAAGAGAGTCACACCGCTCCCTCCAATAATGCTTTTCGCGTCAATGCGGCGGCACGCCTTGCAAGCATACGTTCAGGCACGGGCGCGTTTGCCCGCTTGTTTCAGACAGTCAGCCTGTCAACTGAAAATTACCGGCTGATGCCGCCCTAAACCGGGCTGGCATACCGTGCCAGACCACCCAATTCTTGGGTTCCTATACGCTTAGGCGCGAGCGCCTTCTTTGACCTACAACCAATTTGCGAAACAGCTATGGTCAAATTCAACTAAAGATCAACATTTATTTCGAATGCACGAATTCGCATTGAAACCGCCCCGGTTATTCAGGCGGCGGTTTCAATACAGCAATGGTCCGCCTGAATGGCCGGCCTCAGCCTGCGGCAAGTGCAGCGCGGATCTGTTCCGCCTGCGCCTGGATCAGCGCCTGATCCCCCATCGTTCCCGGCGGGCGCAGCCGGTCGCCCTCCTTGCGCGGCAGCACATGCATATGCAGGTGAAAGACTTCCTGCCCGCCCGCAGCTTCGTTGAAC
>NZ_JAXMOX010000015.1:0-37639 GCF_034669605.1 Leisingera sp.
AGCGCTAGTTCGGCGCCTCGCCGCATTTCTTCCGCAAAGGCTGGAGCTGACGGGCGGATCGGCCGCCCCGGCTGCCGGCCCCGCAGGAAAAAGGGCACCAGCGGCGCCCCCTGCCAGTGTCCAAGACGTCAGCGTTTACTGCGAATAGGACTGCAAATACGCGATCACGGCTTTAATGTCGCTGTCCTTCTTAAGACCGGCAAAGGACATCTTGGTGCCCTTCATGTATTTTCTGGGCTTGGCCAGAAAGGCCGCAAGTTCGGCCTCGTCCCAGACCAGCCCGCCCTCAGCTGCGGTTTTCATCGCCTTGGAATAGCGGAACCCCTCTATATGGCCAGCAGGGGCGCCAACGATACCGTTCAGAATGGGCCCGGTCTTCGATTTGGCATTGTCCCCGACCTGATGGCAGGCCTTGCACTTCTTGAAGGCCTTCTCGCCTTTGGCGACCAGTTCCGGATCCAGAACCGCAGTGGTTTCAACAGTTTCGTCAACCGCCTGCTCCGCGGCGCTGCCAGCCGGCGGCACAGTTTCCGCAGGTGCTCCGGCGCTTTCCTCCTCCGGTGTCACATCCAGCACCAGGGCGCGCATGGTGATCTCGACACTGCCCTTGCAGTCTGCCATGCAAGGGGCCGGGTTCCAGAAATGCTTCTCCGCCTCCGGCCGGTTATCCAGAATGAACCCATCGGCGTTCGGCAGTTCGACATCCATGAAAGTTTCGTTCGACAGCACGAACTCCTCATCCACCAGATCGTTGGAATAGAGGATATAGGCGGTGATGGCATAGACCTCATCCGCACTCAGCGACTGCGCGTTTCCGAATGGCATCGACCGGTTCACATAGTCCCAGGTGGTCGACAGATACGGCCAATAGCTGCCCACCGTCTTCAGCGGGTCGTCATGGTCCAGCGTGCCCTGCCCGCCTGCCAGCTTGGGCCAGTTGCCGACCCCTTCGGCAAAGTCGCCATGGCAGACCGCGCATTTTTCGGCAAAAACCTCCTCGCCGGTGAACACATCGCCCGAACCTGCAGGCAGACCGCTGCCGTCGGGTGCGACGTCCAGGTCCCAGGCTGCGATTTCCTCCGGCAAAGCCGGGCGGCCCAGGCCGAACTTCTCTGCATCGGCAGGGACCGCCAGCGCTGATGCCACTGCAGAAACTGCTATAAACTTAGGAAACCTCGACATTCTCCGCCTCCCCGTTTGCCGTGACCCACCAGGTCTGGATGGCGTTGTTGTGATAGATCGAATTCAGCCCGCGCACGGCGCGCAACTGCGCCTTGGTGGGCTGGACATAGCCTGAGGAATCCCTGGCCCGGCTCTGCAGCAGCATTTCCGAACCGTCCCAGTTGCTGTCCAGATAAAACCGGCTCAGCGCCTTGTCGGCCCCCGGAGCCGCCAGCCGCGCCGCCTGCCAGTTCTTGCCGCCGTCCAGCGACACATCCACGCCGGTGATTGCACCGCGGCCCGACCAGGCCAGACCGGTGATCACCAGAGGGCCTTTCCCGTGCGTGATGGGCGCCTGCGGGCTGGGGCTGGTGATGACGGATTTGGCATCCATCTCCCAGGTCCATTTGCGGCTGACGCCATCGGCCAGTGTGTCGGTGTATTTCGAGGTTTCCTCGCGGCTCTCTACCGGCTGGTCCATCACCTCGATCCGGCGCAGCCACTTGATCCACATGTTGCCTTCCCAGCCCGGCACCACCAGCCGCACCGGGTAGCCATGCTCCTTGCGCAGCGCCTCGCCATTGGCCTTGAAGGCAACCAGCACGTCGTCCATCGCCTTGTCCAGCGGGATAGAACGCCCATTCGAGGACGCATCCGCGCCTTCCACATAGACCCACTTGCCCTCGGGGCTGACGCCCGCCTCCTCCAGCAGCGTCCGCAAAGACACACCGGAATATTCCATGTTGTGGATCATGCCATGGGTGAACTGTGCCCCGTTCAGCTGCGCCCCGGCCCATTCCATGCCCGAGTTCGCCGCGCACTCGCAAAAGTAAACGCGGTTTTCACGCGGGAAGCGCTCCAGATCCTCGTAGGTGAACACCAGCGGCGTATCCACCAGCCCGTTGATCATCAGCCGGTAATCTTCCTTGCGCAGTTCGATGGCACCCGAATGATGCCGCTCAAACGCACAGCCCTGCGGTGTGATGGTTCCGTCCAGCGCGTGGATCGGCGTGAAATTGATTGAACTGATTGTATCCGCCGTCAGCCATTCGACATTGCGGCGCACCACATCGGATTCAAACTGGATCGGCAGCCCATAGGGCGTGGCATCCACTCCCTCGCCCAAGCCGCTGGCCCAATCCTGCACTTCGGTAATCAGCGGATCAGGCGCGGCGGCCTTGGCGGCACCGGCCGCCGCCGCCCCGGCTCCGGCCGCCGCCGCCCCGGTCAGGAACTGGCGGCGCGAGGGCGCCAGACTCTTGGCGTTATCACTCATTCTTTCTCATTGCCTCCTTACATAGAAGAATTCACTTTCGTGAATTCAACTGCGCAAATTTTTTTGCCGTAACTCCCGCCGGGGCGGGCGCTGTTAAGCGCCAGCCACCTGCACAGAGGTATTCGGGTTCAGGCTCACAGTGCCCAGCTTGCGGATGTGATCCTCGACCACATCCCAGATCATCGGCCCTTCGGTGCCCTCATTCACGCTGGCCCAGCCGGCCACAACATAGGATTTCGCGGGATCAATCGCCTCGCCGCTCTTCAGCAAGGTCATATCGGTAATCCGTTCGCCCTGCGGCTTGGTGATATCGATGCGATAGCCCATGCCGCCGATCCGCACCATGTCGCCGCCCTGCTGATAATAGGGGTCCGGGTTGAAAATGTTGTCGGCCACATCCTCCAGCACCACTTTGATGAACTCGCCGGTCATTTCGGACCGGTATGCCGCGCCGTAGGACATCGAGGTGACGTTCCAGATATCCTCTCGCGTGATGTCGTCACCGGGCACCAGCGACGGCCCCCAGCGCACGCCGGGCGACATGGCGATATCCGCTTCCCGCTCGCTCAGCAGCGCGTCGCAGATCAGGTCGTCCCAGGTGCCATTGAAGTTGCCGCGCCGGTACAGCAGCGTATCGGTCTGGCCGATCACCTCCGCCAGCTGCGCCTTGTAGGGCGCGCGCTCGGCCTCGATCAGCTGCGCCACCGCCGGATCCGGCGCGATCACATCGGAGAAGACCGGGATCAGCTTGTGCCGCAGCCCCATCAACTGGCCGTCGCGCACGTCCAGATCCACGCGGGAGACGAATTTGCCGTTCGAGCCCGAGGCGATGATATGGGTCTTGCCCACCAACACCGGCGCCGGCAGCGCGTCATGGGTGTGGCCCGACAGGATCACGTCGATGCCCTGCACCTTGCCCGCCATCTTCTTGTCAACATCGAACCCGTTGTGGCTAAGGACCACCACCAGATCGGCCCCCGCCGCGCGGACCTCATCCACCATGGCCTGCATGTTCTCGTCGCGAATGCCGAACGAATACTCCGGGAACATCCAGCCGGGGTTGGCGATCGGCATATAGGGGAAGGCCTGACCGATCACCGCCACCTTGGCGCCGCCGCGCTCAAAGAACTTGTATGGTTTGAACAGCTCGGCCGGTTCATCCCATTCGGCATCAAAGATGTTCTGGCCAAGCGCAGCAAAGGGCAGCCCATCGACAATCTCGTTGACCCGCTCGGAGCCCAGTGTGAACTCCCAGTGAAAGGTCATCGCATCCGGCTTCAGCGCGTTCATCACGTTGACCATGTCCTGGCCTGCCGTGTGATGGCAGGTATAGGAGCCGTGCCAGGTGTCGCCGCCATCAAACAGCAGCGCGTCAGGGCGGTCGGCGCGGATCGCGTTGATCACCGTCGCCACCCGGTCCAGCCCGCCAACGCGGCCGTATCCCTTGGCCAGCGACGCAAAATCATCATGGGTCAGCGCATAGGCCGAGGGGCTGCCATCGGCGATACCATAGGCGCGGCGGAAATCGGCGCCGGTGATATGCGGCACATGGCCCTTGTTGGCGCCGACGCCCAGATTGACCGAGGGTTCGCGGAAATGGATCGGCTTCAACTGGCCGTGAATATCAGTCACATGGATCAGGCTGATGTTACCAAAGCTGTCAAACTCCAGAAGCTGGTCCTGGGTCAGCGACTGCTGCGCAGCCAGCCGCGCCCAATTGCCAAAGCCTGACGCCCCCATCATGGCCGAGGCGGCCATGGTAACCTGCAGAAAATCGCGGCGCGAGATCATGAGTACCGGTATCCTGTATGCTCACGCGATATATTCGCGTAAATGAATGTTTATAAAGAGAGACGCCCCGCACCTGCATCCAGGCGCGGGGCGCAAAGATCAGTTGCGGACGGAAGGTGCTTCGACCGACAGCCCGTTGCCGCGCGAGGCAACATAAAGCTCCAGCGCCACAAACTCAGCCGAGCCGGGCTTGTAGGTTTCGGCGCGGGTGTCACGGATGCAGCCCTTGAACCGCGCGTGCGCCGTGTTCAGCTTGGTGTTCTTCAGCCGGTACACAGGGAAGCCATTGATGTGGCCCTGGCTCAGATGGTCGGCGCGGATCATGTTGCCATAATTGTCTTCATGGCAATTCGCGCAAGACAGCTCCAGCTGGCCGGTGCGGGTGTAATACATCTCTTTGCCCTGCTCCCATGCCGGCTGAGCCGGGCCGTCGATGGCCACATTCACCGGCATGCCGCGCGACTGGACCGAGATCAGCGCCTCCATCGCGGCCATTTTGCCACCGGAATACTTCCACTTCTCGGCGCCCATCTGGTTTTCGCGGCAGTCGTTGATCTGCATGTTCAGGGTGCGGACCTCGCCTGCGGTCTCGTTCCACTTGGGATAGACCGCGCGCACACCGGCCATGCTTGCCTCCACATCATCGTGGCAGGACGCACAGGACTTGCCTTCGGAGCCTTCGGCGGTGTTCCAGGTGTCAATCGCCTGATCGACGAATATCATCGCCGGGTTCTCGAAATCATCCATCTGCAGGGCCTGGGTTTCATCCTTGCGGAAGTGCCAGCCCGACATCACCTCGTCCAGCACATCCGACACATGGGCGGGCGCGGCGGTCTTGGTGACCATCTCGATGTCCTCGTTGACCACCAGAGTGTCATCATCGGGGCCTGCTGCGGCGGCCATCGGCAGCGCCAGCACAGCGGCAATGGCTGTAATTGCCTGTTTGTTCATTCCCTGTCCTCCCTTGGGTGCCTGCCCTGCCCGGATCAAACCGGACAAGACGCGTGCCTGAAGATCCGGAACGGATCAGCCGATGGCGATGTTCTTTTTGGTGTCGTAGACCGAGCCGTCGTCGTCATACCAGGTGAAGACAAACTCACCGGCTTCCGGGACGACAGCTTCGAATTCGAAATACGGGTTAGTGGAGATCGCAGGCTCCATCGCCACATCCACAACCGTCTCGCCGTTGAATTCGCAGGTAAAGCGGTTGATGATCGAGCGCGGGATCAGGTTGCCTTCCTTATCCTTGCGCTGACCGCTTTCCATCTTGTGGCTGATCAGGGTCTTGATGGTGACCGCCTCACCGGCGGCAGCGGACTTCGGGACCTTGACGCGGGGTTTAACACCGGATGCCATGTCTTTAATTCTCCTTAAGAATTCTGTTCAGGGAGCGCACAGCCTCAGCCGCCGCAGCCGCCGATGGTCACTTTGACGGTGGCGCTGGCCTTGGCAAAGGAGCCATCAGCCAGCTTGGCAACCGCAACCACGTCCTGGGTGCCTGCCAGACGGATCCGGGTCGAGGCCGACTGCTGCGCGGCACCGGGCCCGAAATTGAAGGTCGCAACGCCCGGTTCCGGGTTGCCGGTGGCCAGCACCAGGATCGCGGAAGCGCCTTCTGCAGCCACGGACACCGGAACGGTGTTGCCGTTTTCAGCAATTTCCGGCGCGGTCAGGGTGACGCCGCCCTCGGCGATATCCGCACCACCGGTAAAGGCGGCGATCCGGTCGTCCGCCGCCGCATTCGCACGGAACGGCAGCACGGTCACCATGGCAGCGCCCAGGCCCATCGCCAGGGTCTCACGGCGTGAGAACTCCATCATATCTCTCCTTTGAATTCTCTGAAGGCTGCGAAGCGCACAAGGCCCCGCCCGTGCCTTACTCTTCTTTCAGCGTCGCAAGGAACGCGACCACATCCTCAATCTCCTGCGCCGTCAGGATCGGCGGCAGCGGCTCGGTTCCGGCTTCGCCGGTATAGGCATCGCCCGGGCGGATGAAGCCATCGACCTTGTAAAAGGCCGGCATCATGGTGCCCTCGAATGTCATCTTGGCATTGGCCACCAGCCCGCGCAGCTCTGCTTCGGTCCAGCGGTCGCCGGCGCCATCCAGCGACGGGCCGATCTCGCCATGGAACGGCACATCCGCCAGCGCTGTCAGCTGGTGGCAGGCCACGCAGTTGCCCTTGGATTTGGTGCCGGCCACCAGCGCGCCATTGACGGCATCGCCCGCAACCCCCGTCAGCGACACGGCCACTTCGCCATACTCGCCGTACTGCACCGCTTTCGGAGCAACCTCCCCGGCCCAGACCGCATTCCCGGCCAGGCTCAGCGCCAGTGTCAGAGATGTAAGCTTCATGTGTCCTCCCATTGGCTGCCGCTTTCACCGGGCGGCTTGCTTAGCTGCTGCATACCGTAGGGCACTGCCGCCCCTGCACGCAACAACAAATTCAGTATTATGAATTTTTGCGGATTATGCGCCGGGCCCCTAGTCTGCAGATCCATTATTGCGCTCGCGAATCCGGCGCGCGTGATAACGCTGGAAATCTTCACCGCTCTCAGCCGCATAGCGCTTTTCATTGACCCATGTAAACATGTCCAACGTGGTCCCGGCGCCAAAGGCCCCCGGCATCACCGCCACCGCCGCCTCAGGCGCCGTGGCATCGTCCGCCACCGCTTCCGGCAGGAACAGAATCGTCGGTGTGAACAGCATTCCCCATTTTCGCGCCATCTCTTTTTCCGGCAGCACCTCGCCATCGAAATCGGTGACCTCGATATCGCCGTGCAGGTTCAGCTGCACGACAAAGAAGTTCTCTTCAATGTATTGGCTGACCTCGGGGCGCGGAAAGGTTTCCTCATGCATCTTGGTGCAATAGATGCAGCCGCGCTGTTCAAAGATCAGCGCCAGCCGCTTGCCCTCGCCATTGGCTTCTTCCAGATCCTCGCGCAGATCCTTGAAGGTGTCCCGCATCCAGGACGTCTTGTGCAGACCGTCATCGCCCAGATCCGCCGCCGCTGCTCCCACTGCCAAGGGCGTGGATAAAACCACCGCCATTAACGCTTTCGCAATATTTCTCAGCATGTTATCTCCCATACCTCAGTTAGCCGATTGTGCTGAAACCCGGCATCCAGCGGATCATCGCATCGGCAATCAGCCGTACCCCGCCGGTTGCGATCAGCACCGCAAACAGCACCAGCATTACCCCCATGCCCTTTTCCACCCAGGCAAATGCTGCCCGGTGCCGCGCCACCCAGGACAAAAAGGGCCGTGCAAACAGCGCCGCCGCCACAAAGGGCGCGGTCATCCCCAGCCCGTACACAAGCAGCAGCAGCCCGCCGCGCCAGATATCCCCCATGCCGGAAGCAATCATCAGGATCGAGGCCAGTGCCGGCCCCACGCAGGGCGTCCAGCCAAAGCCGAAAGCCAGCCCCGTCAGATAGGCGCCCAGCATGGTGGAGGGCTCCGCAGAACTCTCCATCCGCGCCTCGCGGTACAGCAGCGGGATCTTCACCACGCCCAGAAAATGCAGCCCGAACAGCAACAGCAGCGCCGCAGCGCCGTAAGATAGAATTTCAAGGTACTGTCCAAACAGCTGCCCCAGCGCGGTGGCCCCCATGCCCATCAGCATAAACACGGTGGTGACACCGGCGGCAAAGCAGAAAGCCGAGGCCAGCAGCCGCCGCTGCGCTCCGGCAGCAATCGCCCCGTCCCCACGCAACTCGGCCATCGACAGCCCGCCCATATAGGACAGGTAGAACGGCACCATCGGCAGAATGCAGGGGGTGAAAAAACTCAGCAAACCTGCGAGCATGGCGCCAAACAGGGTAATTTCGAGCATCGCCCCTCCCAGACAGCCCCACGCGAACGTTAACGGGCCCGGCTTGTATCATTCACATATTCGAATTAAGTTGTTTCAATAGCAACCGTCAACAGATGGAATGACACGTATGCGCCACATTAGGCAACTGGTTGCAGCCGCAGCGGCAGTCTGCTTATCTCTGCCTGTCTGGGCGGCGGAGCTGGTGATGGTGGAACAGCCGGGCTGCGAATGGTGCGCCCGCTGGAACGAAGAAATCGCCCCGGTCTACCCAAAAACATCCGAGGGCGGATTCGCGCCCCTGCGCCGGGTCGACCTGCGTGCCCTGCCTGATGATCTGCAGGTTGCCCGCCGGGTCATGTTCACACCGACCTTTCTGATCGTCGACGGCGGCCGCGAACTGGCCCGGCTCGAAGGCTATCCGGGCGAAGATTTCTTTTGGCCTTTGCTTGCAGATTTGTTAACCGCCCATACAGGGTTTGTTGAGAGTACGAACACTCATGGCGGCAGCTGACCGGCCGTAGGAGGTCAAGACGGGGAGTACGGCGCCCGCGCGCTGCTCAGGAGGCAACAGATGGCACTACCGCAGTTTTCCGCCGATATGGAACCGGAAGAAATGGACAGGATGGTGGACAACGCCACCAAAGCCTCCAACTTCCTCAAGGCGATCAGCCATGAAGGGAGGCTGATGATCCTCTGCCATCTGGTCTCCGGCGAGAAATCGGTGACCGAACTGGAGGAGCTGTTGTCGGCTCGCCAGGCCGCTGTCTCTCAGCAACTCTCCCGTCTGCGTCTCGAAGGCCTTGTCATTCCCCGCAGGGAAGGCAAGGCGATCTTCTACCGTCTCGCCGACGACAAACCCCGCCGCATGCTGGAAGTGGTCTATGACCTGTTCTGCAAAGACGGAAGCTGAGGCCTGTTTGAAATCCCCGCATGTTTGATCTTCTGACAGAACACCAGCTGGCCGCCTGCATCGGGTTGCTGGGCGGTGTGCTGCTGGGGCTTGCCGCGCGGCTGGGACGGTTCTGCACCCTGGGTGCAATCGAAGACCTGCTGTACGGCGGCTCCTCGCTGCGGATGCGGATGTGGGGTGTGGCCATCGGTGTTGCGGCCGCTTCCAGTTTTGCCCTGATCGGACTGGATCTGATCGATGCCGGACAGTCCTTTTACCTCACGATCCGCTGGATGCCTGCGGCGTCGATCCTTGGCGGGCTGATGTTCGGCTATGGCATGGCTCTCAGCGGCAACTGCGGCTACGGCGCCATCGCCCGGCTGGGCGGCGGCGATCTGCGCAGCTTTGTGATCGTGCTGGTGATGGGCGTCTCCACCTATGTGGTTCTGGCCGGCCCCCTCGCCCCCCTGCGCAACCTGCTTTTCGCGCAGCAGGACGTCACCACCGAGATCCCGCCGGGACTAGCCCATTATGCCGCCGCCTGGAGCGGCCTGCCGGTTGCAGCGATCGGGACGGGTGCCGGTCTTTTGATCCTGCTGATCTCCCTCGCCAACGCGGAACTGCGCGCCGACAGACAGGCGCTGTTCTGGTCTGCCGTAGTCGGGCTGGCAGTCACCTCCGGCTGGGCCGGCACAACTTATATCAATGCCGAAGGGTTCGACGCCCTGCCGGTGGTCTCCCACTCCTTCTCCGCCCCCTTGGGCGAAACCATCCTCTGGACCATGACCGGCAGCCTGCGCCCGTTGTCCTTTGCCGTCGGCTCCATCGCCGGAGTCTGGACCGGCGCTTTCCTTGGCTCGCTGATCAAGGGGCATTTCCGCTGGGAGGCCTGCGAGGACCCGCGCGAGCTGCGCCGCCAGATCATCGGTGCTGCGATCATGGGTGCGGGCGCGGTGATCGCAATGGGCTGCACCGTCGGCCAGGGTCTCAGCGCCTTTTCCGTCCTGGCGGTCTCGGCGCCGGTCACCATGCTGGCGATCTTCACCGGCGCCGCCATCGGGCTGCGCCAGCTGATCGAAGGCTTCCGCCCGGCAGGATAACCAGCTGTCCCCGCGGGGACAGGCAGGCAATTGCAGGCCGCTCCGGCGCATGTGATAGTCTGGTTAATACGCGTTAACCTTTATACCGCTGTTACACGCCTGCCGATAATGATCCCGGTCCGCCTTTGGCCCGCTGGCCAGCCGGCAACGTTTGATGAGAATTTTGGAACCCGCCATGGACCGCAAGCAAATCATTGACGACCCGCAGACCGGCAACAAGGGTGAAGCCTTTGAAACCTTTGATGATATTCCAACCAATCCGAACCAGACCCGCACCATCGGCGACGTGATCACCAGCCGCTATGGCCGCCGGGACATGCTGCAAGGCCTGCTGGGGGTCTCCGCCACCACCGCCCTGTTCGGCGCCGCCGCCCTCACTGCGCCGCGCCAGGCTGCTGCGATCGGCACGGCGGCAAGCAGCCGCTATGCCTTTGATGAGCTGGCCCGGGGCAACGACGAAACCCATCACGTGGCAAGGGGCTATGACGCCGATGTCCTGCTGCGCTGGGGCGACCCGATCACTGCGGACGCTCCGGACTTCGACGTGATGAACCAATCGGCCGCGGCCCAGCTGCAGCAGTTCGGCTACAACAACGACTATGTCGGCTTTCTGCCGCTGAACGCCGAAGGCTCCCGCGGCCTGCTCTGCGTGAACCACGAATACACCAATGAAGAGGTCATGTTCCCGGGCCTCGGCCGCCAGGACAAGGCGCAGTTCGCCGGCATGACCCAGGCGCTGGTGGACGTTGAGATGGCCGCGCATGGCGGCTCAGTGGTCGAGATCGTCCGCATGGATGATGGCAAATGGGCCGTGGTCCGGGATGGCAAAATGAATCGCCGGATCACGCCGCTGGACACGGTAATGCGTATAGACGGTCCCGCTGCCGGACATCCCCGGATGCAGACCAGCGCAGACCCAAGCGGCGCGCAGGTCATCGGCACCCTCAACAACTGCGCCGGCGGTATGACCCCTTGGGGCACCTGGCTGATGGCCGAGGAAAACTTCCACGGCTATTTCTGGACTGACAGGCTGGACGCCGGCGGCAAGCCGGACCTGTCGGATCAGCCCGAAGCGGCCCGGATGAATCGCTATGGCGTGCCGGGCCTCTGGTACGCCTGGGGCAAGTATTACGACCGCTTCAACATCGACAAGGAGCCCAATGAAGCCAACCGTTTCGGCTGGGTTGTTGAAGTTGATCCGCGTAACCCGGAGGCCGCGCCGGTGAAACACACCGCCCTTGGCCGCTTCCGCCACGAAGGCGCTGAAACCATCACCTCCAAGGACGGCCATCTGGTTGTCTACATGGGCGACGACGCGCGGTTCGACTATCAGTACAAATATGTCTCCAAGGGTGTGGTGTCGGATGACCCGGCTGCCAACTCAAACCTGCTGCGCGATGGCACGCTGTACGCCGCCCGCTTTGACCCGGACGGCAGTGCCCACTGGCTGCCGCTGGTACAGGGGCAAGGCCCCCTGACGGCTGAAAACGGCTTTGCCAGCCAGGCGGATGTTCTGATCGACGCGCGGCTGGCCGCCGACGCGCTGGGGGCGACGCCGATGGACCGCCCCGAAGATGCCGCCCCGCGCGGCGACGGCACCGCCTACATCATGCTGACCAATAATTCACGGCGCAGTTCCGGCCGGACTGACGCTGCCAACCCGCGGGCAAGGTCGGATTTCGGCCATATCATCGAAATCAAGGAAGACCGAAGCGACCATGCCGCCACCCGCGGCCGCTGGTCGATCCTGGTGAAATGCGGCGATCCGGGCATTGCCGCCGTCGGGGCGGAATGGAACCCGGAAACCTCGGAAAACGGCTGGTTCGCCTCGCCCGACAACTGCGCCTTTGACGCCGATGGCCGCCTCTGGGTCGCCACCGACCAAGGGCGGAAGTGGGACAAGACCGGCAAATCCGACGGGCTTTACGGGGTGGAGACCGAAGGGGACTTGCGCGGCCATTCCAAGCTGTTCTTCCGCTGCCCGGTAGGCGGAGAGCTGTGCGGACCCTATTTCACCCCGAACGGCGAAACACTGTTCCTGGCGGTGCAGCATCCCGGCACCGACGGCACCACGGCGCTGAAGGGGTTTGCGCGCGCGTCGACTTTTGAAGATCCCGCCACCCGCTGGCCCGATTTCGACCCGGACATGCCGCCGCGCCCCGCGGTGGTTGCGGTGACCCGGCAGGGTGGCGGCAAGATCGCCACCTGACACGGACCCCGCCTGTTTTCAAGCGGAGCGTGCCCCGTCCGAGGCGCGCGCAGGTTTCTGCCCTGACGGGCCGGCCGCCGGCTGGCGCACGCGATTGTGAGCCGCCGGCCTGCGTGCTTGACGCTAGAACACAGGAAACCCATCTGGAGGTCCGTCATGTCTTTGAAACGCCTGACCGCTGCCCTGATCCTTGCTGCCTCGGCCGCCGCAGCCGGAAACATCGCGCCGCGCGACGGTTGGGCAGTGCATGAGACCTCCAAACCCTACGGGCAGCTGCTCGAGGACGTCAAAGCCGCGGCCAAGGCCGGGGGCATGGGTGTGGTGACCCAGGCAGGCCCCACCAAGGCCGCAGCCGCACGCGGCATCACCATCCCGGGCAACCGGGTGATCGGCATCTTCAACAATGATTTCGCGGTGAAGATCCTCGCCCTTTCCACCGCGGCGATGATCGAAGCGCCGGTGCGGATGTATGTGACAGAAGAAGAAGACGGCCGCGCCACCCTCTCCTACAAGCTGCCCTCCCATGTCTTCGCGCCCTACGCCGAGGAGGGCGGCGCAGAGCTGCAGGCGCTGGCAGACCAGCTTGATCACCGCTTTGCGCGGATTGCCGAGCGGGCGCAGAAATGACCATTGGGCTTCTTTCTGGTCCGAAACACTCAATGCGCATGACATGCGCCAAAATCCGCCGCAGCATTTCTCACACTGGCGTGAGCGGGCTTGCGCGCCGGCGCTGCCTCGGCAATCTGGCGGCAAATCAATGGATTGGACAGACAAGATGACAGAGACCCTGCGCGCAGCCGACGTTCTGGCCCGGCGGTTCTATGAGGCAGGCTGCCGCCACGCTTTCGGCATGCCCGGCGGCGAGGTGCTGACCCTGGTCGATGCGCTGACCAAGGCGGGCATCCGTTTCCACCTGGCCAAGCACGAAAACTGCGCAGGCTTCATCGGCGAGGGCGTGCATCACGCCGACGGCGCGCCGGTCATTCTGGTCGCCACGCTTGGGCCTGGCGCGCTGAACGGCATCAACGTTGTGGCCAATGCCCACCAGGACCGGGTGCCGATGCTGGTGCTGACCGGCTGCGTCGACGCGGCAGAGGAGCACAGCTATACCCACCAGGTGCTCGACCACCGCGCGGTGTTCACCCCCATCACCAAGGCGACCTTCCGGCTTGACGCGGAGGCTGCGGATCTGATCGCCGACAAAGCCGTCGCCATAGCCACGGCGCCGCGCAACGGGCCGGTGCATATCGATGTGCCGATCTCCACCGCCGATGCGCCCGCCAGGGACCGGGGCATCCGCCGTGCGCCAGCAAGTGAAACCGCGCCAAGCGGCGCAGCCCTGGCGCAGGCGCGCTCCTGGCTGGCGGCGGCAGAACAGCCGGTGGCGGTGATCGGTCTGGATGCGCTGCAGGAAAACGCAGGCGCTGCCATCCGCAGCTTCGTTGAGAATCACCGGATTCCGTTCCTAACCACCTACAAGGCCAAGGGAATCATCCCCGAAGACCATCCGCTTTCCTTAGGCGGTGCCGGGCTGTCGCCGCTGGCCGACAGACATCTTCTGCCGCTGGTGCGGGAGGCCGATCTGGTGCTCTCCCTCGGTTACGACCCGATCGAGATGCGCCCCGGCTGGCGCAATGCCTGGGACGTGGAGACCCAGAACGTGATCGACATCGCTCCCGAGGCCAACACCCATTACATGCACCAGGCAGGCCTGAACGTCCTGGCCGCCATTGCACCCGCCCTGGCAGCCCTTTCCGACGGCACTGAACCGCGCGGAACTTGGCACAATGGCCGCCCCAAGCAGGCAAAGGCCGCGCTGGCCGGGGCCTTCCCGCAAGACGACGCCTGGGGCCCGGCGGGTGTCATCGCCGAATGCCGCGCCACGCTGCCGCCTGAAACCCTGGCCACCGCCGACAGCGGTGCCCACCGGATCCTGCTCAGCCAGATGTGGACCTGCCATGAGCCGCGCGGGCTGATCCAGTCCTCGGCGCTTTGCACCATGGGCTGCGCGGTGCCGATGGCCATCGGCCGCAAGCTGGCGCAGCCCGGGCGCCCGGTGGTCAGCTTTTCGGGCGATGCCGGCTTCCTGATGGTGGCGGGCGAGCTGTCCACCGCCGCCGAGCTGGGCGCGGCACCGATCTTTGTGGTCTTTGCCGATGCCAGCCTGGCGCTGATCGAACTCAAACAGCGCCAGCGCCAGCTCGCCAATGGCGGCGTGGACTTTGCGCCCCATGACTTTGCCGCAATGGGCCGGGCGTTTGGCGGCAACGGTGTGACCGTGCGCAGCCGAAATGAATTGCGCGCAGCCCTTGAACAGGCGCTCAGCGCTTCCCAGTTCACTGTGATCGCGGCGGAAATCCCTCGCGGAGGATATGATGGCCGGATCTGACATGCTGCCCCACGGCGCCCTCAAGGGCGTCAGGGTTCTCGACCTCTCCCGCATTCTGGCAGGCCCCACCTGCACCCAGCTGCTGGGCGACCTCGGCGCCACCGTGATCAAGGTGGAAAACCCCAAGACCGGCGGCGATGACACCCGCCAATGGGGGCCGCCCTATGCAACTGACGCCGACGGCAACCAATCCGACCTGTCCGCCTATTTCATGGCCGCCAACCGCAACAAACGCTCGGTTTCCATTGATATCGCCACCAAAGACGGCCAGCAGGCCATCCGCCGCCTGGCGGCTGAGGCGGATATCCTGATCGAGAATTTCAAACCGGGCGGGCTGGCGAAATACGGGCTGGACTATGCCAGCCTCAAGGATGATCTGCCGGGCCTGATCTACTGTTCGATCTCCGGCTACGGCCAGACCGGCCCCAACAGCCACAAACCCGGCTATGACATCATGGCGCAGGGGTTCGGCGGCATCATGTCGCTGACCGGCGAACCGGAGGGGCAACCGATGAAGGCCGGCGTCGGCATCGCCGATGTGATGTGCGGCATGTATGCCTGTATCGGCATCCTGTCGGCCCTGCACCACCGGGAAAAAACCGGCGAAGGCCAGCAGATCGACCTGGCACTGGTGGACGCTCAGATCGCCTGGCTGATCAACGAGGGCACCGCCTATCTGAACACCGGGCAGATCCCCAAACGCCGCGGCAACGAGCATCCCAGCATCGTGCCTTACGGCGTCTATGAAACTGCGGACGGCCATGTGATCCTGGCGGTGGGCAACGACAGCCAGTTCCGCCGTTTCATGGAATTCCTCAGGCACGAAGGCCTGGCAGAGGATGCCCGCTTTGCCACCAACCCGGCCCGGCTGCAGAACCGCGACGCACTGAACGGCGTCCTGATCCCTGCGGTGCAGCGGTTCACCACCGAGGAGGTTCTGGACGCGATGGAGGCCCGCAAGGTTCCCGCAGGACCGGTGCAGGATCTGGAAACGCTGTTTGCCACCGATCAGGTCGCCGCCCGTGATATGGCCATCAGCATGGACAGCGCGGCCGGCCCGGTCAAACTGCTGGGCAACCCGCTGAATTTCTCCCGCACGCCTGTAACATACCGGCACGCGCCCCCCGTTTGCGGCGAAGCGACGGAGGAGATCGTGGGCGCCAGTGCCCCCTTCGGGCAGCAATAGGTGCCGCCATTCGCGGCGGCTTTCCGCCAAGTGTTACAATTTCCGGCAAAGCATTGCCAAAACGGCGGTGCTTTCGCAGCGCGCAAATCCTTCCGCTTGCATAAATTTCCACGGAAATCCTACACATCCGGCGTATTTTGCAATCAGACACACACAGGCCTTCACCAAACCGCGAGCAGGGTTCGCCCGGGCTGACCCGATGAACTACTCTTTCATCAGGACACCGGACCCGCACTTTATTTGAGAAAGATTGGACACCCATGACGCATGATATTTTCGGCCAAGACACCAGCCTGACCGATGCAGCGGCGCTGCGGGATTGGAATGCCGTGCAGATGGGGGTTCTGGCCCACGCCGCAGCGACGGCCGATCACCTGGGCGCGGTGCTGAAATCGGCGCCTGATTTTGCCTTGGCTCATGCGGTTAAGGGATTGTCTCTGCTGATGCTGGGCCGCCGGGAGTTGCTGCCGGCCGCGCAGGCGGCCCTGCGCGACGCCAAGTCGCACTACGAAGGTGCCCTGCCGCGCGAGCGTAAATATGCCGATGCGCTGGAAGCCTGGCTGGCGGGCCGGCCCAGCCAGGCGATCCGCCGGATGGAAGAGGTTCTGGATGCCTTCCCGCAGGACACCCTGGCAATGAAGCTCAGCCACGGCATCCGCTTTATCCTTGGCGACCCGGAAGGGATGCGTGCCTCCGTTGAGAGAGTGATGCCTGCTTACGCGCCGGATCACGCGGGCCGCGGCTACCTTCTGGGCTGCCACTCCTTTGCACTGGAGGAAACCGGCGAATTTGAGCGCGCGGCCAATGCCGGCCGCCAGGCTCTGTGGATGGCCCCCGATGATGCCTGGGGCCTGCATGCCGTGGCACATGTGCATGACATGACCGGCAATGCCAGATCAGGGCTGGAGTGGCTGCACGGCCGCGAGGAGGCCTGGGCCCATTGCAACAACTTCCGCTACCACGTCTGGTGGCACAAGGCGCTGATGCATCTGGATCTGGGCCAGATGGACGAGGCGCTGGCGCTGTATGACACCGCGGTGCGCAAGGATAAGACCGACGATTACCGCGACATTTCCAACGCCACCTCATTGCTGGTGCGGCTGGAGCTGGAAGGCGTCGATGCCGGCAACCGCTGGGAGGAACTGTCAGAGCTTTGCGCCAACCGGACCGAAGACGGCAGCCTGATTTTCGCCGACCTGCATTATCTTCTGGCCCTCACCGGACACCGCAGGGACGACGCCCATAAGCTGGTCCAAAGAATCCACGCCGACGCCGGACAGGGCGGGTCCGAGGCCCGTGAGCGCATGGCCGATCCGGGCTGCGCGGCAGCCGATGGCCTGGAAGCCTTCGGCGACGGCAACTACCAGTCCGCCTTCAGGCATCTTGCTGCTGCCCGCGGCAGCCTGCAGCTGGCCGGCGGCAGCCATGCGCAACGCGATGTATTTGAACGCATTACCATAGACGCGGGAATCCGCTCAGGCCAGCTTGACGCGGTCGAAGCAATCCTGGATGACCGCCGGATCAAACGCGGCGGCACCGAGGACAATTACGCGCTCGCCCGCCGCACCCTGATCGCCGAAGGCCGGAACCCGCCCGGTGCTGCCAGCGTCCCCGCAGAATAAGACCTTCAAGGACCAAAACCACAGATGTCCAGTGTTGCGCCCTTCCCCGGGCCTCAGAAAGATCCCGGCGCTGCCAACCGCGCAGCCCCCCCGCCGCAACCGGCCCAGCCGCCGGTGCGCGATCCGCGGCTCGATTTCTATCGCGGCATTGCCATGTTCATCATCCTGGCGGCCCATATCCCGGGCAACCGCTGGACCGGCTGGATCCCGGCCCGCTTCGGGTTCTCGGATGCGACCGAGATCTTTGTGTTCTGCTCCGGCATGGCCTCGGCCATCGCCTTTGGCGGCTCCTTTGCCAGGCAAGGCTGGAGGCTGGGCACCGCCCGTGTTCTGTTCCGCTGCTGGCAGGTGTTCTGGGCCCATATCGGCCTGTTTGTCTTTATTGCCGTCTCAGTGGCTGCCATCGACCTTTATGGCGGCTTCGAGAAAAGCTATGTGAACTCTCTGAACCTCGGCCATTTCTTCAAGGATCCGATGACCCAGCTGGTGGGGCTGTTCACCCTGACCTATGTGCCGAATTATTTCGACATTCTGCCGATGTACCTGGTGGTGCTGATGCTGATGCCGCTGATGATGGGGCTCGAGAAGATCGGCCTTTGGGCCGTTGCCATGGCGTCTGTCCTGATCTGGCTCACTGCCAACCCCTATATGATCGGGCTTGGCCCCAATGGCCTGTCGCTGCCCGCAGAACCCTGGTCGGAGCGCGAATGGTTCTTCAACCCCTTCGGCTGGCAGCTGCTGTTCTTCACCGGCTTTGCCTTCATGAAAGGCTGGCTGCCGAAGCCGCCGGTCTCCAAGCTGCTGATCGTGCTGGCCGCCGCCTTTTTGATTCTGTCGGCGCCCTATGGCTCGTGGAAAGTCTTCACCTGGGTCAAATCCGCCAGCCCGGAACTGGCCGATCTGATCATGCCGGGCCGCGATGCCATTGGCGAATGGCGCGAAAAGACCGACTTCGGCCTGCTGCGCTATGCCCATTTCCTGGCGCTGGCCTATCTGGGCTGGGTCGCTGCCGGCGAAGGCGGCAAGCGCCTGATTGCGTCCGGCTCCTCCGCCGCCGCCCGGATCTGGTCGGTGTTGCTGCAGGTCATCACCAAGGTCGGCCAGCAATCGCTGGCGGTGTTTGTCTTCTCGATGGCGCTGGCCCGGTTCATCGGCTTTGCGCTTGACCAGACGGACCGCGCGGTTATGACCACGGCATTCGCCAACCTGCTTGGCTTTTTCCTGATTATTGTCTGCGCTTACACCGCAGCCTGGTTCAAGTCTCAGCCATGGAGAGCCAAGAAATGAGCTCTTGTTCCCGCCGTTCCTTTCTGGCCGCCGCGCTAGGCAGCACCGCCCTGGCTGCGCTGCCCGGGTTTGCCGGTGATGCCATGCCCTTTACCCGCGATACGGTGGTGGCCAAGGCCCGCGCACTGGCCGCAAAGCCCTATGCCGAGCGCCCGGCGGTGCCGCAGGATTGGCTTGACCAGTCCTATGACGATTATAAATCCCGCTGGTTCCGCACCAAGGACGCGCTGTGGTCCAAGACCGACCGCAGCTACAACGTCGATTTCTTCCTGCCCGGCCTCTACTTCCCGCGGGCGATCCAGATCAACACCGTAACGAATGGCCTGTCCAGCCGCATGCCGTTCGACTTGTCGCTGTTCGACAAGAATGAAAAGGCGCCGGAGCTGACTACAGAAGGCCACCTGGGCTATTCCGGCCTGCGTTTGCGCACCGATCTGGACGACCCCACCAAAAAGACCGAGTTCTGCGTTTTCCAGGGCGCCAGCTATTTCCGCGCCATCGGCATCGGCAACGCCTACGGGCTGTCGGCCCGCGGACTGGCACTGAAAACCGCAGATCCCGAGGGAGAGGAATTCCCTGAATTCATCGAGTTCTGGCTTGAGGCCCCGGCCCCCGGCCAGCGTTCGATGGTGGTGCATGCGCTGATGGATTCACCCTCTGTCACCGGCGCCTACCGCTTTACCATCACCCCCGGCAGCAGCGCCGTGATGGATGTGGACGCGACGCTGTTCGCCCGCGTGGACCTGAATCACGCAGGCCTTGCGCCGCTTACCTCCATGTTCCTGTTCGATGCCACCAACCGCAGCCGGTTCGACGACTTCCGCCCGGCGGTGCATGACAGCGACGGCCTTCTGGTGCTGAACGGCAATGGCGAAACCCTGTGGCGACCGCTGGCCAATCCCACGCGGCTGCAAGTCTCATCCTTCGTCGATGAAAACCCGCAGGGTTTCGGCCTGATGCAGCGCCCGCGCAAACTGTCGGAATTCAACGATCTGGAAGCCTTCTATCACAACCGCCCCTGCCTGTGGGTCGAACCCAAGGACGACTGGGGCCAGGGCGCGGTCACCCTGGTGGAAATCCCGGCGGACAAGGAAATCTACGACAATATCGTCGCCTACTGGCGCCCCCGCGACCCCTATGCCGCCGGGTCCGAGGTAAACCTGAATTACCGCCTCTCCTGGGGCGAGGAACCGGTGCTGTCGATGCCGCGGGTGATCGACACCGCCGAGGGCGCGCGGATCTTTGGCGGGCCGGGCCGGATCATGACCATCGACTTCGATGCCCATCCGCTGTTTGACGGCGGCCCGGACACTCTTGACGTTCACATCCACTCTCCCCATGTGGCGGCCAGCGAGGGCGTGCTGCAGCGCAACCCGGAAACCGGCGGCCTTCGGCTCGCCTTTTATTTCGATCCCGGCGATCGGGATCACGTCGAACTTCGCGCCCAGCTCAGGAAAAACGGCAATGCCGCTTCCGAAGTCTGGCTTTACAGGTGGACCGCATGACCGCATGTGACCTGATGCCCCCGGAACAGCCCCTGGCAATGCCGGAGCAGGATTTCAGCAAGGGCTTCCGCGACGCAGAAGCCCCCGGCGATGCCGCGCCGCGACAGGTGGCACTGTGGCGGCTGCTGGCCTTCTCGCCTGCGATGCTGGCGACCGGTGTCCTCACCTGGGTTATGCGGGGCTGGTTCACCGCTGACGGGTTTTCGCTGCTGGAACTGGTACTGCTGGCGCTGATCGCCTTCAATTTCTTCTGGATTGCCTTCACCGTCTCCACTGTGCTGCTGGGCCTCTACGGGCTGTCGCGGCGGGAAAAGACCGTGGTCCGCGGCCCGGCGCGGCCGATGAAGGTGGCGCTTTTGATACCGGTCTATAACGAGGTGCCCTGGTATGTGCTGGGCAACGCCCAGACCATGCTGCAGGAACTGCACGGCCGCGGCGGCCAGCATGAATACGCGATGTTCATCCTGTCGGACACCCGCGATGACGCAATTGCCGAACAGGAACGCGCCAGTGTCACGGCGCTGCGCACGATGCTGCCGCAGGGAACGGAACTATACTACCGCCGCCGCGCCGAAAACGCTGGGCGCAAGGTCGGCAATATCTCCGACTGGGTGCGCCGCTGGGGGGCGGATTACGAGGCGATGCTGGTCTTGGATGCCGACAGCCTGATGACAGGCCGCGCCATTGCCCGGCTGGCCGATGCGCTGGCCCGCGATCCCAGCGCCGGCCTGATCCAAAGCTACCCGCAGCTCATTGGCGCCCAGTCCGTCTTTGGCCGGATGCAGCAGTTCGCCAACGGCGTCTATGGCCTCGCACTGGCCGAGGGCCTGGCCCGCTGGGCCGGGCACGAAGGCAACTACTGGGGCCATAACGCCATCATCCGCACCCGCGCCTTTGCCGCCTGCGCCGGCCTGCCGCTGCTGCGCTCGCGCTTTGGCCGCGGCGGCAAGCTGATCATGAGCCATGATTTCGTCGAAGCGGGCCTGCTGCGCCGGGCCGGGTGGTCGGTGCGCTTCCTGCCCCGCATCCGCGGCTCCTACGAGGAGACGCCCGCCACCCTGATCGACCACATCCTGCGCGACCGGCGCTGGTGCCAGGGCAACCTGCAGCACCTCAACCTGCTGCATGCCAAGGGCTTCCGCGCGATCTCGCGGTTCCACCTTTTTGCCGGAGCAATCGGCTATCTGATGGCGCCGGTGTGGTTTGCCTTGCTGGTGCTCTGGGCCGTGATCGGCCGCAGCGAGGAAGCCTCGGTGATCAGCTACTTCAGCGAAGCCAACCCGTTCCGCCCCAGCTGGCCGGACATGTCCGAACCCAAGCATGTGCTGGTCATCCTGCTGATCTACGCAATGCTGCTGGCGCCCAAAATGCTCTCTGCAGCCGCGCTACCGCTGACCGGCAGCCGGTTTTCGGAATACGGCGGGCCGCTGCATTTTGCTCTGTCCTTTTTGTCCGAAGTACTGCTGGCGATCCTCTATGCGCCGATCCTGATGGTGCAGCAGATGATCGCGGTGTTCCGCACCGCATTGGGCCTGCAGCGCGGCTGGGAACCGCAGGCCCGCGACGGCGGCAGCTACGCCTTGCGCACGCTGTTCACCTGCCATGCGCTGGAAACCGTCAGCGGCGTGGCGCTCTGGGCCGGGATCCTGTCCGGCACCGTATCCCTGTGGCTGGCACCGATTGCGCTGTCGCTGGTGCTGGCGGTGCCGCTGTCGGCGCTGTCCGGGGTGAAGACCGTGAACCGCATCCGCAACTGGATGGCGACGCGGGAGGAGTTCAGCGAACCCCAGATCACCCGCGCCGCCCGCGTGGCGCGCGCTGACCTGAAGGCGCTGCTGGACGGCAATGGCGCCCGCAGCACCCCGGCGGAATAAACCGGCTGCGCCGGGCTGCCCCTGTCAGCCTTGGGCCAGGCGCCGCGCTGGCGCGCTGCCTGGCCCCACGCTTTGACGGAAATCTCTGATTTTCGCTCAAAGCGGCGGGGGCGCTCTGCTTATTGAGGGCACTGCCGCTGCTTCAGCGCACCACCGGTTGATCTTCGAACCAATCCGCCATCAGGCCCGCCCAGCCCTTGGGCAGCGTATGGCCGCCGTCAAACAGCAGCAGGTCAATCCTTGCCCCCCGCCCGCAGTCCCAGCGGCGGCGCAGCAGGCCGTCCTTGCGCCAGGCCTTGGACGGCGCGTGCGACGTGCAGCCGTTCGCTTCCCGCCAGACCTCCAGCCCGGCAAAGACATCGCCTTGCTCCCAGCGTCCGCCGCCCAGAATCCGGCCCTCCAGCGGCACCACGTCGTCGCGCCAGCCATGCACCTGCAACATCCGCACCGGCCCTTTGCAGGCTTCCGGCTGCGGCCGCCAGAACGCGCCGGAGACCGGCGCATAAGCCGCAAAGGCATCCGGCTCGCGGCAGGCCAGGTAATGCACCATGAAGGCACCGGCGGAAAACCCGGCGAGAACCGTCTGCGCAGTGGATGTGCCGAACCGGTCCGCGGCATCCGCCAGCACCGCGGCGAAAAATGCGCCTTCGTCGCGGCCTTCAGTGAACGGGCCAAAGCCCCAGGATTGCGGACCGGTGCCGCCGCGGCGGCGGCCTTCGGGGGCAATCACCGCATAGCCGCGCCCTATCAGCCCCTCGACCAGCGCCGTGTTGCGCAGAACCTGGGCGCCGCTGCCGCCGTAGCCATGCAGGAACATCACCACCGGCACTGGTGCCTTGCCCGCCGGCGGCAGCGCGATGTGATAGGCGCCGTCTGCCGCCTCGCAGGCGCCTGCCGCAGCCCCGCAGCCCGCAACAGCAGCACCGCTCCAGACTGCGGACAGCACCGCAGCGGCGGCGCCTGTTTGCCAGAACTTCATTCTCCCTCCCACCGGGCCACTGGCAGGTTGCCGGCAATCCAGCCGGGTCCTGCGCCGGACCCCAGCATGCCCTCGGGCACGTCGATCACATTGCTGTAGCCTGCCTGTGCCAGCGCCAGAGTCAGCCGCGCCGAACGTACCCCGCGGGCGCAGATCAGCGCCACCGGCGCTGCCCGGTCAGGTCCCGCCGCGGCCTGCAGGGCTGCGATGAAATCCTTGCGCCGCATGTCGATCTGATGGCTGCCCACCGGGACGCCTGAGGCGCGCCATTCCTGAGGTGTGCGGATATCCACCAGGGTTATCTCGCCGGCCTGTGCCTGGGCAAAGGCTTCGGCCGCCGTCAGCCGCGGCCAGTCATGGTCCGGGGGCTGGCGCCGCTGCCACCAGATCCCCGCACCGGCCGCTGCTGCGATGCCGCCCAGCAGCGCCAGACGGCGGGACACGCCGCGCCTGCCTGTGTCATTCTGCACCGCCATACAGCCGCGCCTCCCATTCTCCAGGCGGCCCGGAACCGGGCCGTTGCCCGGCAATCTAGCAGGACAAGCCGCTGCAATCATCAGAAACGCGCCGATACCGCCGGTCAAGTTCTTGTTATTGGAGGGACACTTCCCATTTATGGCGCCAACGAGCGTAAGAAATCCGCCCTGGCCTGCGTCATTATTGCCGCAACCGAGCCGGCGGGGGTGGTTCTGGGCAGGAAAATTGCTTAGCACTGATCCAAAAAACGACGCGCCAACCCGACAGGAGACCTGCACGTGTCCCTATTCCTGATTGCGGCCCTGCCCTTTCTCGGAGCCGTCTTCCCTGCGCTATTGATCCGCGCGGGACGCAATGCGGCAGCCTCCGCCGCCGGTCTGACCTCCCTGCTCGCCTTTATCGGGCTGATGCTGCATATCCCGGCGGTGTTCCGGGGCGACACCGTTCATGCCTCCGTCGACTGGCTTCCCGCACTGGGCCTGAATGCCAATTTCTTTCTCGACGGGCTCGGCTTCCTGTTTGCAGCCATGATCCTGGGCATCGGCCTGCTGATCATTCTTTACGCCCGGTTCTACCTGTCGCGCGAAGATCCGATGGGCCAGTTCTACAGCTATCTCCTGCTGTTCCAGGGCGCGATGGTCGGCATCGTTCTGTCCGACAACATCTTGCTTTTGCTGGTGTTCTGGGAACTCACTTCCCTCAGTTCCTTCCTGCTGATCGGCTATTGGAAACATCTGCCCGAAGGCCGCCAGGGCGCCCGCATGGCGCTGACGGTGACCGCCTCCGGCGGGCTGGCGATGATCGCGGGGATGCTGATCCTGGGCCATATCGCCGGGTCTTACGACCTCAGCGTGATTCTGCAGAACAAGGCCGCCATTCAGGCCTCGCCGCTGTATCTGCCCGCGCTGATCCTGATCCTGCTGGGGGCCTTTACCAAATCGGCGCAATTCCCGTTCCACTTCTGGCTGCCTCATGCGATGGCGGCCCCGACCCCGGTGTCGGCCTACCTGCACTCTGCCACCATGGTTAAGGCCGGCCTGTTCCTGATGGCCCGCCTGTGGCCGGTGCTGGCCGGCACGCCGGAGTGGTTCTATATCGTCGCCACCACTGGCCTCGTGACCATGCTGCTGGGCGCGGTGATTGCGCTGTTCAAGGATGACCTCAAGGCGCTGCTGGCGTTCTCCACCGTCAGCCATCTGGGCCTGATCACCATGCTCCTGGGCTTTGGCACCAAGATTGCTGCGGTGGCTGCCGTGTTCCACATCATCAACCACGCCACTTTCAAGGCGGCGCTGTTCATGACCGCGGGCATTGTCGACCACGAGGCCGGCACCCGCGATATCAAACGCCTCGGCGGCTTGCGCCACCTGATGCCGGTGACCTTCACCATCGGCACACTCGCAGCCCTGTCGATGGCAGGCATCCCGCCCCTCAACGGTTTCCTGTCCAAGGAAATGATGCTCGAGGAAGCCGCCCACACAGTCTGGAACGGCTCGCATCTTGTGATCCCTGCGCTGGTCACGGCGGCGGCGCTGTTCTCGGCCGCCTGTTCCTTCCGTTTCATCGCGCATGTGTTCCTTGGCCCCAAGCGCGACGATTACCCCGGCCACCCGCATGACCCCAATACCGGCATGTGGATGGGCCCCGCCTTCCTGGTGGGGCTGGTGGTGCTGATCGGCTTTGCCTCGGCCAAGGTTGCAGGCCCGCTGGTGGCCACAGCCGCCAGCGCGGTGATCGGCGGCGAGAAGCTGCCCTATTACTCGCTCAAGCTGTGGCACGGGCTGACGCCGGCGCTGTACATGTCTGTGTTTGCCACCATCGGCGGCCTGACTCTGCTGGCCCTGCATGGACCGCTGCAGCGGATCTGGAACGCCCTGCCCCGCCCCGAAGCCAAGGTCATTTTCGAGGCCCTGACCGATGCCTTCACCCGCCTCAGCCAGAGCATGACCGAAGGGTTGCACAACGGTCTACTCACCCGCTATGCGGCGGTGATGGTGACCTTCACTGTGGCCATCGCCTATTACGCCTATCAGGGCGGCACGCTGACGGCGCCGAGCCGCACGGTGCAGCAGCCCGGCCTCCTGCCGATCCTCGGCTGGTTTTCCCTGGTGGTGGCGACGCTGTTCATCGTCGCCAAGCACCGCAACCGCCTGCTGTCGCTGGTGCTGATCGGCGTTGTGGGGCTGGTCGTCTCGCTGTCGTTCAACTACCTGTCGGCCCCCGATCTGGCGCTGACCCAGATCTCGGTCGAAGTGGTGACCATCATCCTGCTGCTGCTGGCGCTGAACTTCATGCCCAAGGAAACCCCGGTCGAAACCCCGGTGCTGACCCGGATCCGCGACGGCGCCATTTCGGTGGTGGCGGGCCTGGGGGCCGGAGGGCTGATTTATGCGCTGCTGATGCGCGATTTTGCCTTCCCGACCATTTCCGATTTCCACCTCGCGAATTCCTACAAGGGCGGCGGCGGCACCAATGTGGTGAACGTGATCCTGGTCGATTTCCGCGGCTATGACACCTTTGGCGAGATCATCGTGCTGGGCATCGCCGCCATGGTAATCTATGCGCTGACCGAGGCGGTGCTGAACAGCCGTGTGCGGGCCCATCTTCTGAACCGCACGCCGGACCTGCCGCAGGCGGGCGACGCGCATCCGCTGATGATGGTGGTGGCCACACGGGTGATGATGCCGCTGGCGCTGATGGTTGCGGCCTATATCTTCTTCCGCGGCCACAACCTGCCGGGCGGTGGCTTTATCGCCGGCCTGGTCGCCGCAATCGCCATCATCATGCAATATATGGCCTCCGGCTTTGCCTGGGCGACCGAGCGCCAGCGTTTCCCCTATCATGCCATCATCGGCTCCGGCGTGCTGATCGCCGCCGCCACCGGTATGGGTGCCTGGTTCAACGGCATGCCGTTTCTGACCAGCGCCTTCGGCTACATCCACTGGGCGCCGCTGGAGGAATTCGAATGGGCTACCGCCGCGCTCTTTGACCTCGGCGTTTTCCTGGCGGTGGTCGGCGCCGTGCTTCTGGCACTTGAAAGCCTGTCGCGCTTTGCCTGGCAGCCGGGCATCAGCTCAGAACATGCGATGGACATCAACCCGGCGCGCGATGACGCGGACAAGACCGGGACGGAGGGATAGATATGGAACTTCTCGTCGCTTCTGCCGTGGGCATCCTGACAGCGGCCGGGATCTACCTGATCCTGCGCCGCCGCAGTTTCCCGGTGATCCTGGGTCTGTCGCTGATCACCTACGCAGTCAACGTCTTCCTGTTCGCCACCGGACGGCTGGCAACCGGCGCGCCGCCGATCCTCAACAAGTATCAAGAGGTCGCCTATACCGACCCGCTGCCGCAGGCGCTGGTGCTGACCGCAATTGTGATCTCCTTCGGCATGACCGCCGTGGTGGTGATGATTGCGCTGGGGGCGTATCTGTCGTCCCGCGATGACCGCACTGCGATGCCGGTTGAACCCGAAGGCGCAGGAGACGACGCATGATCGACCACCTTCTGATCGCGCCGGTGGTGCTGCCCGCCCTGGTGGCACCCTTCATCATCATGGCAGTGCGCCACCATCTCGACCTGCAGCGGATCTTCTCGCTGGCCAGCGTGGTGCTGCTGGCCGCCATCTCGCTGACACTGGCCGCACAGACGCTGGACGGCACCGTCAAGGTCTATGAGCTGGGCGACTGGCCGGCACCTTTCGGCATCGTGCTGGTGCTGGACCGGCTGTCGGCGATGATGATCGTGCTGACCTCGCTGTTGGCCCTGCCCGTCCTGCTTTACGCCATCGGCTCCGGCTGGGACACTCGCGGCGCCAACTTCCACGCGCTGTTCCAGTTCCAGCTGATGGGCATCATGGGCGCCTTCCTGACCGGCGATGCGTTCAACCTGTTTGTCTTCTTCGAGGTGCTGCTGATCGCATCTTACGGCCTGATGATCCACTCCGGCGGCACCCGCCGGTTTCAGGCCGGGGTGCAGTATGTGGTGTTCAATCTCCTGGGGTCTACCCTGTTCCTGTTTGCCCTCGGCACGCTTTATTCGGTGACCGGCACCCTGAACATGGCTGATCTCGCCGTAAAAGTGGCCCAGATCCCGGCCGAGGACACCGCCCTTTTGCGCGTCGGCGCGGTGATGCTGCTGCTGGTCTTTGCCATCAAGGCGTCGCTGCTGCCGCTGCACTTCTGGCTGCCATCGGCCTATGCCAATGCGCCGATGCCGGTTGCCGCGCTCTTTGCGATCATGACCAAGGTCGGCGCCTATTCGATCCTGCGCATCTACACGCTTGTCTTCGGCCCGGAGGTTGAAGCCACCGCCGGCCTGACCGAGGCCTGGCTGATGCCCGCCGCGCTGCTGACGCTTGGCGCAGGTGCCATCGGCGTTCTCGGCTCCAACAAGCTGGGCCGGCTGGCAGCCTTCGGCGCCATCGCCTCGATGGGCACGCTGCTGATTGCGATTTCGCTGTTCACCCCTTCGGCCGCGGCAGCTGCCCTGTATTACCTGGTCCATTCGACCCTGGCTGCGGCGCTCTTGTTCTTGGTTGCCGATCTGGTGATGGAACGGCAGGGTCCCTGGATCCAGGCGCAGCTGCCGATGCCGCAGACCGGGCTGATCTCGGCGCTGTTCTTTGCTGCAGCCATCGCCCTTGCGGGCATGCCGCCGCTGTCCGGTTTCCTGGGCAAGCTGCTGGTGCTGGACGCCACCCGCGGCGTTGATCTTGCCGCCTGGATCTGGGCCGTGATCCTGGCCGGTTCCCTGATCACCATCATCGGCATGGCCCGCGCAGGCTCGCTGCTGTTCTGGAAAGGCCACGGGCTGCCGCCGCGGGACACCGATACCAGCGAGGAACCGCCACTGGAAGACCTGGCCGCAAGACCGGCGCAGCTGCCCTTTGCCGCCTGCTTCGGCCTGCTTGGCGGCTTGGTGGCGCTCACCGTCTTTGCCGGTCCCGCCACCCGCTATGCCGAAGCCACGGCGGCGCAGCTTTACGCGCCGACCGCCTACATCGAAACTGTGCTGGGGAGGCACGCAGAATGAAACTGGTCTGGCGGCTGTTCCCGCACCCCCTGCTCACGCTTCTGCTGACGCTGACCTGGCTCCTGCTGGTCAACAGCTGGTCGCTCAACTCGCTGATCTTCGGCCTCATGCTCGGCGTGCTGATCCCGTTCGTGACCCAGCCCTTCTGGCCCAACCGGCCCCAGCTGCGCCGCCCGCTGAAAATCGCCGAATACATCCTGGTCGTGCTGCTGGACATCGTCCAGGCCAATATCATCGTCGCCCGCATCGTGCTGTTCAAACCCAATGCCGATCGCCGGCCCAACTGGATCACCATCCCGCTTGACCTGAAAACACCCGAAGCGATCACCGCCCTGGCCGGCACCATCACCATGACGCCAGGCACCCTGTCGGCAGATATTTCGGACGAAGGCCACAGCCTGCTGGTCCATTGTCTCGACGCGCCCAACCCGGACGCGGTGCGGGATGAAATCAAACAGCGCTACGAGCGCCGGCTGATGGAGATTTTCGAATGATCGAAAGCGCTTCGACCTTTGCCTTTGCCTGCTTTGCCCTCGCGATGCTGATGAACCTCTGGAAGATCGTCACCGCGCCGGATGTGGCCGACCGCATCCTGGCGCTGGATACCATGTTCATCAACGCCATCGCGCTGATGGTGCTCTACGGCCTGACGCTGGGAACCGAGATCTTTTTCGAAGCAGCAATGATCATTGCCATGCTCGGCTTTGTCTCCACCGTGGCCTACGCGCGCTTTATCCTGCGCGGCAATATCATCGAATAGGGGAGACATATGGAAAGCCTGTTAGAACTGCTTGTTGCCGCCTTCCTGGTGATCGCCGGGATCTTTGGCATTGTCGGCTCCTTCGGGCTGCTGAAACTCAACGATCCCATGTCGCGCCTGCACGCCCCGACCAAGGCCACCACCCTGGGCGTCGGCGGCGTGCTGCTGGCCTCGATGCTGCATGCTGCAGCGTTTGAGAAATCCTTCTCGATGCACGAACTGATGATCACGCTGTTCCTGTTCCTGACCGCACCGGTGACCGCAAATTTCATTGCCAAGGTGCATATTCACCGGCAGGAGAGCCGCGAGACCATGCCCACGGCGGGCGAGGATGACCATTGGGCCACCCATGACACGCGGGAGGATGAGGAACGCAAGACCGCAAGCCGCACCGACACCCCCCAATAAGGTCCGCTTTGGTGCGCCTTCCGGACCGCTGCAAAGGCAGGACATGACATGGATTTTTCGCGTTTTCCCCTGACCCGTGATCTGGTGCTGATCGGCGGCGGCCACTCCCATGCGCTGGTGCTGCGCAAATGGGGCATGCGGCCCCTGCCCGGCGCCCGGCTGACTGTCATCAACCCCGGTCCCGCGGCGCCCTACTCCGGCATGCTGCCCGGTTACGTCGCCGGTCATTATCCGCGCGAGGATCTGGACATCGATCTGGTGCGCCTCGCCCGCTTTGCCGGTGCCCGCGTGGTGCTGGGCGCGGCAAACCATATCGACACCGCGGCCCAGCTGGTGCATGTGCCGGGCCGCCCGCCGATTGCCTATGATGCCGCCTCGGTCGATATCGGCATCACCTCCGCCATGCCGGACCTGCCGGGTTTTGCCGGACATGGCATCCCCGCCAAACCGCTGGGTGGCTTCGCCGCCCGATGGGCCGCCTTCCGCGAGGGCAGCAGCCCCGCCCATGTTGCGGTGATCGGTGGCGGCGTCGCCGGGGCGGAGCTGATCCTGGCGATGGCCTTTGCCCTGAAAAGCCGCGGCCGCCTGGCCCAGGCCACGCTGATCGACAGCGACGCGGCCTTGCGCACAATTGGTGAACAGGCCCGCCGCAGGCTGCGCCGCGCGCTGGTCGAACACGGCGTGCGTCTGGAAGAAAACGTCCGGATTGAGCGGATCGAAGCGGACCATATCGTCCTTCAGGACGGACGCGAGCTGCTGTCAGAGTTCACCACCGGCGCCGCCGGCGCCCGCCCTTACGGCTGGCTCAGCGCCAGCGGCCTCGCCTTGCGGAATGGCTTCATCCGGGTGAGTGAAACCCTGCAAAGCTCCGCCGCCAATGTCTTTGCGGCCGGCGATTGCGCCCATATGGACTTTGCCCCGCGCCCCAAAGCGGGCGTTTACGCGGTACGCCAGGCGCCGGTGCTGTACCACAACCTGCGCAGCATCCTGACCGGCGACCCCTTGCGCAGATACCACCCGCAAAAGGACTACCTGAAGCTCATTTCGATGGGCCGCAAAGACGCCCTGGGCGAACGCTTCGGCGCCACTTTGTCAGGCCCTTTGATGTGGACCTGGAAAGACCGCATCGACCAGGCCTTCATGGAAAAGTTCCGCGACCTGCCCGCCATGGACCCGCCGGACCTGCCCGCCGAACACACGCTGGGCATGGACGCGGCACTTGGCGACAAGCCGATGTGCGGCGGCTGCGGCGCCAAGGTCGGGCGGGATGCATTGCTGGGCACCCTTTCCGGGCTGCAAGTTGCGGACCGCCCGGACATCACCCCGCTGCCCGGCGATGATGCCGCCCTGCTGACCACCGGCGGCGTCCAGCAGGTGATCAGCACCGACCATCTGCGCAGCTTCTGCAACGACCCGGTGATGATGGCCCGCATCGCCGCCGTGCATGCGCTTGGCGATATCTGGGCAATGGGTGCGGATCCGCAGGCCGCCACCGCCAATCTGATCCTGCCGCGGATGTCGCCCGCGCTGCAGTCCCGCACCCTGCAGGAGATCATGGCCGCCGCAACCGAGGTCATGCAGGACGCCGGCGCCGCCATCATCGGCGGCCATACCTCCCTGGGGGATGAGCTGACGGCGGGCTTCACCGTCACCGGCCTGTGCCGCCGCCCCGCGATCACCCTGACCGGAGCTGAACCCGGCGATGCGCTGATCCTGACCAAACCCATTGGCTCTGGCGTGCTGATGGCGGCGGAGATGGCGGGCGAGGCAAAGGGCGCGTGGATCGCCGCCGCGCTGGACCGGATGAGCCAGCCGCAAGGCGCCGCCGCCCGCATTCTGCAAGACGCCCATGCGATGACGGATGTCACCGGCTTCGGCCTCATCGGCCACCTGCTCGGCCTCTGCGAAGCATCCCGGACCGGGGCCGAAATCTTCACCGGAAAAATCCCGCTGATGCAGGGCGCGGCAGAGCTGGCCGACCGCGGCATCCGGTCCTCGCTGTTCCCGTCAAATCAGGCTGCCCTGCCCGCGCTGAAGACCACCGGCTGGCAGGATCTGCTGTTCGATCCGCAAACCGCAGGCGGGCTGCTGGCAGCGGTGGCGGCGGATCAGGCGCAACTCCTGCTGGAGCAGCTCTGCCTGGCCGGATACCCGGCTGCGCTGATTGGCAGGGTGACTTCAAACCACGGCGCCATCATCCTGAGCGTTTGAGGTTTTTTTCTGCGGCAAGGGGCCAGCCCCTCTTGGCCTTGCGGCCAATTCAGCCCGGAATACCGGCAACCAGAAAGAAGCCTGGAACGCCCGCTTGCTCCCAGGTTTCTGTCTGGTCAGAAATACTCCTGCCGGAGGCCTGCTGCGCGTCAGCGCAGCGCCACGCCCAACGGGAGCGGGGGCATCTTTGCTGCGCCTGCGACGGGCGGGAGCATCGCCGGTCACAGACTGGAGATGATCCTGGCAACCTGGGCGGCTGCAGCGTCCAGCCCGGCGTCATCCAGCGCGCCGGCTTCGACAGTGGCAGCAACCTTTGCGCCGATGGCAGCGCGGGATTTGCGGTAAGCGGGGTCGTAATGCTCGGCCATCAGCGCCTTGGTCAGCCCTGCCTTGTCGCCCTCGGCGATGCGGGAAAACCAACCCTCCACCACTGCGCCCGAGCGATAGGCGCGCAGGGGCGCCAGCTTTTCGCGCAGACCGTCCGCGTCTGACAGAATATCGTCATAAGCCGCCACCAGATAGCGGCAGCGGGCCGCAGCCGGCACCTGCAGTTCGATCCGCGGCGCCTGCTTCATCCCTGCCCAGACGGAGGGCGGAATAATCCGCTGGCCCACCTTGCTCGATTCGGCCTCCACCAGCACCGGGCGGCCTGGGTCCAGCTGCATCACTGCGCCGGCAAGGGCGGATTCGAACCCCTTCTGCGACGGCTGCGGCGTCGGCATGTCCCCCAGCAGCGAGCCGCGATGATTGGCCAGCCCCTCCAGATCCAGCACCTGCACACCCAGCTGCCCGGCGCGTTTCAGCACCTCGGTCTTGGCAGATCCGGTATAGCCGTCCAGCGCCACCAGCCGGTGCGGCAGCGCGGTCTGATACAACGCCGCGTTCACCAGACGGCGGTAGCTTTGATAACCGCCTTCCACCACCTCGGCGCGCCAGCCGATCTGCTGCAGCATCCAGGTGAAGGACCCCGACCGCTGGCCGCCGCGCCAGCAGTAAACCAGCGGCCTCCAGCCGCCCTCATGATGGCTCAGGCGCTGCTCGATGTGGTTTGCGGCATTGCGGAACACCAGCGCCGCGCCCAGCTTGCGCGCCTTGAAGGGGCTGTCCTGCACATAGATGGTGCCGACCTCTGCCCGCTCCGCGTTATCCAGCACCGGCAGGCTGATGGCGCCGGGCACGTGGTCCTCGGCAAATTCAGCCGGGCTGCGGACATCGATCACGGTGTCAAAGCCATGGGCATAGAAGTCTTGCAGGGAGGTGAATTTCAATGCCATATCCCTGCTCTACCGCGCCCCTTGGGCAAGGAAAAGCCGCAATTGCCGCAGCTGCGGCAATAAAACTTGCGCGCACTGCGCACAGGGCAGTAAGGCAGTCAAGGCAGCCAGCCCCGCAGACAGGCGGCCGGCACCAGCAGAACGGAACCAGCAGAACGGCAAGGACCAGCAGAAGGCCATGGACAGCGACCCTTTGGACATCCACACCCTGCCCGGCCACCTGATCCGGCGGCTGCACCAGATCTCCGTGGCCCAGTTCATGGACCGGATGGCGGAGCAAGGCACTGACCTCACCCCGGTGCAGTTTTCCGCCATGACCGCGATCTACCGCCACCCCGGCATCGACCAGGCCTCGGTTGCGGGGCTGATAGCCTATGACCGGGCCACCCTGGGAAAGGTTGTGGACCGGCTGGTTGAAAAGGGGCTGGTGGCACGCAGGATCAGCAAGGCGGACCGGCGCGCACGCGAGGTCAGCCTGACCGGCGAAGGCGACGCGTTGCTTAAACGGCTTTTGCCGGTTGTGCGGGCCGCCCAGCCGGGCATCCTGACGGGGCTTACGGAATCAGAGCGGGAAACCTTTGTAGCCCTGCTGCAAAAGGCCGCCATCGCCGCCAACGGCCTCAGCCGCGCGCCGCAGCGCGACCTGCCGCCGCGCGAGGCCGCCGAGTAGCCTCAGATCAGCCGGCCGCGCGGGATGCCGCCGTCCTCCGACGGTTCGATCAGCTCCGGCCCTTCGGCCCGGCTGGAATTCACCGCCGGATCCACCCGGTGGAACTCCAGGATGCCCGCCGCCCCCGGCTGCATCAGCCGCGCAGCACCCGGCCCCTGCTCACCCAGCCATACGCCCCAGTCCTGCGGCTCCAGAATCAACGGCATCCGGTGGTGAATGGACGACAGCGCCTCATTTGCCGCGGTGGTGACAATGGCGCAGGTCTTGACCGGGTCTTCCGCTCCCCAGCTCTGCCAGATTGCGGCAAAGGCCAAGGGGGCTGCGTCGCTGCGGTGGATGTACCAGGGCAGCCGGGCGCCGCCGGCGGCTTTGGTCCATTCATAGAACCCCGTGGCCGGGATCAGGCAGCGCCGTTCGCGGCAGGCTGCGGCAAATGCGGGCTTCTCCGCAATCGTCTCTGCCCGCGCGTTGATCAGCAGCGGCCCGGCGGTTTCAGACTTGTACCAATGCGGCAGGAAGCCCCAGCGCATGGCAACCAGCTGCCGCCCTGCTTCGCCTGCCTGCACCGCATGCACCGGGCTGGCCGGGCAGACATTGAAGTCGGGCACTCTGGGCAGATTGTTTGCAGGCTGCGCCGCAAACAGCTGCGCCATTGCATCCGTAGGCAGTGTTATGGCAAATCGTCCGCACATGCTGATTTTCTAAACCAGGACTGCCCCTGCGCAAAGAGCCTGCGCACATCCGGAAAACAGCTGCCCTGACATTAAGAGACGGATAGGCCACATGACCCTTCAGAACGACCTCCAGGCAGCGTTCGGCTTTCTCAATCAGGGCAGGTTCAAACAGGCGCTGAAACAGTCCAAGGCCGGGATGAAGCGGCACAAGAGCCATCCGGATTTTCCCAACATTGCCGGAATCTCCCTGTCCGGTCTCGGCAAACACCGCGATGCGGTGCCGCATTTCAAAAAGGCGCTGGTCCTGGCGCCCGGCTTTCATGATGCCCGCAAGAACCTGGCGCAGACGCTTCTGTTCCTGCAGCAGGGCGAGACCGCGATGAAACTGCTGGACCGGGTGCTGGCGGATCTGCCCGCAGATCAAGGCGCGCTGTATCTGAAGGCACAGGCGCAGCTGGTGCAGAACGATCCCGAGGCAGCCATTGCGACTGCAAACGGCGCCCTTGCCCGCGATGGCAAGCAACCGCGGATGCTGCGGCTGCGGGCGATGGCATGGAAGAACCTGGGCGATGAAAAAGCGGCGCTGGAAGACTATCAGGCCACCCTGCGCCTGAACCCTGATGACGTGGACGCGCTGACCAATATCAGCCTGCCGCTGGCCCGACTCATGCGTCAGGATGAAGCCACCGAAGCCGCGCAAAAGGCGGTTGCCCTGGCGCCGGAGAACCTGGAAGCGCGGCGGCGGCTGGCCAGCCAGCTGATCTCCAACGGCGAGACCGAAGCCGCCCGCGCCCAGTGCCTCGCGATATTGGATCTGGACCCGAAGGACAGCCAGGTGCTGGAGATGCTGGCCCGGCTCAACAGCCGTGAACAGAACGCAGAACTGCTGCCGGTGGCGCAAAAGGCGCTGAAAGCCGCCCCGCCGCGCTCGCTGGACCGGGCCAATGTCAGCTTTGCGCTGGCGCGGATATCCGACCAGTGCGGCGACAAACAGGCTTTTGCGGCCCACAACGACGAAGCCAATGCCTGTATGGCGGCGCAGAACCCCTATGATTACGAGGACAGCGAACGCCAGTTCAGCCGCATCATGGCGGCTTTTCCGCAAGCCATCCCCCCGGCTGACACCGCCCCGGACGGCCCGCGCCCGATCTATGTGGTGGGGATGCCGCGCTCCGGCACCACCCTCACCGAAACGGTGATCGGCCTGCACCCAGATGTCTTCCCCCTGGGTGAACGCGGCGTGCCCGCCTTCCTGCTGCATCCATACCTGGACAAGGATCAGGATTTCACCCCCGAGGCCGCCCGGAACTTCGCGGTTGAGGACATCAGCCGGCTGCCTGAAATGCCCGCGGGCACCGCGGCCTATGTTGACAAGATGCCGGACAATTACCGCCTGCTGGGCCACTTGCTGACCGCCTATCCCAAGGCCCGGTTTGTGCATCTGTGCCGCGATCCGCGCGATGTGGCGCTGTCGATCTGGCGCGGTTATTTCTCCGGCAGTTCGCTCACCTATGCCTATGACCTGAAAGCGATGGCGCACCGTTTCAATCTCTATGGCCGTCTGATGCAGCATTGGCGCCGGGTGATGCCGGGCCGGATCTATGATCTGCGTTATGAGAGCCTGGTGTCCGATATCGAAAGCGAAAGCCGCAAGCTGGCCGAGTTCTGCGGGCTGGACTGGGTCGCGGACATGGCCCACCCCGAACGCCACAAGGGCCAGGTTCTGACCCTGTCCAACACACAGGTCAGGCAGACCGTGCATACGCGTTCGGTTGGGAAATGGGAACAATACGCCGGTGTTCTGGCCCCGTTCACCGACGGGCTGGATCCGGAAATCTGGCCGGAAATCAAAGCATAACAGCGCCTATTTACTGTAGGACTTGCGCGCCAGTTCAATGCGCGCATCCATCATCGACATGTCCTTCAGGATCTCCATCCGGCGGCTGCGGTCGCCGGTCTCGCGCAGCTCGGCCCGCAGGCGCTGCAACTCGCGCGACAGGCTGACGAACTCCGGCACCCCGCCGCTTTCGCGCACCAGCCGGTTGATCAATGCGTGTTCCGGGTCATCGCAGTCCGGCAGCGGCTTGCCGGCGCCCGCCAGATTGTCAAAGGCACCGTCCTTTTCGGCGGCTTCGATCCGGGCGTTGATAAGGTCGATCAGCGGGTGGTCCATAATCCGCATTTTGCCACGGCTGCGCAGCGGGTGAAACCCTTTGCCATTGCTCCGCCTAACCCCAAGGCCAAGCAGGGGCTACCTGCCATTGGGCATTTGCCATTCTACTCCGCCGCCTGCGGGGCTGGATTGACTGTTTGCCAGGCCTCCAGCCGCTCAATCCGGGCCATCCATCGCAGGATATTGCTGTAGCCCTCAACCGGGTAGCGGCAGGGCTCGCGATAGCACAGGATCGCCGCAACCGAGATATCCGCCGCGGTCATCAGCTCTCCCGACAGCCAGTTGCGCCCGTCCAGATGACCGTTCAGCACCTTGGCGAGTTTGTGAAAGTCCTCCGCCGCGGCCTCGATGTCGATATCCGCCCGTCCGAAGAGGTGGCGCGAGATAAATTTGCTGCAGACCGGCGTCCAATGGCATCCCTCCCAGAACTGCCAGCGCATGATATCATAGCGCTGGTTTGATTGCGGCCACAGCGGCGTTTCCCGGTCGGAGCACAGACGGTTGATGATCGCGTTGGATTCCCACAGCGAAGACCCGTCATCCTCCTCCAGCACCGGCACCTTGGCATTTGGGTTAAGCTCTGCAAATGCTTCCTGAAATTGTTCACCTGCCTGCAGGTCCACGATCCGGACCGGCAGGTCCAAACCCAAAAGGCTGTTCACAACCAGCACTTTGCGGGAGTTTGGTGACGGGGGGAATACAGGAAGTTTCATCAGGCCGCCTCTTTCGTTTCACTAATTAACACATGGGTTAAATATAGGGTGCGGCCGCCTGCGTCAAGGCACGACGCCCCGGTTGCCCGTCCCGCGGACGGCCGGACAGGTTAACATTCAATAAATAAAATATGTAAGCGATCCTGCCCCAATGTTTCGCGCG
>NZ_JAXMOX010000016.1:0-37570 GCF_034669605.1 Leisingera sp.
GGAGCCCGGCTTAAAGCTGGTTGCACGACAGTACAATACGGCTGTCGGTCGGATCGATGTGAAATCTGCCTGCTGAAGTCCGCTTTCCCGCCGGTTCTCCGGCCGGCGTTATCACGGCGCCTCAATGCCCGATGTCAGACACACCATGCATCTTCCGAAAATCACACTATCTGTTTTCCGGGTTGACGATGTAAAACCCGGAAAACCCGCCTTCTTCCGGGGCAGAATGTGGTCCTGAGGGAAAACTACTTGGCCTGCAACGTGGCCGTTCTGATGGCTCAAAGACAGCGCCATCAAGAATACCAACGCCGAAGGAAGTATTGCGAAAAAGTTCCATGACTGGCGGCTGAGCATAAGTGGGTGACCTGCATCAGCAGGCCCCAATTCTTAAAATTCAGCGGGCGCGTTACGCCTCGCGGCCGGGCTTATGGACCTGCATGGCAAGCTCCAGCCGGATCGCCGCCCTTCCTGCCACCATGCTCGATCCGCCCTACCGTACGGCGTCTCCCATGGTTCCCGCGCTTCGAAGTCCTGGGTCCGGGTCCCCAAAGTTTTTGATCTCGTGGCTGTCTTCTCCTGCTTCCAGCTTGCTTTCAGAGATCTTTTCAAACTCTCGTAAATACTCCGCCCTGTTCTCGTGAATCCACGTGACGATGTTCGGGTTGTTCAGCTGCCTAAAAAGGTAGCCGCGTACGACGGTCAGGTAGCGCATGTCGAGACCAAATGTATCTACGAACACTTTGAGCTGAGATTGCAGGCTGGCAAGTTCATGCTCCATTCTCGCCAATTCTTTCCGCGAGACACTTCCATTTTCTGACGGGTGCAGCGAGCGACGGCAATGGAAAGCGTAAGCTCCTCGTTGAGCCTCAGGAGGCCGGAGGTTTCATTGACAACACGGCCGCCACCGGCGTGAATGCCGTTCAGGACGTCCTGGACAATACTCGGATGCATTTCCCGGAGCCTGCGGTTGATTTCGATGTAGCGGCAGTCTCGCCGGGGATGGTAGCCAACGAGAGTGTCTGCCCGCAGAAAGCTGCCAGACCGGGAGGAATTGGCGCTGCTTGAGGGAAGGTCAGCGGCTTCATTGATGATGAGGCCCGACAGCGCTCCCTGTTCACTAAGCAGATGCTTAAGCCAGTCGAACATTTCCTTGTCAGAGAGCTTCGCATGCCGGGTGGCGATGGCGCTGGCCGCAGCTGCGAATTGTTCAGGAGCCTACGGAGACCGTAGCCAGCAGGCCAGCCTTGCCGATAGCCTTTTTCGATCAGCCGGCATTTGCCTGCAAAGACTTTCGTCGTTGGCTCTTGGCTATAGTCTCCCGCCATAGCGCGCTTGACGCTTTTGACGATGTTGGCAACCGTACCTCCGTCATTGTCGAATTGGTCTGCGCAATAGTGGACCTCAATGTCAGCGCGGCGGCACATGTACTCAAATATGCACCTTCATCCGCATCCTTGAACAGGCTCCAACGGCTCACATCGTAGACGAGGATTGCATCGAAATCGGCCGTTCCTGAGTTGACCAGCTCGACCAGAGATTGCAGCGCGTCATGCCCCTCAATACGCAGGCCGCTCTTCCCTTGATCCGCAAAGGTTCGAACCACCTCCATGTTGCGACGTGCAGCATAGGCTCTTATCGCTTCGGCCTGGATTTCCGTGGAATAGCGCGGATGGTCCGTCGACACGCGAACATACTCGGCAGCACGCACAGAGGTTTCAGGCATCTTTTCCCTGGAACTGGCAATTATCAAAACAATCCAATCTTGCTTACGCGCGTGCTTGCTGGAGTCGCGATAGGCAGGGGCACTGAGAGAGTGAACGCCAAATTCTGTCTTGGAGGATTCTGCCTAGACGTTATCACAGAAGCCCGGCTTTGCAGCATGACGTTTTCATGACATGGCGGCCAAGGTGGACAGCTGAAAGGAGTTGAGGGGACTGGATTCGGGATTTCGCGGCGAAATTAACACCCGGTTTCAGCTGTTTGGAAAAGGAATGCTGTGGCTGACACCTGAGAGGTGTTGCGCAAGAGCCGCACTCCGGTGCGCGGATCAGCCCGCCGCATTCTTTCCACAATACAGCTGAAATTCCGCCGCCTGCTGACAACAGTTTCGTACACACGGACAATCCACTTTCAAAAGGACTCTACAATGGCTCCGATGGAACGCAAGACTGCCCCGATCGACCCCAGCATGCTGGACTTTATCCGCCGCGAACGGGAAAAGGCACTCAGCCCGCGCGAATGGCAATTCCGGCTGCGCGGCTACGGTTATTCTGTAAAAACCATTGAAGGCGCCCAGATACTCACCCGGCTCACCACCGGTGACGAGATTGGTAGGCTGCCGCCGGAATTCGCCTGATTCTGGCAGCAGCTGCAATGCAGACGGCGCTTAGCGGTCGCGCCCGGGCAGGCTGTCGCGCGGCGGCGCGGGCTCCCAGTTGTCGATAACCTCCACCGCTTGCTTGGCGGTGTCGACCACGCGGAACAGGTCCAGATCCTGATCCGAAATGGTGCCGGCATCGGCCAGCGCCTCCCAATTAATGATCTTGTCCCAGAACGCCTTGCCAAACAGCAAGAAAGGAACCCGTTCCATCCGGCCGGTCTGGATCAGCGTCAGGCTTTCGAACAGCTCATCCAAGGTGCCAAAACCGCCAGGAAACACGGTTATAGCCCGCGCCCGCATCAGAAAATGCATCTTGCGGATCGCGAAGTAGTGAAAATTAAAGCTGAGGTCCGGCGTCACATAGCCGTTGGGCGCCTGCTCATGCGGCAGCACGATTGATAGGCCAATGGACTGGCCGCCTGCTTCCAATGCGCCGCGATTGCCCGCCTCCATCACACCAGGACCACCGCCGGTTACGATCACATTCTGGCGGCCGCCGCTTTGCATCGACTTTTCAGACATCAGCCGGGCGAACTCGCGCGCCTCATCATAGAAATGCGACAGATCCGCCAGCGTTTGGGTCCGCGCCTGATCCTTGTGCTCGGGATCCGGAATGCGGGCGCCGCCGAACATCACGATGGTGCTTTCAATGCCATGCTCGTTCAGCATCAACTCCGGCTTCAGCAGCTCCAGCTGCAGCCGCACCGGGCGCAGTTCCTCGCGGCACAGAAACTCTTCATCGGCAAAGGCAAGCCGGTAGGCAGGCGCCTGGGTCTGCGGCGTGGCAGGCACATGCTCGGCCTGGTCCCGGTCGGAATGGGCATCGCGGAAACGGCTGTGGCGGTCTTCGGTCATAGAAAGTCCCAAGTTAATAAACAGGTCTCCCTTTGTAGCCGCCCTTGGCCGTTAGCGCCAATCAAGAATGCAGGAAATGCCACTGCCCGCTTGCACCCGGCGACCGCATGGCTAAGGTTCCACCGCGGCACACAAGGAGCACGGCAAATGGACTGGCAGGCAGAAATCAGGAACGCGGCAGAACGCATTGGCCCCTATGTGCAGCAGACCCCGGTGATGCAAACGCAGGGCTTCGGATTGGGTTTCCCGGTGGCGCTGAAGCTGGAGCATTTGCAGCATACCGGCAGCTTCAAGGCGCGCGGTGCCTTCAACACATTGCTGAGCCGGCCAGTGCCCCCGGCCGGATTGGTGGCAGCTTCCGGCGGCAACCACGGCGCCGCCGCGGCCTATGCCGCGCATCAGCTGGGCCACAAGGCCCGGGTCTATGTGCCCGAAATGGCCGGCCCTGCCAAAATTGCCCTGATCGAAAGCACGGGCGCCGATCTGCAGGTCGTGCCTGGTGCCTATGCCAATGCATTGGAGCAAGCACAGTCCTACGAAGCTGCAACCGGCGCCATGCAGGTCCACGCCTATGATGCACCCGCCACCGTTGCGGGCCAGGGCACCTGCTTTGCCGAATGGCAGGCCCAAGGCCTTGAGGCGGATACCCTCCTGATCGCGGTGGGCGGCGGAGGGCTGATTGCCGGCGCGCTGGCCTGGTTCCACGGCACAAAGAAGATCGTTGCGGTAGAGCCCGGAACCTCCTGCGCTCTGCATGCGGCATTGCAGGCCCGCCAACCGGTGGATGTGGACGTCTCCGGCATTGCGGCCAACGCCCTTGGCGCTAAACGCATCGGCGCCATCTGTTTCGAGCTTGCGTCGGCACAAGACCTGACATCGGTGACCGTACCGGACAGCGCCATCGCCAATGCCCAGACCGCACTGTGGCGCGAGCGGCGGATCCTGGCCGAACCCGCAGGTGCCACCGCTCTGGCTGCGCTGATGTGCGGCGCCTACCGCCCTGCGCCCGGCGAGCGTGTGGCAGTACTGATCTGCGGCGGCAACATAGCCCCGGATCCCTTGGGATAATCCTTGCGGGCAGGAGGCGGCCCCGGTATCGCCAATACATGTCCGAAACCATTGCCGACACGATTTATCAAAGCTTGAGCGAGCGCATCATTACCGGCAGCCTCCCAGCCGGCGAAAGGCTGCGCCAGGACCATATCGCACGCGAGTTTGAGGCAAGTCATGTGCCCGTGCGCGAAGCCTTGCTGCGGCTGGAGGCGCATGGGCTCGCCAAATCCGAACCCCGCCGCGGCACCCGTGTCAGCGCCCTGGACCCTTCCGAAATCCGCGAAGTGATCGAGATGCGGGTCGCGCTGGAGGTTCTGGCCCTCACACATGCATTCGGCCGCCTCACACCCGAGGACGTCGAAACCGCCGAGTCCGCCCGTCTGGCCTGTGATGCGGCGGAGGATATGGCCAGTTGGGAACGGTTAAACCGCACCTTTCACAAGGTGATACTGACCCCCTGCGCAATGCCGCGGCTGCTGGCCTCGATCGACGATCTGCACATCGCTGCAGCCCGCCATCTGTTCGCCAACTGGCAGCACCGATGGACCCGCCGGGTGGACAGCGACCATGCCGCAATCGTTCAGGCGATGGTCCGCCGCGACGCGGCCGGAGCCTGCGAAATCCTGCGCCGCCACCTGCGCCGGGTGCGCTGACAGCAGGCAAAACGCCGTGCGGAGCGGCAATTTGGACGCAATCCGGACATGACCTGCGGGCAGATTGCCGCTATGTAACCCCGAATCTAACGGATGCCGGAGGAACCCCCATGTCCAACGCCCAGCTGGAAGCAGCAATCGAAGCCGCCTGGGAGGCGCGCGACACCATCACCCCCGCCACCACCGGCGAGACCCGTGAAGCCATTGAAGACACTCTGAACGCGCTGGATTCCGGATCTCTGCGCGTGGCCGAGAAGCTGGACAGCGGCGACTGGCATGTGAATCAGTGGGCGAAGAAGGCGGTTTTGCTGGGCTTCCGCATCAAGGATATGGAAATCCAAGAAGGCGGCCCGCAGGCCGGCGGCTGGTGGGACAAGGTCGACAGCAAGTTTGCCGGCTGGGATGAAGACCAGTGGAAATCCGCTGGTTTCCGCGCAGTCCCCAACTGCGTCGTCCGCAAATCCGCCTATGTCGCGCCTGGTGCTGTGCTGATGCCCTCTTTCGTGAACCTCGGCGCATATGTCGGCGAAGGCACTATGGTTGACACCTGGGCCACCGTGGGCTCCTGCGCGCAGATCGGCAAGAACGTGCACCTTTCCGGCGGCGTCGGTATCGGCGGCGTGCTGGAGCCGATGCAGGCCGGCCCCACCATCATCGAGGACAACTGCTTCATCGGCGCCCGCTCCGAAGTGGTCGAGGGTTGCATCGTGCGCGAAGGCTCGGTTCTGGGCATGGGCGTGTTCATCGGCAAGTCGACCAAAATCGTTGACCGCGAGACCGGCGAAGTGACCTATGGTGAAGTGCCGCCCTATTCGGTTGTGGTGGCAGGCTCGATGCCCTCCAAGAACAACATCAGCCTCTACTGCGCGGTGATTGTGAAGCGGGTTGATGAGAAGACCCGCTCCAAGACCGGCATCAACGAACTGCTGCGCGACTGACCCGCGTCACAGTTCAAACCTCATAGAACGCGCCCCTCACCGGGCGCGTTTTTCGTTTCAGCAGATGCACCAGCTTCTGTATGGTTCCCAATACTCCGGGGCGAGGCCGCCAGGCCGAGGGGCAGCGCCCCTCCTGCGCAATACTCTTGCAGCATAATAAACATGCAGCTATTAACATTATATCTACACATAAGAGGGTCTCATGCAGACGATATTCGCCCAGCACGCCCGCCTGCCCCAAGGGTGGGCAGAGAACCTCCGGCTGACGGTTGACAACGGCCGGATCTCCTCCCTGGAAACCAATGCCCAGGCGCAGCCGGGTGATACGCCGGCAGATGTGCTGCTGCCATCACTGGGCAACCTGCATTCCCACACCTTCCAGCGCGCAATGGCCGGCATGACCGAATACCGTGCCGCCGGAAAGGACAGCTTCTGGACCTGGCGCGAGCTGATGTACCGTTTCATGGACCGCATCACCCCGGAACAGTACGAGGCCATTGCGGCGCTGGTGTTCATGGAGATGCTGGAAGCCGGTTACGCATCTGTCGGCGAGTTCCATTATGTCCACCACCAGCCGGGCGGTGCGCATTTTGGTTCAATGACCGAGCTCAGCGAGCGGGTCTTTGCCGCTGCCAGCCAGACCGGCATCGGCCTCACCCATCTGCCGGTGCTCTATACCTACGGCGGAGCCGGAAAACAGGCTTTGAACGGTGGTCAGCAGCGGTTCGGCAATTCTGTGGCTGAGTTCGCTGATCTCGCCGCCCGCGCCCGTGATATTGCGGCACGGGAGCTGCCGCAGGACGCCTGCGTCGGTATCGCACCGCACTCGCTGCGCGCCACCTGCCCCGAGGACCTGGCAGCAGTGCTGCAGATCCAGGACGGGCTGCCGGTGCATATCCATATCTCCGAGCAGCCCAAGGAAGTCGCCGACATTAGTGATTGGCTGGGGGCGCGGCCGGTCGAATGGCTGCTAGGCAACGCCCCGGTTGACGGCAAATGGTGCCTGATCCACGCAACCCATATGACCAGCGCCGAGACCGTGGGCATGGCCCGGTCCGGCGCCGTCGCAGGCCTGTGCCCGATCACCGAGGCAAACCTCGGCGACGGCCCGTTCAACGGGGTGGAATACCTGGCTCATGATGGCCTGTTCGGAGTCGGATCAGACTCCAACGTGCGGATTTCACTGCCCGAGGAGTTGCGCACGCTGGAGTATTCCCAGCGCCTGCGGGATCTGGCCCGCAACGTGCTGGTGCCCGGCGAAGGCTCGGTGGGCGAGACGCTGTACTTGGGCGCAGCCAAGGGCGGTGCGCAGGCCCTGGGCCGCGATGCCGGCCGGATCGAAGAAGGTGCATTGGCGGATCTGGTGGCCCTTGACAGCGGCGTGCCCGCGCTGTGCGCACTGAAGCCGGAGCAGATGCTGGACGGGTTGTGTTTTGCGGCGGGTGACGACTCCGTGACCGATGTCTGGAGCGCCGGCCGCCATGTGGTCCAGCAGGGACGCCACATCGCCCGCGACAGCGTGGTTGCGGGATACCGAAGTGCAATCAAGGAGCTGCTAAACAGCCTCTAAACCGGCAAGAACTGCACTTGGATGATCGCGCCGCCATCGGAAACCACTCCGCTGGTGGCGTTCTCCATTACGATCCCCTCACCCGCGGTAAAATGCCCCCTGCCTGCTATCTCCAATCTGCCGGCAACAACAAACAGCACGTGGTGGTCCGCAAAGGCAGGCAGCGCCCCATCCCTTAAAATCCCGGCCTCTGCCGTGACCCTTGCCGGATCATAGATCACGTTGAACGCCTTGCTGGGCCCGTCGCGCAGGCGGCACTCCAGTTCCAGCCCGCCGTCAAACCGCAATGGATGCAGCGGGCGGGCCTCCAGGCGTGTCCCGCTGTTCGACAGGACGTGCCCGGCCCCCTCGACGATGCAATGGATGCGCGCAAGGCCCGGAAAGGCAGAGAACCGGCCGCTTTGATCGATATCCGCCAGGCTTAGGCGCCAGATCATTTGGCCGCCTTCTTGGTGTACCGCCAGCTCGCGGGTCACGCCGCCGCCGTTTTTCCAAGGTACCGGCTGGGCAGAAAGAGCGGAGATGCGCATCGGCAGGTCCTTTTCGGGAGCAGATAAGCATAGACATAATATGCCGCCACCCGCCGCTGCAAGCCATCCGTTCATCCGGGCCCTAAGTCCCGCTGCCGCTATTTGATTGACCACCCCCCTGCCCCGGCGCTATGGCGGCGGCATGGAAAAGAAGAAACCCTCCCGCCAGCAAGTTTATACCCTGCTTGTCCAGATCGGGCGCAAGGACGGCGACGGCCTGCCAGATGGTGCCACCGGTGCGGCGCTGATGATCTATGCCTCCGGCGTGGATGAGGCTGAGGCGGTGCGCGAAACCGTGGCGATCCTCAAGCAGGCCGATACCGCGCCGCTTGATGTCACCGGCTATGGCACCCTGGAAGAACGCGAAGCCGAAGGCCATGAGATCGGTGACGAGGAGCGCGCGCTGATGCAGCGGGCGCTGGAAGAGAACGCCGTGATCGTCGCCCAGATGACGCCGTTCTTCGACGGCGAGGAGCCGGTCTTTCACTAACTGCGGGCGTCAGTTCCGGCTACCGAACCATTCGCGGTAAAGGGCGTCATAGCTGCCGTCCTCCTGCAATGCCAGCAGCGCCCGATTGATCTCTTCCACCAGCGGTGAGCCAGCCGGGAACACCAGCCCGTAATTCTCGCGCAAAAAGGGCTGGCCAATAGTATGGCCGTACTGGTGGCCGCCCTGCCGGACGTAGAAATTCAGCACCGGCGCATCAAAGACCAGCGCCGTCACATCGCCGGCTTCAAAGGCGGCCAGCATTTCTTCCAGACCGGTGAAGGCGGAATAGTCGATCTCGCGGCGGCCCAGGAAACCGGCTGCGGTCGAGCCGCCAATGGTGCCAACGGATTTGCCGTAAAGGTCATTGACCGAATTCACCGAGCCGCTGATCGCCTCCACCGTCATCACTGCGGTGATCTTGGCGACAAAGACCGAGACGATGAACAGCGAGGACACCACCAGCACCACACCGAACATGCGGCCCACCGGCGTGCGCGGCACCCGCTCCTCGAAACCGCCGTTCACCACCAGATTCAGCGCCCACCAGAAGGAGGGGAACCAGGCCTCTTTCAAGGGGCGGTCGAAATAGGGCTGGGCGCGGCGCTCGAGGGTCCACATCATCATGCCGCCGCCGAACAGCAGCAGGAAGGCGATGCCGATGGCGGCCGCCAGATCCCAGGAAAGCAGCGCCCTGAGCAGCGACGGCTGGCGGATTTCATCGGCCTGCACCATGATCTGCAGGCCGCTTTCGAAAATAGGCTGGCTGAAGTCCATCACCACTTCGCGCGCGGCGGTAATGGAGATATTAGCAACGGCCAGATCCGCCTCGCCGCGCCGCACCCCGTCCAGCATCTCCGCAAAGCTGTTCGTGCGGTTGACTTGGTAGTCCCACTCCAGCCGCTCCGCCAGAATTTTCAGGAGTTCCAGGGAAAAGCCGGTGTCGCGGCCTTCCTCTACCATCGAAAACGGCGGCCGGGTGACCGTGTTGACCGTCAGCACCTGCGCAGACAGCAATTGCCCCCAAATCAGGAACAGAGCGGCGGTTGTCAGGCGGAGATACAGCACGGGAACGCTCGGGTCAGGCCTCTGGGACAGTTTTAACGTCCTTATGCGGTTACCCTTTTTCACGCAAGCGCCTTGGCGGGAAAGGCCGGAGTCGAAGCTGGAGCTGTTTCGGGCCGTCCGCTGTTCGGCCGGCATCGCGGCCTCCAAGGCCCGCAGCACCGGGAATCTCGGCTGCCGGTGCTCGGGCAGGGTACCGACTGCCAGCGGCGGCTCATGATGCGGCAGCACCGCCTGAAAGCAAGTGATCAGCGGCGTGTCTGACGCGCCCGGCAGAGCGGTGCCCTGAGGCGCACCGGCGCAAAGGCACCTCTTGACGGCAGCTGCATTGAAGCCAGCAGTGTTGTTTTCGCCGGACGTGTCGGTCGACATCTGAGTAGAACGGTTGGGGGCGCCACCGGAGCGGGTGAAGTGACCGGCCCGCCCGGTAGACAGGATCACGCCGGTGTCGCTGGGTGTGCGCGCGGTCACCCGTGAAACCGCTGCTTTTGCGCCACATTTTCTGATGGCTCTGTGAATTGCACCGCGCCCCGATCCGCGCTAGGCCTGTGCCAACCGGAAAGTGAGGAACCCGCCCATGCCGCAAACCGATCCCGCCCGCCTGACCGCCGATCTGATCCGCTGCCCGTCAGTGACGCCCGAAGAAGGCGGCGCACTGGTGCTGTTGGAGAAACTGCTGAGCGAGGCTGGTTTTCAGTGCACCCGGACAGACCGCGGCGATGTCAGCAACCTGTTTGCCCGATGGGGCGCCAAAGGCCACGCCAAAACCTTCGGCTTCAACGGCCATACTGATGTGGTGCCGCTAGGGGATGAGGCCGCCTGGACCGTGCCGCCTTTCGGCGCCGAAGAAAAAGACGGGTTTATGTACGGGCGCGGATCCACCGACATGAAATCGGGGGTCGCCGCCTTCGCCGCCGCCGCCATTGATTTTGTGAAGGTCACCCCCCCGGACGGCGCCATCATCCTGACCATCACCGGCGACGAGGAAGGCGATGCTGTGGACGGAACCACCGCGCTGCTGGACTACATGGAGCGCACGGGCGAACAGATGTCCGTCTGCCTGGTGGGTGAACCTACTTGTCCCGACGAGATGGGGGAAATGATCAAGATCGGCCGCCGCGGTTCACTGACCGCCTGGTTCACGGTGACTGGTGTGCAGGGGCATTCGGCCTACCCGCACCGCGCCAATAACCCGCTGAACGCGATGGTGCGGCTGATGGATCGGCTGGCCAGCCATGAACTGGACCAGGGCACCGATCATTTTGATGCCTCGACGCTGGCGGTCGTGACCATTGACACCGGCAACCCGGCCACCAACGTGATCCCGGCGCAGGCGGCCTCAACCGTCAACATCCGTTTCAATGACTCTCACAGCGGCGTCAGCCTGACAGAGTGGCTGCAAGGCGAGGCTGGCAAAGTGGCGGCGGAGTTCGGCGTTGAAATCGGAATCGATGTGCAGGTCTCCGGCGAAAGCTTTATCACCCCGCCAGGTGCGCTGTCAGATCTGGTTTCAGCATCGGTCGAGGCGGAAACCGGCCGCAAACCCGAACTGTCGACAACCGGCGGCACCTCCGATGCGCGCTTCGTCAAGAACCACTGCCCGGTGGTGGAATTCGGCCTGGTCGGCAAGACCATGCATCAGGTGGATGAACGGGTGGAAGTGGCCCAGATCCACCAGCTGAAATCTATCTACACCCGGATCCTGCAGGATTATTTTGCATGAACCTGAACATCGCTGTCACGGACGATCTTGAAACCTGCTTTTCCCTGCGCCACCAGGTGTTCGTGGTGGAGCAAGGCGTGCCGGCGGACATGGAACAGGACGCGCTGGATGACGCTGCGACGCATCTGCTGGCGGTTCAGGACGGCACCCCCGTCGGAGCCGCGCGGATTGTCTTCAACGGTGACACTGCCAAGATCGGCCGGGTCTGCGTGCTGCCGTCCACCCGCGGCACCGGCCTCGGTGCCAAGCTGATCGAGGCGGCGGTTGAAACGGCTCAGGCCCGCCCCCGCACTGCCAAAGCCAAACTGGGCGCGCAGCTCCATGCCATCGGGTTTTACGAAAAGCTTGGCTTCACCGCCTTCGGTCCGGTCTATGACGATGCCGGCATCGATCACCGGGACATGGTGCTTGATTTCACGTGAAACGCACCCTGATCATCATGGTTAAGGAGCCGCGCCCTGGCCGGGTGAAAACCCGGCTGGCCCGGGACATCGGCGTGATCCCGGCAACCTGGTGGTTCCGCCACCAATCCGCCCGGCTGATGCGGCGATTGCGCGATCCGCGCTGGCGGATTGTGCTGGCGGCAGCTCCCGACATCGCGGTGAATTCAAAGGTCTGGCCTGCTGATCTGCCCCGCTTGCCGCAAGGCGGCGGCGACCTGGGTCAGCGGATGAAGCGGATGCTGCAATCTGCCCCCGGCCCTGCCTGCCTGATCGGCGCCGACATCCCTGGCATCACCCGCGCCCACATCGCCCGGGCCTTCACCGCCCTTGGCGGGCATGACGCCGCCTTTGGCCCCGCGGACGACGGCGGCTATTGGCTGGTTGGTGCAAAACACCCGGCCCGACTGCCGCACAGACTGTTCGAATACACCCGCTGGTCCAGCGAACACGCGCTGGCGGACACGTTGCAAACCCTGCCCGGCTGGCGCATCGCGCTGACCGATACCCTGCGTGACGTCGACACGGCCGCGGATCTGCCGCAGCGCTGACGGCACGCTTTTCACCATGACGCCGCCCGCCCGCCGTGCTAGGGCGGAAGACATGAGCCGTATTCCCTCCAAGGCCGAAATCCTCGACTGGATCTCCGCCAACCCGACCCATACCTCCAAGCGCGACATCGCCAAGGCCTTTGGCATTAAGGGCGCCGACCGCATCGACCTCAAGCGCATCCTCAAGGAGCTGGAGGCCGAGGGCCACTTGCATAAGCGCAAGAAGACCTACCGCGACCCGGACCAGCTGCCGCCTGTGACCGTGCTGCAGGTCAAGGCACCGGACGCTGATGGCGATCTCTACGGACGCCCGCTGGAGTGGCATGGCGAGGGCGTGGAGCCAGTCATCCTGATCCTCCCCCGCGCCTCGGATCCGGCCTTGGGTGAAGGCGACAAGATCCTGGTAAAGCTGCAGCAGGTTCCGGATCAGGACCACAACTACGAAGCCCGGCTGATCCGCCGCATCGGCAGCAACCCGAGACGGGTGCTGGGCATCTTCCGCGCAGGCTCCGAAGGCGGGCGGATCGTGCCGATCGACAAGGCCGCGTCCAGCGAATGGATGGTGGCACCGGACGCCATAAACGGCGCCAAAGACGGCGAGCTGGTCGAAGCCGAACAGGCTGGTCCCAAGGGCCGCATGGGGTTACCGCGGGCGCGGATCGTGGAGCGGCTGGGCGACCCGGCAGCACCTAAGGCGGTGTCGCTGATTGCCATTCACCAGCATGGTATCCCTGACCATTTCCCCGATCCGGTCATGACCGAGGCGGATGCCGCCAAGCCGATGGGTCTCAAGGGCCGCGAAGACCTGCGCGAGCTGCCCCTGGTCACCATCGACCCGGCGGATGCGCGCGACCACGACGACGCCTGCTATGCCCATTCCGACGACGACCCGAAGAACCCGGGCGGCCATGTGATTTGGGTGGCGATTGCCGATGTGGCCGCCTATGTGCGCCCCGGCTCTGCACTGGACCGCGAAGCCCGCAAACGCGGCAACTCCAGCTATTTTCCCGACCGGGTTGTGCCGATGCTGCCGGACCGGCTGTCAGGCGATCTCTGTTCACTGCACGAAGGGGTGCCGCGTGCCTGTATCGCGGTGCGTATGCAGGTGGACGCCGAAGGCAACAAGATCGGGCACCGGTTTGTGCGCGGGCTGATGCGCTCTGCCGCCTCGCTGCATTACGCCGAGGTGCAAGACGCGCAGGACGGCGATGCAAACGAGAAGACCACGCCATTTCTGGAAGATGTGATCAAGCCGCTTTTTGCGGCATACGCGGCTCTAAAAAGGGCAAGAGCCGTGCGTGAGCCGCTGGACCTGGAGCTGCCGGAACGCAAAATCATACTGGATGACGCTGGTAGTGTAACTTCGGTTGCCTTCCGCGACCGGCTGGATGCGCACAAGCTGATCGAGGAGTTTATGATCCTTGCCAATGTCGCCGCGGCGGAAACGCTGATCAAAAAGCGCTCGCCGCTGTTGTTCCGGGTGCATGAGGAACCGGCGCAGGAGAAGCTGGAAGCACTGCGCGAAACCGCCCGCGCGGCGGGATTGAACCTGGCCAAGGGCCAAGTGCTGCAGACCCGGCATCTGAACGCGCTGCTGAACCACGCGGCGGGAACCGATGAGGCGGAGCTGATCAATATCTCCACCCTGCGGTCGATGCAGCAGGCCTATTACAACCCGGAGAACTTTGGCCATTTCGGTCTGGCACTCAAGAACTACGCGCATTTTACCTCGCCGATCCGGCGCTATGCGGACCTGATTGTTCACCGTTCCCTCATCTCCTCGCACGGTTGGGGCGACGATGGGCTGGATGCAGCCCAGATCGAACGGCTGGAGGAGACCGCCACTCATATCTCCGACACCGAGCGGCGATCGATGATAGCGGAACGCGACACCACGGACCGCTATTTGGCCTCATACCTCAGTGAACGCGTGGGCAATGAATTCGAGGGGCGGATCAGCGGCATTGCCCGGTTCGGGGCCTTTGTGAAACTGGACGAGACCGGCGCCGACGGGCTGGTTCCTGTCCGCTCGATCGGGCGGGAGTTCTTCCATTTCGACGCCCAGGCCGGCACGCTGATGGGGGCAGACACCGGCATGACCCTGGCCATCGGCCAGCGGGTGACCGTGCGGCTGGTTCAGGCAGCACCGGTGACCGGCGGGCTGGAGCTGGAATTGCTTGCAATTGAAAACCTGGAACTGCCCAAGGGCGGCGGATCCCGCAAAGGCGGACGGCGCAGCCCGGCAGGCCGGACCGTGAAGCGCAAAGCTGCAAAGTCCAAGCACAAGGCTGCCAAAGTCAGACGCAAGGTAGAGCGCAAGCGGCGGGATTAAGCAGCTGTCCCCGCGGGGACAGCCCGGCATTTTGTCAGGCCGGCATCTTCAGCGGCGGCCGGATACGGTACGTCAAGGCGCGCTTGATCAGCCAGCCATGACGAATGGGTTCGACCTCGGCGGGATCATTGAACAGAACTGCACGGGTGCCCTCAAACCGGTCCCAGGCCGGGAAGGCCGCGGCGAACTCCGGGATCAGCCGGCTTTGGCAATGCACAAACAGCGCGAAACGCGCGTCCTTCGGAACCCCAAGCCTGATGGTGGAACCCGTCTTGGTTTCTGGCGTTATGTAGGATGGCTGCCCCCAGCGTAGAACTTCCTCCACCCGCCCGGCTTCTGGTGTCTCGGAGGCGGTTTTGACTATCAGCTGCCGGAGCCGCAGCAGCCCTTCCCGCGCAAGCGGGTCAGGGACCGCAAAGGCGGCCTCGATCTCTGCGGGGGAACAGGCAGGTTTCATGGCAAGGGCACCGTTTCGAATACACGGCTTAAATAAGCGCACAGAACCTTGTCGTCTCGCAAGTGATTGCTGACCGCCGAAGCCTCAGAGGTGTGCAGCATGGAGATCAGAAACGGCGCTACGCTTAAATCTGCCGAGGAGATCTTGCCACCCATCAGAAATCCGCGTTCGGCGGCAAGCGCGGCGATGGCCTTCAGATCCTGTTCCAGTCGGCGCAACCGCTCTGCATTGTTAAACCGGGCGACGCCTTGCCAGTGCAGCCCGTCCTGGATTTCTTTTCTGACCGGGGCGCTGATCTCTTCCCGCATGGGGCCGGGAACCGGCTGGAAGATCTGATCACGCACTTCCGGCCAGACTGTGTCGTCGTTCCAGCGCATTTGCAGCAAGTGCAGGCCCAGATGATATTCTGCCAGCCGGACCCAAGCGCGCGCCTGGGCGCGGGACGCCGCATCCAGCCCTGTGTCAAAATCGGCACCCTGCGCCTCCAGCCAGTCGCGGATGCCGTCGCTGTCGGAAATTTGGCCTTCCGGGGTTTCCAGTACCGGCAGTTTCCGGTGCGGCATTCCGGTGGGATCGAGAAGGTCGCTGCGCTGCCATGGCTGGCCAGACAGCTCCAGCATCATCGCGGACTTAATGCAGAAGGGGCTGATGCTGAACAAACCGAAGCCGGTGGGGAATGTGAGGAGGGAAAGCATTGCAGAAATCCTGTTCGTTGCGTTTAATCGGCCCTTCTCTAAACCTTACTAATGACAGAAATTGTCATTAAGTCATAGAATGATCAGACATGTCCCGAACCCACCGACTCTTTCAGCTGATGCAGGCCCTGCGCCTGGGCCCCGGCCCGCATACCGCGGCGCGGCTGGGCGAGGAACTGGGGATATCCGCCCGCAGCATCCACCGTGACATTGCCACCCTGCGCGAAATGGGCGCGGTAATTGATGGCGCCGCGGGCTATGGGTTCACCCTGATCGAGGACAACGCCCTGCCGCCGATGGGGTTTCGCGATACGGAACTGGAGGCGCTGGTGCTGGGCCTGCGCGAAGTCGAGCAGATCGGCGATCCCGAGCTGGCCAAAGCGGCCTCGGAAGCGCTGCGCAAGCTGCAGGCGCGGCTACCGTCGCGGCAGGCGCACCGGTTGCGCCACGCGGTGCTGGCACCCTACCGGTTTGACCGGCCTATCCCGCCCGCGATTTCGGCACAGGAGTTACGCCAGGCCACCTGGGACGAGGTGGAGGTACGCTTTGGGTATACTGACGGGCACGGCGCGGCGACCGAGCGGCAGGTGAAACCGCTGAGTGTGGTTTATTTCGACCGCTCGACTGTGCTGATTGCCTGGTGCTGCCTGCGTGAAGCCATCCGTGTGTTCCGGCTGGACCGGATGCAAGAGCTGCAGATCACAGGGCAAAGCTTCCGTCCGCAGAGGGTGCCGATGCTGCGGGACGCGCTGGAGCAGTTCCGCCACGAACACCGGCAAGCGGCCCGCCGCACATGCAAGGACTGACCTCTTTACCAGAACCGCACCTCGGTTAGACTGGCGGGGAGCAGTGATAATGAGGTGCATCATGCGCAGATGGGTTGCAGCGTCCCTGGTAGCAGGCGGCGCAATGGCGGCAGAGGCCGCACCGGACAGTTCCCTGAGACCCGCCCAGCGTCCCGGGCTTTTCGAGGATGGGGGGCAAGGGGAAGGCATTCAATTGGCTGCGGCCACTGCCCAGAGACCTGCGGCAAGGCCAGCGGATTATAAACCCCTGAAGCCGGAACTTGCCGCTGCGGACCTGAACTTCCAAGGCTGGATCATGGCGTTCCGTAACCGGGCAATTGCGCAGGGGGTCAGCGCGCCGGTGCTGGACAGCGCATTTTCCGGGGTCAGCTATGATGCTGAGGTGATCCGCCGCGACCGCAACCAGTCGGAGTTCACCAAGACGATCTGGGACTACCTGGACAGTGCCGCCTCGGACCTGCGGGTTAAAAACGGCAAGGCGGCGCTGCAGGCGCAGCGTGCCCGGCTGGATCAGATCGAAGCGGCATATGGTGTCGAAAAAGAGATCGTTGTGGCGATCTGGGGGCTGGAAAGCAGCTATGGCACGTTCCGTGGCAAGATGGATGTGGTTCGGTCCCTGGCGACGCTGGCCTTTGACGGCCGGCGCGGGGCATTTTTCGAGGGCCAGCTGGTCGCTGCGCTGAAGATCCTGCAGGCCGGCGATGTCGCCGCCCGCAAGATGACCGGCAGCTGGGCCGGCGCCATGGGGCACACCCAGTTCATCCCGACGTCGTATCTGGACTACGCCGTGGATTTCACCGGCGATGGCAAGCGAGATATCTGGTCGGACAACCCGGCTGATGCGCTGGCCTCAACTGCGGCTTATCTTAATAAATTCGGCTGGGTGAAAGGGCAGCCTTGGGGCTTGGAAGTCTCCCTGCCTGAAGGATTTGACTACACGCTGGCAGATCGGGAAATCGAGAAGCCGCCTTCGGAGTGGGCCGCGCTTGGCGTCAAAGGACTGGACGGGCGCCCGGTGGCAGGTCACGGTCCCGCAGCGATCCTGCTGCCCGCCGGCAGTGCCGGGGCTGCCTTTATGATCTTTGAAAATTTCGCCGTTCTGGAACGCTACAACACGGCAGATGCCTATGTGATCGGTGTCGGTCATCTGGCGGACCGGATCAAGGGCGGCACTCCGATCCAGGGCAACTGGCCGCGCGGCGACCGGGCACTGACCCTGTCCGAGCGGGAAGAAATGCAGCAGCGGCTGACCCGGGCGGGTTTCGACACTGATGGCATCGATGGCAAAATCGGACCAAAGACCATCGGCGCTGTGCGCGCCTTTCAGGTTGCCAAAGGATTGACGCCGGACGGCTATGCGTCCCTGCAGCTGTTGCAAAAGCTGCGGTGACAACGTCTTGAGGCGGCCGCCCCGCTTTGGCCTTACAGCCAAATCAACTCTGGGGTATTTCCGGTATGAAAAAAGGCCCCGGATCGGGGCCTTTTTTATAGAGTTTTCTAAGGATTGATCAGCTGGGCGACATGCCGCGCAAACGCTCGGAGCGGCGGCGCAGCATTTCTACCGTAGCCAGCAGCATGATGGAGATCGCCACCAGCAGCGTCGCCACAGCCAGAATGGTTGGCGAAATCTGCTCCCGCAAACCGATGAACATTTGCCAGGGCAATGTCTTCTGACCGGCAGAACCAACAAAGAGCACTACGACGACCTCGTCAAAAGAGGTGATGAAGGCAAACAAGCCGCCTGAAATCACCCCGGGCAGGATCAGCGGCATCTGCACCCTGAAGAAGGTGGTGACCGGATCCGCGCCCATGTTGGCCGCAGCCCGGGTGAGCGACCGGTCGAAACCGACCAGGGTTGCTGTCACCGTGATGATCACGAAAGGGATACCCAGCGCCGCATGTGCCAGCACCACGCCGAAGTATGTGCCCTGAAGGCCAATACGGCTGTAGAAGAAGTACATGCCCGCTGCAGAGATGATCAGCGGCACAATCATAGGCGAGATCAGAATCGCCATGATCGCCCGGCGGAAGGGGACATGCGGCTGGCTGAGGCCGATCGCTGCCAATGTCCCGAAGGTCACCGAGACGATGGTCGCCATCGGCGCGATCTTCAGCGAGTTCCACATCGCGGACTGCCAGGAGTCATTGCTGAAGAAGTCGCGGTAGTGCTTCAGCGAGTAGCCTTCGGGATCCAGCCGCAGCATTTCAGGCGTGAAGGTGAAGAAGTCCTGCGCGTTGAAGCTGAGCGGGATGATCACCACGATCGGCGCGATCAGGAAGAAGAACACCAGTCCGCAGATGACCCGGAAGGAATAGTACCAAGCACGCTGGCCGGTGGTTGCATAAGGAGGAAGTGCGCTCATGTCCGTTACCCCAGCTTCACGTTGTCGATGCCGACGACCTTGTCGTAGACCCAGTAAAGGGACAGAACCACCGCCAGAAGGATTGCGCCCAGTGCCGCGCCCAAACCCCAGTTGCCCGAAGTCGAGATGTGGTAAGCGATTAGGTTCGAGATAAAGGTGCCCTTGGTGCCGCCAACCAGGGCCGGGGTGATGTAGTAGCCGACAGCCAGAATGAAGACGAGGATCGACCCGGCGCCGATTCCCGGCACGGTTTGCGGAAAGTAGACGCGCCAGAACGCCGTCCAGTCGGTGGCCCCCAAGGATTTGGCGGCGCGGAGATATGACGGGTTGATGGTCTGCATCACCGAGTACATTGGCAGGATCATGAAGGGCAACAGGATATGGGTCATCGCAATGATGGTGCCCAGCTCGTTGTTGATGAGAACCAATCGGTTGGCGTCATCCACAAGCCCGATCCAGACCAGCGTATCGTTGATAACCCCCTGCTGCTGCAGCAGAATTTTCCACGCAGAGGTCCGCACCAGAAGCGATGTCCAGAACGGCAGCAGCACCAGGATCATCAGCAGGTTTGCCTTTCGTGCCGGCAGGTTCGCCAGGATCCAGGCAACCGGATACCCCAAAAGGATGCAGCTGAAGGTGATGATCAGGGACATCCGCATGGTCCGGATCAGCATGGTATTGTAGATCCGTTCATTTTCTGGCCGGATCTCGGGGCCATCAGCCCCCAGCCGCATATCGACGGCGTTCAGGAAGTAGCCGGACGTGAAGCTGCTGGAATAAGTCTTGATCGTCCGCCAAAGCTCGACATCGCCCCAGCCGTCGTTGAGATCGATCAGTTTTTCGCGGAAGGGGCCGTCGTTTGCGATATCCCAATTCTTGACCTTGCGGCCGGACTTGCGGAACACAGAAGAGAGGCCCGGGTTTTCATAGTTCAGACGCTTGGCAACTTTGGTGTGGGTCTTCACATTAGCCGCGTCCTTAAGGTCGGCGGCCAGAGCGGCAAAAGCAGCCTCCTCCGGCAGTTGACCCGATGCAGGATCCCAGTCAGCCAGTACCTCAACCGTGCGGGGTAATGTATCCTGGACAATCCGGTTCTCTACCGACCGGAACAGCATGTCCGCCACCGGGAGGATGAAGGTCACAAGGATGAACAGCAACAGCGGCGCGATCAGCAGCAGTGCGCGCAGCTTCTGCATGCGCAGAGCACGCGCCAAGCTGCGCTTCAGCGGCCTGCCGTCGGCGGCCAGCACCGGGCCGGATTGGGTAATATCACTCATTGGGTTCCCGTCGGGTCTTATTTTTTTGTGGGCAGGGGGCCCGGTCAAGTCAGGCCCCCCGCAGCATCAGGTGTCGGTCAGATTACTTTGCCAGCCATGCCTGGAACTTTGCGTTCAGGTCATCGCGGTTGTCTGCCCACCATTCGTAGTCATAGATATGCACGTTGCCTGCATTTGCCGGGTCAGTCGGCATATGCGGGGCCATATCGATGCCCAGTTCGGCGTGCTTGCCAACCAACGGTGCCGAGGATGCTCGGGCCGGACCATAGGAGATGTAAGCGGCCTGATCAGCCAAACGCTGGGTGTCGGTCGCAAACTTCAGGAAGTCCATCACGCGCGCCTTGCGGTCTGCAGGCAGACCGGCCGGAACAACCCAGCCATCCAGATCAAAGGACTGCATGTCCCAGAGCATACCGATCGGCTGGTCCTGTTCGGCAATTGCCGAGAACAGACGGCCGTTGTAGGTCGAGCCCATCACCACTTCGCCGTCCGCCAGCAGCTGCGGGGTTTCCGCACCGGCAGTCCACCAGACGACCTGATCCTTGATGCTGCCCAGTTTGGCCAGCGCACGCTCCACACCTTCGTCGGTGCCGAGAACATCGTAGATTTCATCCTTGGCCACGCCGTCGCAATAGAGCGCCCATTCCAAGTTGTCGATCGGGCGTTTCTGCAGCGAGCGCTTGCCCGGATACTTTTCAGTATCGAAGATTGCGCAGACTGTTTCCGGCTTGTCGATCAAATCGGTGCGGTAGCCGAATGTGGTCGAATAGACGATCTGCGGCACAAAGCAGTCGCTGACGATCAGATCGCCGAAGTCTTCGGAGGCCGGGGTGCCATCGGGCGCGGCAGCCAGATCTTCGTCATGGTTGATTTCTTCGGCCAGGCCTTCGTCGCACAAGCGCATCGAGTCGGAGGCCACTGCGTCCACCAGGTCCCAGGTCACATTGCCGGCTTCGTTCATGGCGCGGATCTTGGCCACAGCCTCAGCAGAGCTTTCGTCCCAGATCACCTTAACGCCGGGATTTTGGGCCAGATAGGGTTCCACATAGGCTTTCTGCTGGCTGGCCTGATAGGCACCGCCCCAGGATACCAGTGTCAGCTCATTGGCCATTTCTTCGGCAAAGGCCGAAGGGGCGCAAAGCGCAGTGGTCACCGCCAGTGCAGACAGTTTGCTGATTTTCATAGAGAGTCTCTCCTTGTTGAAATTCACAGACGTGAGAATCCCCCCCGGTCATTCGTCCGCCGGGGGTTTTGCGCGTGCGGATCAGGCGTCCAGCGCGCGGCAGTCTTCCGGCAGCCAGCCGATTTCAATCTGCTGACCGGGCTGAAGACGGGCTTGGTCCGGGGCATTCCGGGTTTTGATGATGAACTCATCATTGCCGGCCACCCGCAGACGGGTGCGGAAGATGTCGCCCATATAGATGAACTCCAGAACTTCCGCCTTAAGCGTATGAACACCTTTCTGCAGGCGTTCCTTGTTGTATTCCACCCGTTCGGGGCGGATCGACACACGGGTGCGCTCGCCGGGGCGGGACACGTTGACCGGCTTGCAATCAATCAGTCCGCCATCGTCAAGCTGCACCAAGGCGATACCGTTGTTGATTTCCTTGACAGTGCCTTCCAGCGTGTTGTTTTCACCGATGAACTGGGCAACAAAGCTGTTGTCCGGGCTTTCATACAGCTGGTCCGGCGGTGCAATCTGCTGGATCCGGCCATCGTCAAACACAGCGACACGGTCCGACATTGTCAGCGCTTCGGTCTGGTCGTGGGTCACATAGACCACAGTAATCCCCAAGCTGTGCGCCAGATGGGTGATTTCGAACTGCATCTTTTCGCGCAGCTGCTTATCAAGCGCGCCCAGCGGTTCGTCCATCAGAACCAGTTCCGGTTCAAAAACCAACGCGCGGGCCAGGGCGACCCGCTGCTGCTGGCCGCCAGACAACTGCGACGGGCGGCGGCCGCCAAAGGCGCCCATTTCAACCATGTCAAGCGCCCGTTTCACCTTGGCTTCGCGCTCGGACTTGCCCATTTTTCGGACTTCCAGCGGGAACGACAGGTTTTCCGCAATCGTCATATGCGGAAACAGCGCATAGTTCTGGAACACCATGCCGATGCCGCGCTTGTGCGGCGGTATGTTGTTGATCGACGTTCCGCCAAGGCGTATATCGCCATGGGTGGCGGTTTCAAATCCTGCCAGCATCATCAGGCAGGTCGTCTTGCCCGAACCGGACGGGCCGAGCATGGTCAGAAACTCGCCCTTGGGCATAGTGAGGTTGAGGTCTTTGACAACGAGATTTTCGCCATCATAGCTTTTTTGGACGCGTTCGAATTCAACGAACGCATCGACGTTTGACGCATCAGCCAAAGCAGGCTCCCCGTAGTTTTGTCATTCTGGCAGATTTTCTCTGCGCTTATTCGAAGTTAAACACACCAAAGCCATCAAACGCTAGGTATGAAAAAATATTCTTTCCATGGCGAGAGTGCGAAGTTCCTGCTTCAGCTGCTCCCTAAGAGGAAATGAGCATCCTCAGGGAAGCCTAGACCCGTTCCGGCAGGCGGCATCGGACTTTTTGCGACGCAACACGGACGTCATGCGACGCGCCTTGCAAGGCGCCATCCTGAAAACGACCTTTTTATCCTCCTTACCGAAAAAAACAGCCCGGCAACAATGTTGCCGGGCCGGGATGAAACGCTGACGAGGACAGCACTGTTGCGCTGCCCGGGAGAAGAATCAGACGCTGTGCAACAAGTCTTGCTTCTTCAGCTCGGCATAACACTCATCCAAGGATTTGGAGGCACGTTCGATCATCACGTCGATTTCAGCAGGAGTGATCACAAGCGGCGGCGAAATGATCATCCGGTCCCCGACATGACGCATCACCAGGTTGTTGGCAAAGCAACGCTCACGGCAGATATAGCCGACCGTGCCCGCCTCTGCGGCAAAGACCGCGCGGGTCTCCTTGTTCGGGGTCAGTGCAATAGATCCCATCATGCCGGCGATCCGGGCCTCTCCCACCAGCGGATGATCCGCCAGCGCTTCCCATTTTTCTTTCAGGTATGGCGCGGCGACATCGCGCACATGGCCGAGAATGTTCTCCTCCTCCATGATGCGCAGGTTCTCCAGCGCCACAGCCGCCGCCACCGGATGGCCGGAATAGGTGTAGCCGTGGTTGAATTCATCCCCGGCAATCACCGAAGCGACCTCGTCGCTGACAATCGAGCCGCCGATTGGCGCATAGCCCGAGCTGAGCCCCTTGGCGATGGTCATGATGTCAGGACGGATGTTCAGGGTCTCGCTGCCAAACCAGTTGCCGGTGCGCCCGAACCCGCAGATGACTTCATCAGCAATCAGCAGGATTTCATACTTGTCGCAAATACGCTGGATTTCCGGCCAGTAGCTGTCCGGCGGCACAATCACCCCGCCCGCCCCCTGCACCGGCTCCGCAATAAAGGCGGCAACGCGGTCTTCGCCCAAGTCCAGGATTGCCTCTTCCAACTCGCGCGCACGCTGGAGACCGAATTCCTCCGGCGGCATGTCGCCGCCTTCGGCCCACCAATGCGGCTGGTTGATGTGGTGGACGTCCGGGATCGGCAATCCGCCCTGGGCGTGCATTCCGCTCATCCCGCCCAAGGAGCCGCTGCCAACCGAGGAGCCGTGATAGGCGTTTTTCCGGCTGATGATGACAGATTTGCCGGGCTTGCCTTTCAGCGCCCAGTAATGGCGCACCATGCGGATGTTGGTGTCATTGGCCTCGGAGCCGGAACCGGCAAAAAACACATTGTTCAGATCGCCCGGTGCCAGCTCGGCAATCTTGGCGGCCAGAGCGATGGCCGGAACGTGCGTGGTCTGGAAAAAGGTGTTGTAGTACGGCAGCTCGCGCATCTGGCGTGCGGCCACCTCGGCCAGCTCATCCCGGCCATAGCCGATGTTGACGCACCACAGGCCGGCCATCGCGTCAAGAATCCGGTTCCCCTCGCTGTCGGTCAGATGCACGCCGTTGGCGCGGGTGATGATGCGCGCCCCCTTCTGCGACAGCTCGCCATTGGCGGTGAACGGGTGCATGTGATGGGCTGCGTCCAGCGCCTGCAGCTCGGCCGTCGGCATGTGGTTAGTGATCACGGTCATGGGAGTCGCTCCTGAGAAAGACTGATTTGCCCCAGAATATGATCAAATTCGGAAGTGTCAATCGAATCAGTAGGCACCTTTCAGACCGTCGACCACATGCTCCATCCCTTGGCAGACGTCCCGATCCATCGCCAAAGCGGCCATTTCCGGGTCCTGCCGCCGCAGCGCCTCCAGGATATCTTTGTGCCGGTCCGGAAAGCTCTGAGTTCCAAGCCGCCCGCTCACCACCCGCAGCGACGGACCGAAGCGCAGCCACAACCGGTCGGCAATGTCGCTGAGGATCGGGGCATCCGCATGGGAATAAAGGGCGGTGTGGAAGCTGTAGTTCTGCACCAGGTAACCGGCCACATCGCCGGTTGTGATGGCCTTGTCCAAGGCGTTGTCGATCACCTCCAGTTCCTCTATGTGGGTCGCGCCGATACGCATGGTTGCCCGCCGTGCAAGCTCACATTCTATTGTTTTTCTGGCAAAAATAAGCTCTTCCAAATCCTCCGGCCCCAGCAGGGGCACTGAAACGCGGCGGTTGCCCTGAAACATCAGCGCGCCGTCCGAGATCAGCCGCCGGATCGCCTCGCGGACCGGTGTCATGCCGGCCCCCAGCGTCTCCACCAGGCCCTGAATTGTCACCGCCTGGCCAGGCACCAGTTCGCCGAACAGAATCTGCGACCTGAGGGTCTGATAAACGATCTCATGCGCGGGCAGTTTTGCCGGACTTTCCTGTACTGCAGCGGATGGTGAATTCGTCTCTGCCACCTGGTGTTTTCCTCTTCAATTTCGGCCAGCTTGCACCATCCTGAGCCAAGTGAAAACATAAAGAGTATTGCCGAACGCAGCAAAACTTGATCAAATCCTTTCACAGCCGGACCCGGAAGCCGGCACGCACAGGGAGAAATTCATGACACTGAAAACGATGACCATGACCGCCGTCGTTGCCCTTGGCACGGCCGCTGCCGCATCCGCGGAAGAGGTGCGCGTCTACAATTGGTCGGACTACATTGATGAGAGCCTGCTGGAAAAGTTCGAACAGGAAACCGGCATCGACCTGATCTACGACGTCTTTGACAGTAACGAGGTTCTGGAAACCAAGATGCTGGCGGGCGGCTCAGGCTACGATGTTGTGGTACCCACCGGCTCCTTCTTGGCGCGCCAGATCCAGGCAGGCGCTTTCCAGCAGCTAGACTTCTCCAAGCTGCCCAATTCGGGAAACCTGTGGGATGCGATCCAGGAGCGGACCGCCCGTTATGATCCCGGGAACGCCTATTCAGTCAACTACATGTGGGGTACCACCGGCATCGGCGTGAATGTCAGCAAGGTCAAGGAAGTGCTGGGAGAAGATGCCCCGATCGACTCGCTGGAACTGGTTTTCAACCCGGAGAACATGGCTAAATTGGCCCGCTGTGGCGTGCATTTCCTGGACGCACCGGACGAAATGATCCCGGCGGCCTTGCAGTACATCGGTGAAGATCCCAACAGCGCGGACCCGGACGTTGTGGCCAAAGCCGAGCCGGTGCTATTGGGCGTCCGGCCCCACATCACCAAGTTCCACAGCTCCGAGTACATCAATGCGCTCGCAAATGGCGATATCTGCGTGGCCTTCGGCTGGTCCGGCGACATTCTACAGGCCCGTGACCGTGCGGCCGAGGCGGACAATGGCGTCGAGATTGAGTTCAACGCCCCCAAGGAAGGCGCGCTGATGTGGTTCGACCAACTGGCCATCCCGGTTGACGCGCCAAACCCGGAAGGCGCGCACAAGTTCCTGAATTTCATTATGGATGCGCAGAACATGGCGGCGGCATCCAACTATGTCTATTACGCCAACGGCAACAAGGCGAGCCAGGAGTTCCTGGAACAGGATGTGATCGGCGATCCGGCAATCTATCCCGGCGCCGAGACCGTTAAGAACCTGTACATCAAGGAAGGCTACCCGCCGAAAGTACAGCGCAAAGCCACCCGCATGTGGACCAAAATCAAATCCGGCACCTGACCAGCCGGACCTGACTTGCGGGGCGCATCCGGCGCCCCGCAAATCCTAATGCGCCTGGGCGGTCCCGGGCGCGCGCCCCCACACACATCCGTGCGAGCATTCGCAGAAGAGGCCCGGCTTGACTGCTTCCGTATTCGAACCTTGGAATGATCCCGAGGCGAAGCCCTTGATCCACTTTCAGAACGTCACCAAACGTTATGGCGAGTTCACCGCCATCGACGATTTGTCCATCGGCATCTACGAAAAAGAGTTTTATGCCCTGCTGGGCCCGTCGGGCTGCGGCAAGACCACGCTGATGCGCATGCTGGCCGGGTTTGAAACCCCGTCTGAAGGCACCATCCTTCTGGCCGGACAGGATATTGCGCCGGTGCCGCCGAACAAACGCGCCGTGAACATGATGTTCCAGTCCTACGCTCTGTTTCCGCATCTGTCAGTCTGGGAGAACATCGCCTTTGGCCTGAAGCGTGAAAAGATGCCCAAGCATGACATCAACGACCGCGTCGAGGAAATGCTGCGGCTGACCCGGCTGGAAAAATTCGCCCGCCGCAAGCCGCATCAGATCTCCGGCGGCCAGCGGCAGCGGGTTGCCCTGGCGCGGTCCTTGGCGAAACATCCGAAACTGCTGCTGCTGGATGAACCGCTGGGCGCGCTAGACAAGAAGCTGCGCCAGGAAACCCAGTTCGAGCTGATGGACATCCAGGAGAAAACCGGCACTACTTTTGTGATCGTGACCCACGACCAGGAGGAGGCCATGACAGTCGCCTCCCGCGTGGCGGTGATGGATCACGGAAAGATCATCCAGGTGGCCACGCCAGACCGGATATATGAAACCCCGAATTCCGTCTATGTGGCTGATTTCATTGGCGACGTGAACCTGATCTCAGGCACTGCCAAGCCCACTGGCAGCGACACCTACGCGATGTCCTGGCACGAAGGCTATGGGCCGCTGACCGTGCAGTCCCCCAATGCTCTTTCCGATGGGCAAAATTGTCAGCTGGCAATTCGGCCGGAGAAGGTCGCGATCAGCGCCGAAAAACCCGAACAGGCGGACAATGCCGTTCAGGGCCGCATCCTGGACATCGCTTATCTGGGCAATATTTCCACCTACCATGTGGAACTGCCGACCGGCGCGGTGATCAAGGCCCAAACCGCCAACACCCGCCGAATCGCCCGCCGCGCCTTTACCTGGGAAGACACTGTCTGGCTGTCATGGACCGCCACGGCAGGCGTTCTGCTGGCAGACTGATGCGCCGCTTTGTTCTGATCGCCATTCCTTATGCTTGGCTCCTGGCGCTGTTTCTGGTGCCTTTTGCCATCGTCTTGAAAATCTCCCTGTCGGATTACGCGGTTTCGATCCCTCCCTATGTACCGCGATTTGATCCGGAAACCGGTCTCAGCGCCCTGATCGCGGCGTTGGATTTTGAAAATTTCATCTGGCTGACCGAAGATGACCTGTACTGGAAGGCCTATCTCAGCTCGCTGAAAATCGCGGTTATCTCAACCTTTTTCACCCTGCTGGCGGGGTATCCGATCGCCTATGCCATGGCCCGCGCACCAGCGGAATGGCGGCCGACCCTGATGATGCTGGTGATCTTGCCGTTCTGGACGTCGTTTCTGATTCGCGTCTATGCTTGGATGGGGATCCTGTCGAACGAAGGGTTTCTCAATCAGTTCCTTATGTGGACCGGGGTGATCTCCGAACCGCTGACAATCCTCAATACCAACTCCGCCGTCTATATCGGTATTGTCTACACTTATCTGCCCTTCATGATCCTGCCGGTCTATTCGGCGCTGGAACGGTTGGACGGCTCGTTGATCGAAGCCGCCGAAGACCTCGGATGTTCGCGTCTGTCGGCGTTCTGGCTGGTGACCATTCCCTTGTCCAAGACCGGCATTATTGCCGGCTGCTTTCTGGTCTTTATCCCGGTGCTGGGCGAATTCGTCATTCCCTCGCTCCTGGGCGGATCGGACACGCTGATGATCGGCAAGGTACTGTGGGAGGAGTTCTTCTCCAACCGCGACTGGCCGGTGGCGTCAGCCGTGGCGGTGGTTCTGCTGCTGTTGCTTGTGATCCCGATTGTGCTGTTTCAGCGCAACCAGCAGAAACAGCAGGAGGCAGGCCAATGAAGCGCCTAAGCTGGTTTAACGCCGTATCACTGACCCTTGGCTTTGCATTCCTCTACATCCCGATGGTGATCCTGGTCATCTTCAGCTTTAACGAAAGCAAGCTGGTCACCGTCTGGGCCGGGTTCTCGACCAAGTGGTACGGCGAGCTGTTTCAGAACGAGGCGTTCCTGAACGCTGCCTGGGTCACCATCAAGGTGGCGGTTTTCTCTTCCACCATGGCCACCGTGCTGGGCACCATCGCCGCCTATGTGATGGTGCGCGGCGGGCGGTTCATGGGGCGGACACTGTTCTCGGGCATGATCTATGCGCCGCTGGTGATGCCCGAAGTCATCACCGGCCTGTCGCTGCTCTTGCTGTTCATCGGGATCGGCCTGGACCGCGGCGTGCTGACAATCGTACTGGCGCATACCACATTCTCGATGTGCTATGTCTCGGTAGTGGTGTCGTCACGTTTGGTGACTTTTGACCGGTCGCTGGAGGAAGCTGCGCTGGATTTGGGCTGCTCCCCGGCGGAAGCGTTCCGGCTTGTGACCCTGCCGATCATCGCGCCCGCAGTGATTTCCGGCTGGCTCTTGGCCTTCACCCTGTCGCTGGATGATCTGGTAATCGCCTCCTTCACCTCCGGCCCCTCGGCAACCACCCTGCCGATCAAGATTTTCTCGGCCGTGCGCCTGGGCGTCAGCCCTGAGATCAACGCGCTGTCGACAATCATGATCGCGATCGTGACCGTGGGGGTGATCACTGCCTCGCTGGTGACCAAGCATCAGATGGTCCGCCAGAAGCGCGAGGAACAGGCTGCGGAGCGGGCCTGATGCGCCGGATCTTCTCCGGCTACGCCTATGGCCCCGGCCCCCGCATCAACTGCTGGTGGGACGAGACCATTGCAGCACCGGACTGGCCGGTGCTGCAGGGCGAGGCCGTTGCCGATGTGGCGATCATCGGCGGCGGATTCACCGGCATGTCTGCCGCTCTGCATTTGGCAGAAAGCGGCTTGTCCGTTGCGGTGCTTGAGGCAGAGGCGCCGGGTTGGGGCGCGTCGGGGCGCAATGGCGGCTTCTGCTGTTTGGGCGGTTCAAAGCTGTCGGGCGGCACGATGCGGCGGGTCTTTGGCAGATCCGCGGCTGATACATATCACGCCGGCGAAGAGGCCGCGGTGCATCTGGTCCGCGGCCTGCTGCAGTCCCATGATATTGATGCCGACACCCATTCAAATGGCGAAACCCAGTTGGCGCACACAGAAAAGGCGGCGCGCCGCCTGCAGGCGGAAGCCGGGAAACTCCGCCGGGCGGGAGGAGAACCGGATTTCCTGACCCGCGACCAGCTTGCCGGCAAAGGGCTGAATGGCCGTTTCCATGCAGCGCTGACAACGCCTGTAGGTTTTGCGCTGAACCCGCGCAAATACCTGTTCGGGCTTGCCAAGGCCGCGCAGAATGCCGGTGCAAGGTTGCACCAACGCAGCGCGGCGCAGTCGGTACAGCAGGCAGCCAGGGGCTATGTAATAGAGACTGACCAAGGGTTTCTAAGCGCACCCAAAGTCATTATCGCGACCAATGGGTATTCCTCGGAGGACCTGCCGGGCTGGCTCGCCGGGCGTTACATGCCCGCACAATCCACCGTCATGGTAACCCGGCCGCTGACCCAAGCGGAACTTGACGCGCAGGGCTGGTTTTCGCATCAGATGGCCTATGACACCCGCAATCTGCTGCACTATTTCCGGCTGATGCCGGACAACAGGTTCCTGTTCGGAATGCGCGGCGGGCTGCTGGCTTCCCCTCGGGCCGAAGCGGCGATACGCCGTAAGCTGCGGCAGGACTTTGAGGCGATGTTCCCGGCCTGGCATGATGCGGAAGCCACTCATTTCTGGTCAGGCATGGTTTGCCTGTCGCGCAACCTTGTCCCTTTCATTGGCCCGGTGCCGGAGCGCCCCGGCATGTTTGCGGGATTGTGCTACCACGGCAATGGTGTGGCGATGGGCAGTTATGCCGGACGGCTGCTGAGTGATCTTGTACAAGGGGGCGCGCCGACGCTGCCCTACTCACCCATAGTGCAGAAAATGTCACGTTTTCCTTTGGGCCGCGCCCGCCGGATGCTGATGCCGCCGGCCTATGCGGTTCTGGGCCTGATGGACTGAAGCGCCGCGCGTTCCAGTTCCAAGGCCTGCAGGTCCTGCGCTCCGCCTCTTTCGGCCCGCCACTGGCAATAGGCTGCCATGCGCCAATGGAACCAGGGCTTCAGCGCCAATGCCCGTCCTGCAACCCGCGGATCAGGGTAGGCTCGCAGAAAGGCGTCTTCTTCAGCCTTGGACAGTGGCGCGCCCCGGTACATCAGCTGCATTGCAGGCGACAGGAACAAAGACAGATCCTCTGCCGGGTCGCCGATTTGCGGGCATTGCCAATCAATCAGCGTCAGCGTGCCGTCATGTGCCAGCAGGTTGCCAGGCACAGGGTCGCCATGAATAAGCACCAGCTGAGGCAGCGGCGGGACCCGGCCCAGAGGGCGGAGCGCCGCCAGCTGATTGCAATCGCGGCAGTTTTTCAGAATTTCAACGGTTTGCTGTTCCAGCGCCGCGCTGCCATTCACGCCAAAAGGCAGGCCCGGAGGGGGCGCCAGATCATGCAATCGCCCCAACAGCTGCGCTACATGGCCGGTGTCCTGCCGCCAGGGACTGCCGTTAACATGCGCATAGCCCAGCCACTTCCCGCCTTCAAACTCACCGGTATGGACCAGCGGCGGCACCATACCGGTGCCGGACAAAGCCGTCAGCACAGCAACCTCGCGGGCCGGATCATTGGCAAACAACGGGTTAGCGCCTTCGGCTGAATAAAGCTTGATCACCAGCGCGCCGGCCCGCCAGACATGATTGGACCGCCCGCCAGCCAGCCGCCGGGGACCAGGCACATGCAGCCCCAAGGCCGACAGATGCGCAAAAAAGCGGGGTTCGAACTGATCAGAAAGCGGTTGCAGGGCGGTCTCCGGTGTTGTGCCGCCCTGTTCTTAGACAGTTTTTCCGTCTGCGCATACCTCAGGATCAGGCGTCAGGATCACGAAGCGCGTTCACCGACGAGGCCAGAACCACGGAACCGCCTTCGGTGATCAATCCCACTTCGCCGCCCTGCATCCGGGTTTCGTTCACCTTGAAATAGATTTCGGCATATTCCTGCAGCAGCAGCTCGTCACCTTTCCTGCTTTCGATCACAAAGGCGTATTCCCCCGCCTCAATTGGGGTGCCGTCATCATCCAGACCGGTCCACTGATAGGGCTCAGCCGAGACCGGCAGGGCAATGCGCTGCACTTCGGTGCCGTTTTTGTTCTGCACGACCAGCGTCACAGAATCCGCGGCAGCAGCCGGGTTAGGCGAAATAGTGATCTGATTGCTGCCATCAAAGTAACCGGGGGCCACAGCCCGGGCTTCCATACCGACCCAGCCTGAAAGTGCAGCCATATTGGCCAGGCCAAGCTGTGATTGCAGCCCTTCCAGCAGGTTGTTGCTCTTGGTCTGTTGCTCGACCATCGAGAATTGCGCGAGCTGTGCCGCATATTCTGTCGAGTCCATCGGCTCCAGAGGATCCTGATACTTTGCCTGTGCGGTCAGCATCTTCACGAAAGTTTCAAAGTCGGATGTCAGGCCGGAAGCCTTTTCCGACGATGGCGTCAGCGGGTTGGATTGCCCTGCGGCGGCGCCTGCCGATGTAACTGCTGTTGTCATGTGATCAGACCCTCATATCCACACCGGCTGCTCCGAGCCGGAGGTTTTGTGTTGCTGCGTCGCTGGCATCCGTTGCATCAGCACCGCGCGTCTCTGCTGTTTCGCCGGACCGGCCGGAATCGCCGTCTGCATCGTCGTCTGGGCGACCGGCACCGGCCTGTCCGCCGCTGAATTCAAAGGAGATGTCTTCATATCCCAGGCGGCGGAATTCCTCCGCCAGTTCATGGATGTGCCGGCGCACCAAATCTCCGGTTTCCGGACGTTCCGTCTGGATGATTATGGTGATTCCCGTTTCGCTGGCCACCACGCGCATTTTCACTTTGCCCAACTCCTGAGGGTTCAAACTCACCTCAACCTTCTGCTCGCCTTTGGCTGCAAAGGCCTCGGCCATCTGGGCCGCAATCATGCGCGGTGCTTCGGGCCGGTGCGCCCCATGTGTGCCGATCGAGGCTTCGGTAAGGAGCTGCGTCAAACCGGGTGCCTCGCTGGATAAGCCCAATGGGCCGGCCAGCGCCTCATCGGTTACAGGCAACAGCTCTGCCGCGGTTTTTCCGGCGGTCATCCCGCCGGCCGGCAAAGGCTGCAGCTGAGCAGCTGCCGGCTGAAGGATTTGCGGCGCCGCAGGCAATCTAACCGTCCGGGTCTCACTGCCTCTAAACGGGTCCGCCAAAGGGCTCGAAATTGCGGCTGGCTCCGCTTTCACCTGCATTCCATTTCCGTTCAAAACGGAAAAGGAACTCTGGTCGCTTTTCAGCCCCGGCGAATTAACAGCAGCCTGGCTGACTGTAATGCCAGGACTTCCTCCTTGCGAAACCGGATGGCCCGCCTTTGCTGTGCCGTCAGATTTTCCGCCAAAAGATTGAAGCGCCGCATGGATACTTGAACCAGTCTCGGAAGATTTGGATTGCGCCGCGCTGATTGCTTTTCCGATATTGCTTTGACCAGAGCTGTCGCTCGGCTGAGTCCGTTCCGCCTGCCCCTTTTCAACGGCTGGCAAGGCCGCTTGAGCGGCAGTCTCAGACGATGCGCGGGCAGGATTCGGGCGCAGATCGCCGGCTAGCCTGGCATCGGCCATGCGGGAGCCGGGTTCAGTTTCCCCCTCCTGCAGCACTGTGGCTTCGTTCCCTGGCGCGGCTGCCTGTGCTGGCGCTTGTAACGAAGACAGCGTTTTCTCTGCGTTTCCAGAACGCCCGGCCTTCCCGGAAATTTGCACGTTGTCTGCACCCCCCGGGCCCTGGCGAACCACTTCCCCCGCTTTAACGCCCGCAACCTGTTCAGTGGAATTTGCACTGGGGTCCGCTTTGGACTTGGCGCTTGGCTGGTCGGTTTCGTCGCCAGGTGCCGCGGCTTCGGTTTTAACACCTGTATCCGCGCCAGAATCCCCCGCAACCGGCAGTCCGCTCCACTGCTCAGCAGCCTGTGTCCCAATCCCCTCTTTGGTTTCGGAACTGGCGCTGTGGCGGGAAGTATCATTGGCCCCCGCGGCACCGCCCTGTTCTGCGGCCGTATCTCCAGTATTCTGCATCCCGGAAGCTATTTCCGCACCGGCAGGTCCTGCGTCTGCCTTTGTAGGGTCCTGTGCTGGTGCATCTTGAATTCTTCCATCGGAAGCATTCCGGCTGTTCTGTGCAGATGCATCCTGCCCCGCTTCAAGAGGGGAGCTTAGGCTTTGCTTGCCACCCTCGGCCGTACTTTTCTGCAACCGGGGGTCAACTTCGGCCTCAGCCGATTCGCTCTCGGCTGATGGCCGTTCTTCCACCGGTTCAGCAGGGCCGGATTGAGCAGACATAAAGTCTGAGAAGTCTTTGGAAGTGTTGGATTTCTTAGCGCCATCCGGAGAGGCGGATGGTGGCTTACCGGCAGAGCCGGCTTCCACTCCAAGAAGCGAGTTCATATTCATGATCGTTTTCCAGACATTCTATCTCGACCCGGACAGATTTACCCCAAAGCGGTTACGGCAATTTTAACCGGTTCCTGCGCAGTCTTGGAAAAATCGATGGAATTCGACTTTCAACCGGAGAACCGGACATGTCAGATCTTTTGCCAAACCCGCTTCGGGCCATACCCCCAGGCACCCCGGTGCGCCCTGCAGTCAGCGACCCCCTGCGCGAGGCCGCAATTGAGCTCGAAGCCTCCTTCCTTGCAGAAATGCTGAAGTCCGCAGGGCTCGGTGAAGCCAGCGAAGGCTTCGGCGGCGGCGCTGGAGAAGAACAGTTTTCCAGTTTTCTGATCCGCGAACAGGCAACGCAGATCGCCCGCTCTGGAGGGATCGGTTTGGCTGAATCACTTTATCACGCATTAAAGGAGACCCAAGATGAGTAACCCGAAACCTCAGCAGCTCATTGATGAACTTGATCAGATTCTGGACCACGAGCGCAAGGCGCTGATGGCCGGCGACCTCGGCAAGCTGGAAGATCTTCTGGCCAGGAAAGAGAAAGTCATCGGCAAGCTGAATTCCGTGTCAGAGCTGGAACGTGAGACGCTCGAGCAGGTGCAGGCCAAGGTGTCGCGGAACCAGCAGCTTCTGAACAGTGCCATGGACGGTATACGTACTGTTGCTGCCCGAATGGCAGAGACCCGCCGCATCCGCAAGGGATTGGATGTCTATGACCAGGCCGGCAAGCGGGCCCGTTATAGCGCCCGTGGCGGCGGCAAACTGGAGAAGCGCGCCTGAGTGCAATTTGGAGAAAATTCTAGAAAACCAAATGCCAGCATTAGCACTCCCTTAGCAACTTCTGCGCCAATGTCGCCTTGCACCTCATGAAGGGTGGCGCGGAAGCCGGACAGCGGAACGCACAGTCAGAAGGACGTCACACAGCGCCCTCCGGGGCAATTAATATTGGGGCCAAAGCGCCCTCAGCTAAAGGAAAAAGCTATGACCAGCATTCTGACCAACAACGGCGCAATGGTTGCTTTGCAGACCCTGCAGTCGGTCAACAACAACCTGACTGACACCCAGAACGAAATTTCCACTGGTAAGAAAGTGGCGAACGCGCAGGACAACTCTTCGGTCTGGGCTATCTCGAAAGTGATGGAATCGGACGTTAAAGGCTTCGAAGCCATCTCCAGCAGCCTGTCGCTGGGTGACTCGACTGTTGCCGTTGCACGAAACGCCGCAGAGAGCATTGCGGACGCGCTGATTGAAATCAAAGGGAAGGTCATCGCCGCGCAGGAAGACAATGTTGACCGTGACAAGCTACAGGAAGACATTAAGGCCCTGCGGGATCAGATCAGCTCCATTTCCAGCGCTGCACAGTTCAATGGCCTGAACTTGTTGTCCAACATAGACGATACTGCTGGGTCCGGAACCATGTCGGTGCTGTCTTCGCTTGATCGTGCTGCAGATGGCTCTGTCACTGCGACGCACATCGATGTGAAAAAGCAGGACCTCGGGCAAGGGGCTGAGGTATTTGGTACAACGGGTGCAGGCACAGTCGCGGCAACCGGAGGCACCAGCACTCCCACCACGGCAGACGACAATGATACAATCAGCTTCGCGATTGCGGGCGCGGCGGCTGGAGAAAGCTACCGCCTCGACACCACCAACCTCGGTGGATCCGGTGATATCGCCTATGTCGCACGGGATGGTGATACGAACGCTGATGTCGCCACGGCTCTGGCAACCCGGATCACTGCCGACCTGACTGCTGCCGGTGTTACCGGCGTCTCCGTGGTAGCAAACGGTGCCAGCCTCGATATCACCAACACCACTGGCGCGGCCATTGCGATGGCAGGTACCTTCGATACCGCCAGCGATGGCACCGCAGGCGGCGGCCTGGCAGACTTGGCGAACATCGATGTGTCGACAGCAGCCGGGGCAGTTTCGGCTCTTGCCGACATCGAGGGCTTGATCCAGAGCGCAACCGATGCGGCGGCAGCCTTTGGTTCGTCGGCCGGCCGTATCGAGACCCAGTCCGACTTCGTTTCCAAGCTGACCGACTCGCTGAAGTCCGGCATCGGTTCGATGGTTGACGCGGACATGGAAGCGGCTTCGGCCCGCCTGAAGGCCCTTCAGACGCAGCAGCAGCTGGCCGTTCAGGCTCTGTCGATCGCCAATTCGGCCCCCCAGACCCTGCAGCAGCTGTTCCGCTGATACAGCCTGTCAGGGGCGTAGAATATGCGCCCCTGACACCAGCCTGAAGTAATACAAAATTGGAGAATCCAACGTGAACGCCAGTTCCATAGCGCGGCAAGCCTACGCCAAGAATGCTGCGCCGTTGCGCACGTCACGCGATACTGAATACAAGGCATTTGCCCAGATAACCCATCGTCTCCTCGCAGCTGCGCGCAAGGGCAAACCCGGCTTCAACGAACTTGCAGCCGCCGTGCACGAAAACCGCAAGCTTTGGTCAGTTCTTGCTGTAGATGTAGCTGACGGCAACAATCAACTTCCAGAAGATCTTAGGGCAAATATTCTCTCGCTGGCTGATTTTTCATTGACCCACAGTCATGCCGTTCTCCGGAACAAAGCGTCAGCAGCCCCCCTAATCGAGATAAACACGGCCATTATGCGTGGCCTCCGTGGCGGAGCTTCCTGAATATGAGCGGACTTGTCCTGAAACTTGCCCCCAAGGAGCGTGTCCTTGTAAATGGCGCGGTGATTGAAAACGGCGACCGCCGCAGCCGCCTGTCCATTGTCACCCCCGATGCCAACATCCTGCGGCTGCGCGATGCGATCCATCCGGAAGAAGCCAATACGCCGGTGCGCCGGGTGTGCTATGCTGCCCAGCTGATCCTGTCCGGTGACGCCGATCCCGAAGAAGAGCGCCTGCCAATGCTGCGCCGGATCGAAGAGCTGAGCCAGGTCTTTACCGATCCGGACAGCCGCGCCTCCATTGCCGAGGCAACAGAGGCACTGATCAGCAACAACCACTACCGCTGCCTGAAGGCGCTGCGCACCCTGCTGCCGCGCGAAGACAGGCTGTTTGCGGTCAGACCGTCCTAGTCGCATCCAACTTCTCCAGCCTGCCACACGACTTGCGGGCTGGACCTTCTGTCAGACTAGACCTGAAAAGCACCTTGAAGCATTGTACGAAACGCAAGCGGCTTTGATGTTGCAACCGCCCCCCGACAACATCGGCGTGCCATATGTGGACGGGCCCCTCCCTGCAAGAATTCTTTGATGATTTTGATCGGATCGCTTGCGTTCATATGTCCGGCCTGTTGGTGCGCTCGCACTTGAACGCCGGCCAAGATGGTTTCCGCTACGTGGGTTCCAAACAAGGTGGCGGCGACATCGGGCCATTGACACATACGGGGTGTCCCACATCTCGGATCGATCGATCACACTATCTTCAGGTTCCCTGCAAGTTCACGCATCAGCCCAGCACGGTAGCGTCTTTCTCCTGCTCACCGTGGCGGGCCAGTTTCTTCACGCGACTGGCCGCGCAGCAGTGTTTTTACAGGCCTCGCCCGACATCATCATTTTCCACGCGATCCTGGCGATCTTATT
>NZ_JAXMOX010000017.1:0-37384 GCF_034669605.1 Leisingera sp.
CGCTCTTCCGATCTCCCGAACGCTACCTGATCCAGAACTGGATCATCGAGTTCGAGGGCGGCAAGGGCGGCGGCGCCTACCAGAAGGGCAGTACCGCGGCGCTGTCGTCGAACTGGCACGCCTTCCGGGCGCCGGACCAGGAATGGGAACGCACCCACTACCAGCGCCAGTCCAAGATCGAGACCATGGTGCAGGCGGTGATAGCCAATGCCCGCAAGGCCGGCGCGCACAAGGTCTTCGACAAGGCGTGGCAGACAATCCTGCAAAAGCATCTGGGGGCGTGGAAGCACGCCGAATTCGGCCTAGGCACCTCACTCATGCAGGCGCAGCGCTATGGCTACACCCAGATGATCAACAACGCGACGTTGACCAACTCATCCTACAAGATGCGGCTGACGCAGGACATCACGCTCTATCTGGCCGAGATCGGCATGGATATCGACGGTTGGGATGACGAGCTTGGCAAGAAAGCCTGGCTGGAAGATCCGATCTGGCAGCCCTGCCGCGAAGCGATCGAGACGATCATGGGCTCCGAGGATTACCTCGAGCAGTATTTCGCCATCAACATCATCTTCGAACCGATGGTGGGCGAGCTGATCCGCTCGGGCTTCTTCATGCAGGCAGCCGCGGCCAACAACGACTTCATCACCCCGCCGGTGATTTCCGCTGCCGAGGCCGACTACGAGCGCAACCTCGCGAACACTGTCGACCTGGTCTACCTGCTGGCTCATGACCAAGAGCACGGCGCGCACAACCGCAAGCTCTTCAAGTCCTGGCTCGCCAAGCATGGCGACCTGGCTGAAAAAGCCGCCGCCGCATTGCAGCCGATCTGGTCGCAGCCGCACTCCAAACCGGTCTCCTTCGAAGACGTCAAGGCCGTTTCGAAAGAACGTCTCGACCGGATCGTCAGCGAGCTGGGTCTCGAATAACCTTCTGAAAGGACAAGACACATGTCTATCACAGCGCGCAATGCGACCAAGCAAAACATTTTCAAGTCAATGAAGGACATCGACCTGACCTCGCGCGAGGTTTCGCACCAGTGCGGCGTCACTATGAACGACAGCGTCGAGGCCCGCGCCATCGCCGAGTTCATGGAGGAAAACGATCCCAATGTCACGGTCACCTACAACCCGGCGACCATCCGCATCGACGGCGAAGGCAAGCTGATCTTCAAGATGGACGAGATCACCGAATTTCTCGGCCGCGAGATGACCGCCGAGACCTTCGAGGTCAATACCTCCACCCACTACGGGCGGATGGTGCGGATCGACGACGATACCGTGATCCTGTTCGGCGATATGAACGAGGTGATGGAGTACATCTGATCGGTTCTCTGCGCCGCAGATGACAGGCTCCGGGGCCCCGTACCCCACGCGCCCCGGAGCCAATGACAAACCTAAGCCACGCAAGGGAGGACGACATGTACACCACCAAGGACGGAAAAGAGATCTTCATTCTCGACGGCCACACCCATTTCTGGGACGGCAGCCCCGAGAACCAGGCCAATGTGCATGGCAAGCAGTTCATTGATTGCTTCTACGCATATCACACCAACCTCAGCCCGCCCGAAGAGCTGTGGGAGAAGGCGCGTTTCGAGAAATACTCCGAGGACGACATCTACCGCGACCTCTTCGTCGACGGCCCCAACGACATGGCGATCATCCAGACCACGGTGCTGAGTGACTTCTACAAAAAGGGCTTCGGCTGCCTGGAACGCTCGAACGAGATGGCCAAGCGCCACCCCGAGCGCTTTATCGTCAACGGCAGCTTCGATCCGCGCGATGGTGAGAAGGCGCTGGAATACATCCACTACATGAAGGAGACCTACGACATCTCCGGCGTGAAGATGTACACCGCCGAATGGAATGGCGACAGCAAGGGCTGGGCGCTTAACGATCCCGCGGCCTACAAGTGCTTCGAGCTCTGCGACAAGCTGGGCATCAAGAACATCCATGTCCACAAGGGTCCGACGATTATTCCGCTGTCGAAGGATGCCTTCAGCGTAGACGACGTCGATTACGCTGCCACCGATTTCCAGAACCTCAACTGGATCGTCGAACATTGCGGCCTGCCGCGGCTCGATGATTTCTGCTGGATCGCGACGCAGGAAACCAACGTCTATGCCGGTTTGGCCGTGGCGATGCCCTTCATTCACTCGCGCCCGCGCTACTTTGGCGAGGTCATGGCCGAACTGCTCTGGTGGGTGGGCGAGGACAAGCTCCTCTTTGGCTCCGACTATGCGATCTGGACGCCGAAATGGCTGGTCGAGAAGTTTTGGGATTATCAAATCCCCGAAGACATTTCGGCCGAGCGCGGCGGTGTTCAGCTTACCGACGAGATTAAGGAGAAGATCCTCGGCCTGAACGCGGCGAAGCTCTATGATATTGACGTTTCGCAGAAGCAGGCCGAACTGGCCGGCGCTCCTGTCCAAATCGCGGCGGAGTGATCTGATGCTGGTCGCCAATCTCAAGGCGGAGCTGGAACTCGAAGTCTGGGAATGTCTCGCTGCCGTGACAGACCCAGAGCTTGACGAACCCATCACCGATATGGGTTTCGTCGAGACGATCGAGGTGACGGATGCGAAAAATGTGAGAGTCGAATTTCGGCTCCCTACTTATTGGTGCTCGCCGAATTTCGCATTTCTCATGGCCTTTGGAATCCGCAAAGAAGTGTTGTCGCTGCCCTGGGTGGTGGAGGCATCTGTTCAACTCAATGACCATTGCTTCGGTGAAAAAGTCAATGAAGGGGTCAACAGCGGGCGGAACTACAACGATGTCTTTGCCGAGTATTGTGACGGCGCCAGTTTAACTGAGGTGGTAGAAAAGTTCCTTGCCAAGGCTTTCGACCGGCGTCAGGAAACCGTGCTTTTGGGGCTTCAGGAAAAGGGCTATAGCGCAGCAGCGATCGTGTCCATGACCCTCGGTCAGCTTCAAAAGGTCGATTTCGCCGGCGAAGAAGAGCTGCGGCAGAAACCGCGCTATCTGGAGCTGCTCCTGGCGCAAGGTCTGGCGGAAAATCCAGGGGACCTGAGCTTTCCGACTTGGGACGGACAGAAGATCAAAGCCGAAACTTTGGCCGAGCATCTTAATCGCCTGCGCAGCACACGGATCAACATGGAGTTCAACGGCGCCCTATGCCGGGGACTCGCGAAAACTCGCTACAAAGAGGTTGAGATCGGACCCGACGGACCGGCACTGATCGACTTTATTGCCGGCCGCGTGCCGCCTCGGGAAAATGCCACCGTACGTGGTTAAGTAGCTGGAAAATTTACGAACTTTAGGGAGGACGCCTGGGAATATCCCCAGGCCGAAGGAGGAAGATATGGCTAAACTCATGGTACATGGCAAGGTCGCCCGCAACTGTCTGGCCCGGGGTGTCGCGCGGCTTGCCGCGGCAGTGGAACCCACCCTCGGGCCGAAGGGGCTGAATGCGATGGTTGACCGTCCGGTGGGCACCCCGCTGGTCACCCGGGACGGGGTCAGCATCGCATCCGAGATCGAGCTGAATGACCGCTTCGAGAACATGGGCGCACAGGTGGTGCGCGAGGTCTCGATGCAGACCAATGATGTGGCCGGAGACGGCACCACCACAGCTATCGTGCTCGCCAATGCGCTGATCCAGCGTGGCGTGGACCTGACCGACAATGGCGTGAAACCAGTCGATCTTTGCAAGGGCATCGACCTGGCGGTGGCGCGGGTGATCAGCGCCATCGACGCCTCCTCGGTGAATTGCGACGACCATCCCGAATATCTAGAAGCCGTCGCCTGCGTGTCTTCGACGGATCCAAAACTTGGCGAACTGGTCGCCGAGGCCTATCGGCGCGTCGGCCGCGACGGCGTGATTTCCGCCGATTTCGGGGTGACCATCGAAACCACGATGGAAGTGGTCGAGGGGATGTCCATCGAGCGAGGCTATATCTCGCACCACATGGTCACCGACCGGGAGAACATGGAAGCTGTTCTGCGCAACCCGCTGATCCTGCTGACCGATCAGAAGATCCTCAAGCCCGAACTGCTTGATAATGCAATTTCGATTGCCGATGGCGAGAACCGCCCCTTGCTGATTGTGGCAGAAGAGATCGCCCCCGAGGTGGTTGTAAAGCTTCTGGAAAACGGCGGCGCCGGGAAATATCTGATCGTCCATCCGCCGGAATACGGCCACTGGCGCGCAGCGCTGATGGACGACCTGGCGATCCTGACAGGCGGCGAGGTGCTGGCCCGCGACCTCGGCAAGAAGATCGAAAGCGTCACCCGCGAACAGTTGGGCGGGGCCGAGATGGTGCGGTCACATGCATCCGGCACTTCGATCCTGCGCGGTGAAGGCGACCCTGGCGCGATTACCGCCCGCCGCAACCAGGTGCAGCGCCAGCATGACGTTGCGCCTCCGAATATCGAAAAGGACAAACTGCGTGAACGGCTGTCCAAGCTGACCGGCGGCAGCGCCATTATTTACGCTGGCGGTTTCACCCCAGTCGAGCAAAAACGAACGATCCAGCTGATCGAGGACGCGCTATGCGCGGTCCAGGCGGCGGCCGAGGACGGCGTGGTTGCCGGTGGCGGCACGGCGCTGGCCCAGATCTCCGACTGTCTCGACACGCTCGACGCGCTGGGAGACGTGGCCAAGGGCATCCAACTGGTCCGCTCGATCCTGACCGAGCCGCTGCGCCGTATCGCCCGCAATGCAGGTGCCGATATCGCCAGCGTGGCCCAAGCGGTCACCGAAGGCCCGGCTGGCCATGGCTACAACGCCGCGACCGGCGCCTTCGGCAACATGTTCGAGGCCGGCATCGTCGATCCCGCCCGGGTGCCTGCCAGCGCGCTGGTCAACGCAGCCTCGGTGGCGACGCTGATCCTAACCACCGAAACCTTGGTGGGCGATCTGGAGGAAGGCGAAGCAGATCCGACAGAAGGCCCCGCCCGTGGCGGCGGTGCTGAGCTGCTGGGACGGGCCTGAGCGCACTGTTGCAAACCAGGGAACCGGCCGGGCCGGTCCGATCAGACTGAAGGAACGAGACCATGAAAGCAGCGAGACTCTACGAATACGATCCGGAGATGAACGTGGAGCTGAAGATCGAAGAGGTTCGTCCTCCTACGATCACGGCCCCGGACGAAGTGATCGTCAAGGTCGGTGCGGCTGGCCTGTGCCGCACTGACCTGCATATTATTGAAGGTGTCTGGAAGGACATCATGGATACCCACGGGAACCTTCTGCCCTATGTTTTGGGCCATGAGAATGCTGGCTGGGTTGAGGATGTCGGCAGTTCAGTGACCTCTGTGAAACCGGGTGATGCGGTGATCTGCCACCCGCATCGCAGCTGCGGCATATGCCTGAATTGCCGGTATGGTCACGACATGTATTGCGACCACGGGCTGTTTCCGGGCCTTGGATTGGACGGTGGTTTTGCCGAATATTTCAAGACCAGCGAAAGCTCGGTCATAAAGCTCAACACCGGCATCACGCCGCTCGAGGTCGCGCCAATGGCCGATGCGGGCATCACAGCTTATCGCGCCGCCAAGAAGGCTGCGAAACTTCTCAACCCGGGCGGTTACGTTCTGCTTCTGGGAATAGGCGGGCTCGGCCATATCGCGCTCCAGGTGCTCAAGCATTCCTGCGGCGCGCGGGTGATCGCGGTGGACCGTGAACCCGCAGCACAGGTGCTCGCTAAAGAGTTGGGGGCGGACTTCGTTCTAGACGGCGGGCCGAACCTTGTCGACGAGGTGAAGGATCTGACTGGTGGCGGCGCGCATGTGGCGATTGATTTCGTCGGCGAGCACGGCACCGAAAATGTCTGCTGGAAGCTGCTCCGCCAGGGAGGTGAACTGATCATGGTAGGCTATGGCGGCACCGTCGAGGTTCCGACACTGGAGCTGGTGGCCAACGAAATCAAGATCGGCGGCAGCCTCGTGGGCGACTACACCGAGCTTGTCGAGCTGATGGAAATGAATGCTGACGGTCTCGTGACGATGCATCAGACCGAATACAGCCTCACCAACATCAACCAGGCGATATCCGATTTTAAGGATCGAAAGTTTACCGGACGCGGCGTGATCGTTCCCTGACACTCCGCCCGGCTCTCCGGTGTGTCGGTGGCCACAAAACCGCCCCGGAGCCTCCCCCTGCGGCCGATGCCCTCCCCCATCCGGCCGCAGGGCCTCCTCTTTCTTACAAATGCCGAGGACGACATGGCAAAAGCAATCCATTCCATGATCCGCGTGCTCGACGAGGATCGCTCAATCGCCTTTTACCGCCAGGCCTTCGGCCTGGATGTGGCGGAACGGATCGACTTCGACGGTTTCACGCTGGTTTACCTATCCAATGACGAGGCTTCCTTCGAGTTGGAACTGACCATCAACAAGGACACAACCGAACCCTACGATCAAGGCAATGGGTATGGCCATCTGGCCTTCAGTGTTGAGGACCTCGATGCCGAGCACGCCCGCTTTGAAGCAGCGGGATTCGCTCCCCGCAAGCGCGTCGATTTTAAGCGCAACGGCCAGACACTGGCCCGTTTTTTCTTCGTTCAGGACCCCGACGGATATGAAATCGAGGTTCTGCAACGGGCCGGGCGATACCAGTAAACCTAACTCTGACAGGGAGGAAACCATGTCAATTCGCAAGCAAACAATGACTCGCCGCCAGCTGCTCTCTCAAAGTGCGCTTTTTGGGGCCAGCTTCGTTGTCGGCACCAGCTTCGTTGCAGCCCAGGCCAAAGCTGCCAACTGGGCGCTGGCGGTCGATCATCTGAAGCCTGAGACCATGGCAACGCTGATCCAGATGGCGCGGGATATCTATCCGCATGACCAGGTGCCGGACAAGTTCTATGCCATTGCGGTCAAAGGCTATGATGTGGCCGAAGCTTCCGAAGGCATCGAGGCCGGAGTGGCCGCGCTGAACGAAGCGGCGCACGGCATTGGCTATGCAAATTACATCGATATCGGCTGGGAACGCGACCGGGTGAACCTTCTGCGTGGGATGGAGAGCAGCCCATTCTTCCAGCAGATCCGCGGCGGTCTGGTGACTGGCCTTTACAACCAGAAAGCGGTTTGGCCGATCTTCGGATACGAGGGCGAGAGCTTTTCCGAAGGCGGCTACATCGACCGTGGTTTTGACGACATCAATTGGCTTTAAGGGGGGGTGAGCAATGACTGCACCATTTAATTTAAATGACGACAGCGTCGTCGTCGTCATAGGCACCGGTGCTGGCGGCGGCGTACTAGCCAACGAACTAGCTCAGAAAGGCGTGTCCGTGGTCGCCCTCGAAGCGGGCGGGCGCTATCTGCCGGAAGACTACATCAATGACGAATGGGAAAGCTTCGGCCAGCTCGCCTGGACCGATCCGCGCACGACCTCAGGCGACTGGCGCGTTGCCAAGGATTTTTCGGGACTTCCTGCCTGGATAGTGAAGGCTGTGGGCGGCACCACCACCCACTGGGCCGGCGCTGCGCTGCGGTTTCAGGACCATGAATGGAAGGCCAAGACCACCTATGGCGCGGTGCAGGGCGCAAACCTGCTCGATTGGCCGATCGATCCGCGCGAGATGGACGACTATTACACCAAGGCCGAGACCAAGCTGGGCGTGACCCGCACCGGCGGCCGCGCCGGTCTGCCCGGCAACAACAACTTCCAGGTCTTCGAGAAGGGCGCCAAGGCGCTTGGCTATGAGCAGGTGCACACCGGGCGCATGGCGATCAACTCGGCGGACTATGACGGGCGTCCGGCCTGCCAGCAGACCGGCTTCTGCTTCCAGGGCTGCAAATGGGGGGCCAAGTGGTCGTCGGCCTATACCGACATCCCGAAGGGCGAGGCAACCGGCAATCTCGAGGTGCGCGAGCGGGCACATGTCCTACGGATCGAGCACAACCAGCAGGGTAAGGTCACGGGCGTCGTCTATGTCGATGCCGATGGCAACCAGCGGGAACAGAAGGCCCGCGTGGTCTGCGTCGCCGGCAATTCGATCGAGAGCCCGCGCCTGCTGCTCAACTCGGCCTCCGCGATGTTCCCGGACGGACTGGCCAATAGCTCTGGGCAGGTGGGGCGCAACTACATGCGGCACGTCACCGGCTCGGTCTATGCGACCTTCGACAAGCCGGTCAGGATGTGGCGCGGCACCACCATGGCGGGGATCATCCAAGACGAGGCCAAGCACGATCCCGAACGCGGCTTTGTCGGCGGCTATGAGCTGGAGACCCTGGCGCTGGGGCTTCCCTTCATGGCGGCCTTCCTCGATCCCGGCGGCTGGGGGCGCGAGTTCACCACCGCGCTCGATCACTACGAGAACATGGCCGGCATGTGGATCGTCGGCGAAGACATGCCGCAGGAGACCAACCGCATCACACTCAACCATGCGGTGACCGACCAGCATGGCCTGCCAGTGGCCGATGTGCATTTCGACGATCACCCCAATGATGTCGCCATGCGCAAACATGCCTACAAACAGGGCTTAGGGGTCTATGAGGCAGTGGGCGCGACCCGCGTTTTCCCGACCCCGCCTTATCCTTCGACCCACAACCTTGGCACCAACCGGATGTCTGAGAACCCGCGGGATGGGGTGGTGAATGCACATGGCCAGACCCACGACGTTCCCAACCTCTTTGTTTCAGACGGCAGTCAGTTCACCACCGGTGCTGCGGAAAATCCGACGCTCACCATCGTGGCGCTGGCGATCCGCCAGGCCGACTACATCGCCGCAGAGCTGAGCAAACAGAACCTCTGAACGGCCTTTCTTAAGAAATCGGGTGATCCCGCCGGACGGGACGCCCAGCCCTAAGCCTCATTTGGCTGAAGGATAGATTGCTAATTTTCGAATGTGGGAGAGATACGATGGACGGAAATGACATGCGCCAAAGGGGCAAATGCCCGGTAATGCACGGCGCGGCCGCAGCGACGGCCAAGAGCGGCCACGAATGGTGGCCCAACCAGCTTAATTTGCGGATTTTGCACCAGCATCAGCCGGCTTCGGAACCGCTGCCGGAGACATTTGATTATGCCCAGGCATTCAAGGCTCTTGATCTGGACGCAGTGAAGGCAGATTTAGCAGCGCTGATGACGGACACCAAAGACTGGTGGCCGGCGGACTACGGCCACTATGGTCCGCTGTTCATCCGCATGGCATGGCACAGTGCCGGGACGTACCGCACCGCCGACGGGCGTGGCGGGGCTGCTACTGGCAACCAGCGTTTCGCGCCAGTGAACAGCTGGCCGGACAACGGCAATCTCGACAAGGCCCGCCGACTTCTCTGGCCAGTCAAGGAGAAATACGGCAACGCAATTTCCTGGGCGGACCTGATTGTTCTCGCAGGTAACGTCGCCATCGAAACCATGGGCGGCAAGACCTTCGGTTTTGGTGGCGGGCGCGAGGACATTTGGGCACCGGAAGAAGATATCTACTGGGGGTCCGAAACTGAATGGCTGGGTGAGACCCGCTATTCCGGTGACCGTGAACTGGAGAACCCGCTCGCCGCCGTGCAGATGGGTCTAATCTATGTCAATCCTGAAGGCCCCAACGGCAACCCCGATCCCATCGCCTCTGGCCGGGATCTTCGCGAGACCTCCGCCCGGATGGGAATGAATGATGAAGAAACCGTGGCGCTTGTTGCCGGGGGGCACACATTTGGAAAGGGGCATGGTGCAGGCGATCCGGCCCTGGTCGGCGCAGAGCCTGAAGCGGCCCCGTTACAGGAGATGGGCTTGGGGTGGAAAAATACCCATCGCTCGGGCAAGGGAGCCGACACCACCACCTCAGGTATCGAAGGGCCTTGGACCTCAAATCCGATAAAGTGGGATAACGGCTTTTTCGATGTTCTCCTCGGCTACGATTGGGAGCTGACCAAAAGCCCGGCGGGCGCGCAGATCTGGCACGCCAAAGGCCTGTCGGATGATGATCACGCACCGCAAGTGGACGGCTCGTCAGAAAAAGTGCCGCTGATGATGACCACTGCCGATATGGCAATGCGCATGGACCCGGTCTACGGCCCGATCTCCAGGCGGTTCCATGAAAACCCCGATGAGTTCGCCGAGGCCTTTGCCCGCGCCTGGTTCAAGCTGACCCACCGCGACATGGGGCCGAAAGCCCGCTACCTGGGCAATGAGGTTCCGGCGGAGGACCTTATCTGGCAGGATCCTCTCCCGGCGGTTGAGCACCCTCTAATCGACGAGTCCGATCTTCTCGGACTCAAGGCGGAGATCCTGGCCAGCAACCTGTCAGTGGCCGATCTTGTCTGGGCAGCGTGGTCTTCTGCCTCCACATTCCGTGGCTCCGACAAGCGGGGCGGTGCCAATGGCGCGCGCATCCGGCTTGCGCCGCAAAAAGACTGGGAGGCCAACGACCCAGCTCGCCTGTCCCGCGTTTTGGACACCCTCCAAGGTATCCAAGCAGCCTTCAATGGCGGGGTGTCGGGCGGCAAAGAGGTTTCTTTGGCCGATTTGATCGTTCTTGGCGGCAATGCAGCGATTGAGCAGGCGGCCCGCGCTGGCGGCCACGATATAAAGGTTCCCTTCAACCCGGGGCGTACTGACGCCAATGCCGATCAAACCGATGTTGAGTCCTTCGAACCCTTGGAGCCGATCGCAGATGGTTTCCGCAACTTCGAGAAAGCCGCCTATACCTATCCTGCCGAGGCGCTCCTGATTGACAAAGCACAGCTTCTGGGGCTCAGCGCGCCGGAAATGACGGTTCTTGTCGGAGGCCTGCGTTCCATCGGTGCGACCCATGGCCCGTCCAATGCGGGCGTTCTAACCAACCGCCCGGGCACTCTCAGCAACGATTATTTTACCAATATCCTGGACATGGATATCGAGTGGGTGCCCACCAATCCGGACGAACGCGTTTTTGAAGGCCGTCACAGGTCGAGCGGGGAAAAGAAATGGACCGGCACGCGTGTAGATCTGGTGTTCGGCTCTAATTCGCAGCTTCGCGCGTTGTCCGAAGTGTATGCCAGCCGGGCCAACGAGAAGCATTTTGTAGACGAGTTCGTCGCGGCCTGGACCAAAGTTATGAACGCCGATCGCTTGGACCTGACCTGAAGCCGGACCGGAAAAATGCTTTAACTTTTACCATTCTCGGGGGCCGGACTGCCGGCCTCCGGTCTCAGGGAAAACCGAAGCGGGCTGACCGCCTTTGAAAAATCGCCATCACGCCATCACCCGGACGGTCGTCCCGGTTTTCGCCTCATCTTGTCCGCGTGGGCCAGCAGGTCCCGCGTCATTATAAATAGGAATCAGTGCTTATAGCTGGTACTTTCCGAAACTGGGAGGAACGTATTGTGGATATCTTTTCGAAGCGCGATGGACCGCGTCTTGAAGACGTTAAAGCTAGGCGGGTTTTATCCGAAAACGCAGGAACGATCCGTAAGCTGGCAGACCAGATCAGCAACGGCGGTTTCACCCGGATGCGTCAGGAGCAGGCGCGTGCCCGCGAAGAACCCAAGCCCGACGGGCTGATCATCCATGATCTCAAAGCATCTGCCGCTGCGAGAACGCCCGAGCCCTACGTCAAAGTAAGCATAAACAATCGCGTGTTGATTGCAGACTTGTCCAATGGGCGCCAAATTCAAATGCTTGGTGAAATCCGCGGGAATTTCATGTCGCGCAAATTGGTGCTGGCGACCAAGGAAAACGGTTTCTTTTCCCCTGTAGATGACGAAACACGCGAAGCAATCGGCCATCTGGAAAATGTGGAAATCAATTCAGAGTTTACCGAGACCGACCTTGCGAATACGCTTGAGACGCTACTGGGGCTGAAGCGCGAATAGACGGCGAGGGTACTTTTCTTTCATGGCCAACGACTTAGAAGTGCCAGCTGCAAGCACTGTGTGAACTGTACCCGAGCGAACAACTGAGAAGGCCAAAGATTTGACGGGCAATGACAATAGTAAGGAACATCACGCTCGCGAGGCGTGGGAACGTTTTGTATCGTCCGGACACCACTCCGACTCCCAGCCTCAGGACGTTCGTGGGGAAATACTTGATTCATGGCTTCGCAGCAGGGATCTTGGCGTCGATGTGAGCAGTCAAGGCTCACGCAAGATTGCCGACGCAAGTCAGTTATATCTTCGCCGCGAGCATAACAGGGCACTGCGCAAAGCTGCTTCAGCGGCTTTCAAACGGCTTGAACCCCATCTGAAAGAAGCCAAAACGATCCTAATCCTGGCAGACGATCAGGGCGTGATCATTGACGCAATCGGCGACGAGCTGGTGCTGGATGAGGGGCAAGAGATCCACCTTGAAATCGGCGGCGACTGGAGCGAACAGGCAATCGGAACCAATGGCATCGGAACCGCTTTGAAAACCGGGAAGCCAGCCTATGTCCACGCTGCAGAACACTTTGTTGAAGGTGTGCAGTCCTGGACTTGTGCCGGTGCTCCGATCCGGGATCCTTTCACGCAAACAATCATTGGTGTCGTGGATCTGTCCGGCCCGCCGCAGATCTTCCGGCAGCACAATATCGCACTAGTATTGGCGGCAGCGCGCGAGATCGAAATCGCTTTAGCTGAGCAACAGCAGGAAGAACGAACACGATTGCTGGAAGCTTTCCTGGTGTCGGATTACAGCCGGGTGAACGACAGCGTCATCCTTTTGGACAAGGATGGGCGGATCCTGTTTCGTCGTGGTCTGGATGAAGAAGTTCTTTCCAGTGTTAAGGAGCTGGCGGTCGGCCACAAGCTGTTGCCTAAGCTGGAAGAGCTAGCGGACAAGGATATTCCCACATTGCTGCCTCTCTCCGTCGAGGCTAGTGGAATCGGGCGGCTGAAGCTTGAAGGCGTTGATCGCGGGGCTGCGTTGTTTTTGAAAAGCGAACGCAAATTGAGCAGCCAGACGGGTGAGGTCCGCTGGATCAAGCCGCGCGCCAATGTTGACGAAGACGGCATCCAGATCGTTGGCTCCTCACCCAAGATGGTTGATGCAATCGAACTGGCCGAAAGAGCTGCGCTTGCGAATATCTCGGTTTTGATCCACGGTGAAACCGGAGTTGGGAAAGAGCTTTTTGCTCGACTGATCCACAGCCGCCTGTCGGGAGCGAACGCGCCTTACGTGCCTGTCAATTGTGCCGCAATCTCCAGCGAATTGATAGGAGCGGAGCTGTTTGGCTACGCCGAAGGTGCTTTTACCGGGGCCGTGCAGGGCGGCCGCTCAGGCAAGTTCGAACTGGCTGATGGCGGTGTACTTTGTCTTGACGAGATCGGTGATATGCCGATCGAGTTGCAGCCCTATCTTCTAAGGGCGCTTGAACAGCGGGCGATCTACCGCATCGGCGACAGCCAAAGACGACCCGTTGATGTGCGGCTGGTCGCTATGACGAACCGTGACCTGCGGCAAGAGATCGAGAAGGGCAATTTTCGGCGTGATCTTTTTTATCGCTTAAGTGTGGTGACCATCGAAGTTCCGCCCCTGCGCGATCGCGGTGACGACCTTATTACACTGGTCGACCATTTTTCTCAGATGTATGCCCGTGAAACCGGCCGCCCGGTCATGAATTTCACTGAAGAGGCGATCAGATTGCTGTCCAACTATCAATGGCCCGGCAACGTCCGTGAGCTCCGCAACGTGATCCAGCGGGTTTATTTGATTAAAACTGGCAGCCTGGTGACGGAGAGAGACCTGCCGCCGGAAATAGGCGAAGATTTCGAAAACACCGAGGGGGATCCACTGAGAAGCATTCTCAAGGGGCATTCAGGAAATTTGGAAAGTATTGAGGCCAGTGCTATTAAAAGGACAATGATTTCGGAAAATGGCAACTTGACAAAGGTGGCGGCAGTTTTGGGAATCTCGCGGCCTACACTTTATAGGAAGATGAAGCAGTATCGTATTCATAGATGAAGCCGCCACCCTACATAACCTGTCGTCATTCCTGGGGAAACCCAAACTGCGCTCTGTCCTGTCAAGGTCGATGAACCGGCCGCCGCAGAGCCGGAAGCCAGCTTCGGCCTGGGTTCTTGTTCGCCTGCCACAGCTTGTGAACCGGCCCTTCAATTGCCGTGCGTAGCCAAGCCAGTGTTCTGTCCGTTACGGGGTCATGGTCTTTTCCAGGTCATTGAGCTAACCCCTGTAATTCGGACAGTGGCATAAGCTACGATCTGCTGATCGTCGACGAGTAAAAGATCAGAGATGTCGAAACGGAAGCAGCACGCGCCTGAGTTCAAGGCGAAGGTCGCGCTGGAAGCCCTGAAAAGTAAGGGTCCATGGGACCAGAGGTAGTCCTGGATATTCGACCGGTATGCCGCCGGGCTAAGCTATAGCACTGGTTTCATTTCAGGCGGCGACCTTCAAGGTCGGGGGCCGGTTATCATAGGCCTCGTCCGGCGTCAGCAGCCCGTGCGATGAGTGCGGACGTTTTTCATTGTAATAGGCCATCCAGCGACCGATCCCGTCGCGGGCCTCGGACCCGGCCTCGAAGGCGTTCAGGTTGACGCATTCGTACTTCAGCGACCTCCAGAGACGCTCGATCATTCGGTTATCGGTCCAGCGCCCACGGCCATCCATCGATTTTTTCATCGGCGCGTCGTTCAGAACGTCGGTGACATCGGCGCTTGTGAACTGCGACCCCTGATCGGTCGCCAGATCAGCTTGCCTCCAGTGCTGAGGACGAGACTGGAGGTTTCGGACATCGAAGCAGCGACCGTGGCCCCAGTGGAGCCTCGAAGGCGCGGCGGAGCATCCCGTTCCACGACCAACTGACTGTTCCTTACATGCAGCTTCTCGACATCTCTCTCCGAAATCTGCAGCACGCCCGGCGAAGTCCCGCCAAAGGCCTGTGCCATGTTCTCGATCGCCGTTCGCTTCCAGCCACCGATCAACGTCGGGTGAATGTTGTACTTCTTGGCCAGTTCGGCCGTCGTCAGTTCCTCGCCGATGGCTTCCAACGCCAGCCGATGAGCTGCATGAGCTCGTCGAGCGGGTGGTGGTGCACTGGGATGCCGAGGCGCAGGGCCACTGGCTTACGATTGAGGGCAATCTGCTGGAGATGCTACGCAAAACGGCGCCGAGTGAGTTCGCCGCCGTTCGTGATGATGCGATTTTCGCGGAAGCTGGGTACGGGAGCAGAATTTGGACACTAATTCATCCATAACGGGTCTCACACGCAGCACCGTATGCTCCAAGATCATTTGACACGCATAGCCAAGCAAGACGTCCAAACGCCTGCTCGCTGGAAATGCAACCTTGCCCGGCAAAATAAAGTGACATCACCGTTCATGGTCGCCCTTAACCAGACCAACCTGCTCTTTCGCCTCCATCTCTGCTAACTCTCTGCCGCTTAACTGCCAAACCCGCTTCCTTGCTTTCAATCCGCGAGCGGACGGCGTCGGCAGGCTGGGCCTTGGAGAAGGCCGAGTGATCCAGTGGTAAACAGGCTTACACGGCCGTCAAACACCAATTTGGCGAAACCCTCTGCTCGATTAACCTGACAATGCCGCGGACTTGCCTGCTAGATCCCGCTTGACTAGACGCTGGACGATCTGTGCGTCCGTATGTCGACCCAACCAAATTGATCTGGTCGAACAGGCCTTTCACCCGCCCCGGCACCTAGTCCGAGGCAGGCGGTTTTGCTATCAGTCGTTCAGGACCGCCATGTTGTCCGCCTCCCAGCCGATCCAAACCGGATCGCAGCCGACGGACTGGCCGGTTTCGGCATCCACATAAGCCTTGATCAGGGCATTGCCCTCACCCACTGCAACTTCTATCGCCATACGCGAGCCGAGGAAGGTTTTGCCGACCACACGTCCCTGAACCGCGTTGGCGGTTTGCGGACGTTCTGCGCTGATGCCCAGCCTCTCGAGACGAACCGAAGCGGTGATCGGCTGACCGTCTTCATGCCTCCCTGCGGGCGCCTTGCCCATAAGGGTTGTGCCCTCCCAGTCCATGACGACCTTGTCGCCCTCTGTGCCGCGCATCCAGCCAGACAGCAGATTGGTTTCGCCGATAAACTCGGCCACAAAGCGGCTGGCGGGCCGGAAGTACAACTCTTCCGGGGTTCCGTCCTGCTCCACCTTACCCTTGTTCATCACCACAATCCGGTCGGACATGGTCAGCGCCTCTTCCTGGTCGTGTGTCACGAAGAAGAAGGTCTTGTTGGTGCGGCGCTGGATCGACTTCAACTCCTGCTGGACTTGACCGCGCAGCTTGGCATCCAGCGCCCCCAACGGTTCGTCAAGCAGCAGCAGCGCCGGGTCCGGCGCCAGCGCGCGAGCCAGCGCCACGCGCTGCCGCTGGCCACCCGACAGCTGAACCGGGTAGCGCGACGCATAGGAGTCGAGTTCAAGGAAAGACATGATTTCTTTTGAGCGGCGTTTGATTTCCGCCTTGCCCATGCCCTTTAGTTCCAGCCCGAATGCCACATTCTGCGCCACGGTCATATGCGGGAACAGCGCGTAGTCCTGGAACACCATGTTCACATGGCGTTTCTCGGGGGGCTGGTTGGTGACGTCGACGCCGTCGAGGATAACCCGTCCCGTGGTCGGGCGCTCGAACCCGCCGAGAATGCGCAGGGTGGTGGACTTGCCGCAGCCCGACGGGCCAAGGAAGGTCACAAATTCACCCCGCGCGATGTCCAGCGACAAGTTGTCCAGCGCAACGGCGCTTCCGAAGTGCTTCGACAGCCCTTCGATACGAACAAGCGGTGTCTGGTCGGTCATAGTTTAGGTTTCCTTGTTCATGCGGCGGGTGAAACGCTCGGCCCAGATGCCGATGGCGGCAGTCAAGATCAGCGCAACGGTCGCGATGGCGTTGATTTCGGGACTCATCCCGGAACGAAGCTTGGCAAAGATCAGCACCGGCAGCGTCGGTTCATAGCCGCCGAGGAAGAACGAACGGACGAAATCGTCGAACGACAGCAGCAGGCAGAAGATCGAGGCACCGAGAATGGCAGGCACCAGATAGGGCAGAGTAATGCGGACGAAGGAAATCAGCGGATCAGCGCCCAGATCACGCGCGGCTTCGGTCTGGCTCTTCGGCAGCGTCGATAGACGCGCCATGACCACCAGCACAACGAAGGGCACGTTATGCACTGCGTGCGCCCAGATGATGGCGCCCATGCCCGGCTCGATCCCCAGCCAACGGGCGTAGATGCGGAAGGCGATGGCCGAGATGATCCCTGGCACCAGCGCAGGCAGCACAGTCATACCGAAGACCAGCGTGCGGCCCCAGAATTTGCGTCCTTCGAGCAGCACCGCGATCCAGGTTCCGACGAAAATTGAAATCAGCGTCGACAGGACCGCAATGGCCAACGAATATCCAAAGGTCGAGAGAACTTCGGCATCAGCAAAGACGCCGGTATACCAGTCCAGGGTCCAGGAGCGGATCGGGAAGCCGATGAACTTACTGTCCTTGAACCCCATCACAATCATCAGGATCAGCGGCACAAACACATAGAGGACAAAGGACCAGTAGATGCAGGCAAGAAACACGCGATTGCCGCGGAACAATTCGGGCCGGTTGTTCATTTCTTCTCTCCCTTGCGCAGCGTGCTCATCAGCTTCTGGAACGTGGCCGTGATGACAAGCGCCGCCGCAAACATGATCGTGGCAAAGGCCGCGCCGGTTGGCCATTCATCGCCCGCCACGTGGAAGAAGCCCGCGATTGTTTCGGCAAAGACCGTGGTTGAGGGGCCACCCAGCAAAACGGGCGTCGCGTAAAAGCCGGTGGAAATCAGGAACACCAGCGTACAGCCCGAAGAGATCCCTTCGAGGGTAAGCGGCAGCGACACGCGACGGAACCGGGTCCAGGCGCCCGCGCCCAGGTCGGCGGCGGCTTCGTTCATGCTCTTAGGAAGCTTTTCGAGCGAGGAATAGAGCGGCAGCAGCATGTAGAGCGCGGTCAGATAGACGATGCCGACGCCCATGGAAAAGCTGGTGTACATAAAGGGTATCGGCCGGTCGATCAGCCCCAGCGTCATCAGCGCCAGGTTCACCGCACCGGTATTGCCCAGCAGGATCATGATCGCATAAGTCCGCACGATCTCGCCAACCCAGAACGGGATCAGCAGCAGCAACAGAAACAGCATCTGGTTCTTGCGGCTGACATGGCGGGCCAGGAAATAGGCAACCGGATAGGTGATGATCAGCGTGCAGAAGGTAAAGACCCCAGCAAAGATCAGAGTCCGGAAAAACGGCATCCAGAAGATGCTGTCTCCGAAGAAGCGGACATAATTGTCCAGCGTGAAGTGCTGCTCCACACCGGGTGCGACCGGATAGGCGTCCGTCAGCGACACCCGCAGCATCTGCAACATCGGGCCAAGATGCTGGGACAGAACCCAAAGCAGTGGAAAAATGGCAAGGATAAGGAACTGGCGCCGGGGCGAGGCCGTAACCAGCCGCATCAGAGTGTGGTACGGTCCCCACATGGCCAAACGGCCCCAGAATGTTCGGTCCGCGCTGTTTGTCGACATGGATCGTCCGTCCTCGTCTGCGGATGCATCATACGTCATACGGTCGTCTTTCGAATATCTTCGCATCTCTGTCCCGCACGAGGCGAGACAGAGAGCGGCTGTGTCGATGAAAGGGGGTCAGGCAGCTTTGATTGCTTCGACCGCGGGATCGACAAGGCTGTACTTCAGGTCATTCGCTTCCGCGCGGAAGAACTGCAGATTCGCCAGTTGCTCTTCGGGGAAGGAGGTGGATTTGCGCTCCAGATCGCTGAGATACTGGCTCGCGTCCTTGTAGGTCGAGATGAAGCCCGACGCCTTGCTCATCACCGCACCGATTTCCGGCGAGGCCAGCAGCGCATCAAGGAAGGTATAGGCGTTGTCGGCGTTCGGCGCGTTATTGGCAATATTGAACGTGTAGACAAAGCCGTAGGAGCCTTCGCGCGGGATTGTCATGCCGAGCGGGAATCCATCGTTAATCAGCGCCGCCGCCGGACCGTTCCACGAGTGGCCAAGTACGATGTCCTGGTTGACCATCATCTGCTGGAACTCCGCGCCGCCGTCATAGTACTTGCGCACCAGCGGCTTCTTCTCGATGAGGAAGTTTTTGGCTTCTTCGACGACCTGCGCGGCTTTCTCCGGGTCGTTAAGATATTCGACCATGTTGCCGTCATAGCCCAACTTCAGCATGATGATCGACATCATGTCCTGAATAATATAGGCATTTTGACCACTGTATTTCTCACTGAACAGCGTATCCCAGGTCAGCGCCTCTTCCTCGCTCACGATTTCGGAGTTGTAGGACAGCACTTCCATCCCGGACAGGATCGGCGCACCCCACCTATTGCCGTTGATCGTCGACCAGTCAGATTCCGAGAAGGTCGGGTCGAGATTGCCCCAATTTGTCAGACGACCTGTGTCGAGCGGCGCGAGCAGGTCGCTTTCGATGAACTGCAGGAAGCGGTGGCCTGCAACGGTCATGATGTCGACGGTCGGATTCGGCTGCTCGGCGGCCAGCAAATTGAACTGTTTTCCTTGGTCGTCAACGAGGCGGACGTTGACCTTGATTCCAGTGTCGGCTTCGAACTGCTTGCGGAAATCTTCCGGCACGAAATTGTTGTAGGTCCAGATATTGACCACACCGCCGGATTGCGCCGAGGCGCCGCGCAAATAGACTGGCGACGCCAGAGCCGCGCCGGTGGCAGCAGCGGAGCCGAGGAAACGGCGGCGGTCAAGGATCAGTTTAGACATGGTGTTGGCTCTCTGTTGGTTTGTTTGCTGGCTCTTCTTGGCTATTTATTTTTGCGCTTCAAGCGCTGGCAGGCTGGCGCAAGAGCCCCGTATTCGCCGCCTCCTTCAGTTCGTCCAGACTGTACCGGTCCAGGTCCAGCGCTGTCAGGATATCGTTTTCCGCCTCGAAGTCCCGGCCATACATGGCAGAGAGAATGCGGATACCGGCCTCGTGCAGTGGCGCAGGATGGCCGGTCAGGCGGCCAAGGGCGGCGGTCAGCACTAGCCCGTAAGGCACGTCCTCGGTGACATAGCGGCTGTCGGCGGTCGCTGGCCCGGTGCCACCATTGCCTTGTTCATGCATCTGCTGGTTCATTTCGGAAATCGAGGCGACCGGCACGTGGAAAGACAAGTGGAAATGTTCGAAGATCGTCTTGACCTCCAGCCCAAGCGCCTTGGCGATCTCCAGACGCTCGAGATCCAGCCTTTCTAACAGCCGCCCCACTGTCGGCGTGACGTTCTGGCCTTGGCTCCAGGTCTCGCCGCGCTCCATCCGCGTGATGTTGCCGAGGGCAATGCCCATGTGGTTCTGCGGGTTGAGGTTGGAGAGCGAAATCGCCAGCAGCCCGTCGCGCGGCTGAAAGCGGTCGCCGAACAGGTCCTGGCACAGGCTGAGCGCCCCGGCGGACCGATGTTCGGGCACGGTGCAGAGGTCGACGCGGCTGCGCACGGTGTTCACCTTGACCTCGGTCCCAGATTGCCGCCGCCCGGTGCAGATCGTCGTGCCCCATGCGGTGATCGGCACGGTGACGCCCCGCTCTGCCAAAAGTTGCATCAGGTAGACCGCCCCCAGCGACGAGTGCGAGGAGATAATCACGTGATGCCGTTCCTCAATATGTGGCGCCAGTGCATCCAGAACAACCTTGTGCCCGTAACCCGGCAGGGCGACGATCAGAACGTCGTTTTGCTGCGCCAGAGTGACCGCGCTGTCGGCAATCCGCGGGGTCAGCGTGGTGTCCAATGCGCCGACAGCGGTCAGCGTCCGCCCCACTGCAAGCTCTGCCGTGCCCTCGCCCGATGGCGACCAAAGCATTGGATCATGGCCCGCATCATGCAGCAAAGCCGCCGTTCCGAATGCGATCGAGCCCGCGCCCGCCAATCCTACCGTTTTGCCCACAGTTTCCCCCTGATTCTCTATGTCACAGTCCTCTTACAGTACACCATCATAATGGAAAGTCATCCGTTATAATGGAAATTCGTCAACTGACAGTCTCCGGCAGCCGCACCGGATCGCCCAGGACATGCATCAGCCGGTTGGCCCAGCCAAACAACGCTGCCGACAGGATCAGGTCCAGAACTTCGGCCTCGTCCAGACCAGCGGCCTTCAGGGCTTCCATATGTTCCGGCCCGGCCTGCGACGGCGTCTCCGACAGCGCCACGGCAAAGTCAAAGATCGCCCGGTCCCGCGGGCCAAGGTCCGCCCGCACACCGTCACGGAAAAGCCTGTCGGTCACATCCGTGGATTTCTCAAGCTGCGCGTGACGCGCGGCATGCACGGCGGCGCAATAGATGCAGTGGTTGACCATGGAGGCCCCCAACGCACCCAGCTCCCGCTCGGCACGGCTCATGCCGCCCCGGTCATACATGATGCCGTTGAACAGCGGCGAGCGCACCTTCAGGCTCTCGACGTCATGCGCCAGCGTCAGCACGTATTCAGACACTTTGGTGTTCGAAGGCGTGACCTTCAGCGCTTCCAGCTGCTCCGCGCTCGCCTCTCTCAGGTCGACGGGTTTCACGCGCGGCTGCCAATGCGGCACGTTGCGGGTGAACTTCGTGATCACCTTGGTCATGCGTAAGCCTCCTTCATCAGGCGAAGCCCGGAAATCACCCGAAGCTGATAGGCAAGAAATGCATTCAGCTCGCAAAGCCGCACGATATCGGCATCCGCGATCCCCGCGGCCTGCAACGCCGAAACATCCGCCGCCGCGACATTCCGGGTATCCGCGGCGACCTTGTCCATGAAGCTTACCACGGTCTCAAGCCCTTGTGCCATGCCGTCCTGCGACGGGTCGGCCAACGCCGCGAAGGCGCCGGCGTCTGCGCCATATTGGGCAGCCAGCTTGTGCTCGTTATTCTGCGTCGCGATCCGCGCCGCCAGGGCGGCGCGAAGTTCATGCGACCAGGGCCCGCAATCCTGCGGTCTCAGTACCGCCTCTTCGGCCGCCTGGGTCATTTCGAAGATCTTGGCGCGTCCCTCGACGGCTGCGCCGGGGGCGCTGTCCAGTCCGGCGCTGGTCAATGCGGTTGTTTCGATTGCCATCAGGCCACTTTCCCTTTCTTTTCAGCACAGGCCAATTCCGAAGGCGCCCATTCGTCGCCAATCAGTTCCGGCTTGTCGTAGTCCAGCATCGCCTGCCAATGCTCTGCCACGTCTTCGGCATAAAGCTTCGCCGCGACCGCGCGCGCCATCCAGCCCGCACCCTCCGAGATTCCCGGAATATCGCCGCTGACCTTGCCAAGGCTGGCCGATGAGCCATAGTTGAAGCAGTAGACATTTGACAGCCAGGGCGCCTGCCCCGGCACTTTTTCACGGAAAGTGAAATCGTCATTCAGATAGGGGAACCGGCCCAGATCGCGGGAGGGCTCATCCGCGGGCGGCGAGTAGACGTCCTGCCACAGCAGGATATCGCCCGCGGCCTCGCCAAACTCGGTGCGCGACAGCGGGTCGATGGTGAAACCGGTGCCGAGGATCACGAAATCCGCTTCGTAAGACGTCCCATCGGCAAAACCCACCGTGACCGCGCCGTCGTGCTCAGCCGTCGTTTCCACCGCCTTGCCAAAATGGAAATAGGCGTTGGGATGTCGGCTGACCCGCTTCGTCGAGCCATGCGGCGGCGGCGTTTGCGTGGCAAAGGAATACTGCATGAAGCGCCAGCGCCATTCATCCGGCAGGCTAGCATAGCCGGCAGTAAAGCCGAAAGAGCCGATGCCCATCATCTTGTTGACCGTCGGCATCTCCTTGCGGCGGATCAGGTGACGCACTTCGGCGGCTCCGTGTTCCAGCGCTTCTGCGGCATTGTCCACGGCAGAGGCCCCTACGCCGACCACCGCAACGCGCTTGCCCTTAAGTGCGTCGAAATCTATGTCATCGGCGCTATGCGCCCAGAATTTGCGGTCCAACTGCTGAACAAAGCCGGGGATATTCGGCTTGCCGGTGCCATCGCGACCGGTGGCAAAGACCACCTTGCGGGTCAGGATCGACTGCTCCGCCGCGCCCGACAGATGCAGTCGCAGCAGTTCGCCCTCGGGTTCGACACGGTCGACGGACACGCCGTTCTCGGTCGGAATTTCCAGAACCTTGCGATACCATTGCAGATATTCCATCCACATCGGGCGCGGGATCTTGTTGAGTGCCTGCCATTTTTCGGTGCCGAACTGCGCCCGGTACCAGGCCTGAAAGCTCAGCGCGCCATGGCCATAGGCCGGGCCGGTCAGCTCCTTCGGCGACCGCAGCGTCTCCATCCGCGCATAGGTCAGCCAAGGGCCTTCCAGCCCCTCGGGGCTGCGGTCCAGAACCCGCATGTTGTGAATGCCGCCGGACTTCAGCGCCATCCAGGCCACCATGCCGCACATGCCGCCGCCGATGATCACCACATCGCTGACGCCCTCACGGGCCGGCACCCAATCCGTGCCCGGCCAGCAGAGGAATTTCAGATTTTCCCGCAGCCGCGCCTCCAGCGCGGGCAGGCCCAAACCGTCGATCGGGGAAGCGGTATCCTGTGTCATGTTATCTTTCCTGTAAGTCATCTGGTCGGTCTCCGCAGGCTCAGGCAGGCTGGCTGACGGACCAGTCCTGGTGGAGATCGTCAATATGAAAGGCATGCGCATGCCGCTGCCGCGGCCCATGCGCCGGGGTATCGCGCAGATGCGGATGGTCCTCCGGCAGATCGGGATGCTCGTGTTCGCGGGTCAGCGGATCGGTTGCGGGCCAGACCCGCAGCGCCAGCGCGACCACGCCAATGGTCAGTCCCGACAGGATCATCAGCGCCGGCTCCAGACCGGCCCGCGCGCCCAGCTCGCCAGCCAGCGGATAGGCCACCAGCCATCCCGCGTGGGACAGCGAGAATTGCGCCGCAAAGACCGACGCGCGGTCCCCTGCCCCGGCGGAGCGCGCAATCACCAGGCCGCCCGGCGTCAGCACCAGCGACGCCGCCAGCCCAAACCCGACCCAAAGCGCCATGTACCCGGCGTAGCCCAGCGGCAGTGCGATGGCAAAGCCGAGCGCCGCATGCAGCATCGCACCCGCCGCCATCGTCCGGCGCTCTTCCAGCGCCTCGATCAGACGCGGAACAAGAACCGCGCCAATCGCCGCGCCAAGCCCGTAAAAGGCCATCAGCATCGGGAAATGTGCTTCTGCATCCCCCAGACGCGCCCCCGCCAGTACCACGGAATTGACCAGCACCCACGCCATGCTCAGCGACAGCGCGAAATTCAGCAGGAACAGCCCGCGCAGGCGCGGTGTCTTGCGGTAGATCGCCACTCCCCGGAGCGCCCGTGTCAGGAACGGGCCCTTGCGCCGGTCCCCGGTGTCCGCCGGAAAATGCGTGATCAGCAGCATCGCGATGGAGCCGGCAAAGGCCGCCGCCGCCACCCAGAACAGGAACGCGCCAGCCACCACCTGCAACACCATAGCCGCGATCACCGGCGACAGCACCGATTCCAGCGTGTAGGCGATCCGCGACCAGACCAGCGCCCGGCTATAGCTGCGCTTGTCCGGCAGCACATCCGGGATCACCGACTGGAACAGCGGTGTGAACCCCGACGAGACCGCAAAAAAGACCAGCGCCAGCGCGGCGATCTGCCAGGTCTGCGTGGCAAAGGCCATCGGCAGCAGCAGAAACATGCGGGCCACATCCAGCCCCACCATCACACGTTTGCGCCGGCGTCCGGCAAACAAAGCTTCGGCCAGCGGCGAGACGCAGACATAGGCCACCATCTTCACCGCAAGAAGAAACCCGAGGATCTGCCCCGCTGCCGCCGTCCCGCCGATCCGGTATGCCGCCAGCGACATTGCCACGGTCATCAGGCCGATCGCGAGCAGTGAAAAGACCTGCGCCGCGAAAAGCGTCCGAAACGCGGGATTGGCAATGGGACTGATCCGGACTGCGGTCATGAAACGAGCGTTTCCTTCTGGGTGCTTTTGGCATTGAACCGGGCGGTACTTGTATCGACACGGTACTGATCGGCATACTCTGTGGCGATCCGTGCCAGATCATCCACCGCCGCAATAATCGTATCCGCCTTCTCATCGGTTATCAGAGCCGAAAGATTAAGCCGGACCCAACCGGGTTTAGCCGTTTCCTCGCCCTTGTCCAGCGCCGCAATTGTAGCATCGGAATCGAGCTTACCCAGCCCAAGCAACCGGTGGCCGTAAGGGCCTGCGCAGGCGCAACCCCCGCGAGCTTGAACCCCGGTCAGATCACTGAGCAGGCGCGTAAAGAACTGGTGATGCAACAGCCCCCCCTGCCCGTCCCGGACGCGAAACGAAAAGATCGGCAGCGCCTCAGCGCCGGGAATGCCCAGCAGCTCGATCCTGTCATTTTGGTGCCAGACTGCCTGCGCCCGCGCCCGCAGCGCCGCCTGCCGCGCATCAAGCCAGTCCTGACCCAGCGCTTCCTTGACCAGCATCGCAAGCGCGACGCGGATGTCGCCGGTCACGTTCGGCGTGCCACCCTCCTCCCGCGCCGACAGGCTGTCGGAATAGACGTGGCCCCAGGGCGACACGAAACTGACCGTGCCGCCGCCAGGGAGCGTCGGCGTGGCCCGGCGGGCGATCCCGTCGCGGATCACCGCGACACCACTGGCTCCGGGACCGCCGGGAAACTTGTGAACCGAAAACACGATGGCATCCTTGCAGGCATCGGTTCCGGCCTTCATATCCATTTCGCAATAGGGACCGGCACAGCCGTAATCCCAGATCGCCAGCGCGCCATGGGCACGCAGCGTCCGCGTCACCGCATCCACATCGGTCAGGATGCCGGTCACGTTCGATGCCGCCGAAAACGTGCCGACAATCCGCGCCGCGCCCTGCGCCGCCGCCAGCGTGCGTTCCAGATCATCCATGTCGACGCCGCCGCCGGGTGCCTCCGCGATCTCGATCACCTCTGCGCCGGTCTCGCGCCACGGCAGGATGTTGGAGTGATGTTCATAAGGCCCGGTCAGCACCAGAACCCGCTCCCCCGCGCGGACCATCCCGGCAAGGTCGAGCAGCCCGACTATGCGGTTGATCCCGGCGGTGGAGCCCGCCCCGGTGAACACAACGCTCATGCCCGCGCCCGCCCCGGTCAGCCGGGCCACCTCGGCCCGCGCCGCCTCGCGCAGCTTGGTCATGTATTCACCGCAGAACGAAGCCTGCGTATGGGTGTTGGCGTAATAGGGCAGCACGTGGTCGCGGATGAAGTCTTCGACCTGCGCCAGAGCGCGGCCCGAGGCCACGTAATCGGCGTAGATCAGCGGACGCGACCCGAACGGGCCATTGATCTGTACATCCTCGCCAATCAGCCCCTCACGGACCCGATCATGAACGTCGGCGCCTTGCAGCGCGGCCTTGAAAGTATCGAGCGCAGTCATGTCATCCTCTGGTTTGACCAGGGTGATTGTGACGCAAGTTCCGCAAGAATCTTCACATAAATTTGTCATCACTTACTATGAAACGGGTCATATGATCGAAGCTTGGCACCCAAACTGGATCATATTCCACCACCGCACCCCTGAGGAATTGCAATGGGATTCAGTACAACCTCAACGCGGACTCGCCGACAAAGTCGGGCAGTTGCAAACGCTAGTTAGCGCAGTCTCAAAACGTTTGTGGCCTCCGGCGTGATCCGCAACCGCACAGTTGTCAGCGATCCACGATGTGGCAAAAAGCATTTGTTGGGGTAAGTATACCCTCTCCCGCTTGAGTTCAGGCGACGACTTTGGCCGCGGCCCTGCTGAAGGCCGTGCTTCCCCGTTCCCCGGACAGCCCCATCCTGCGGCCACGGTATCAGTTAAGCCGAGAACCGTGTATCAGTTGAGCACGGCGATGCAGACCTGAAGCTCCACGACCTGCCGGCCGAAGTCCCGCGCCATGAGCGCTTTGGCCGATCAGTGTGATACAGTGCATCCTTTTGTCGGGAAAATAATCGCCCGGATCATTTTCTGACCCTCCTCACTCCACGCGCCTTTGACAGCCAGAGCAGTCGATCAAGAGATTGAGCGGGCCGAGCATGCATCTCCAGAGGCAGCGGACGTTCCGGAGCATCGTACGGGTCATACACCAGCCTGCCCCCTGCGCGCAGCGTATTGCTTTGTCGTCAGGCGCTCGTGGCCCGGCTCTTAACAGAGAAGCCCGCAGGGCCTGTTGACCGCTTCTAAGTAGCTATCTTGAAAGGCTTTCATCGCTGTGACCTGCCCCCCGCTGGTCCCTCATTCATAACGAGAGTCTGCTGGTTTGATTTTGGTAGTCGCCGGTTCCGGGCTTGGCAAGCGCGGCGGGCGCGGAGCCCTCAAATTGCTCAAGCGTCCGGCGCGCTTCGGCCGGTGTTTTGTTCCCGAGCGATGAGTGCGGCCTGACGGTGCTGTAATCGTAACGCCAGAGCGCCAGCTTCCGGCGGGCGTCGTCCAAGGTGTCAAATATCTCCTCGTTCAGCAGTTCGTCGCGCAGGCTGCCGTTGAATGGCTCGATAAAGGCGTTCTGCTGCGGCTTCCCTGGGTCGATATAGTGCCACGGAATTGCGCTCTGATCGGCCCACCTCAGAATGGCCCGGCTCGAGAACTCTGTCCCCCTCGCCATTGGGCTCGGACCAATGGCGCCTCAATGGCTCGATCGCTGACTATACATCCGGGTTTACCGTAGATCCGCACCAGCGCATCCAGCTCACGCGCAACACGTGCGCCGGAGATGCTGGTGTCAGCAATCAGGCACAGGTTTTCGCGGCTGCAATCGTCTGTCACCGCCAGAATGCGGAATTTCCGGGATGCCCCGAAGCTGTCAGCCAGGAAGTCCAGAGACCAGCGCGCATTGGGATACGCCGCCTCCGGCATCGGGCAGCGCGTTCCACGGGCCCGCTTGCGGCCGCGCCGCCGCTTCACTGACAGCCCTTCTTCCCGGTATGGCGCATTGCGGCGCCGGGGGGGGCAGGAGCTATCCACCCCATCGGGAACGGCGGGCCGCGCCGCAGCATATCGGGGCCGGGGAACCGGATTATCAACAGCCCAGCTGATACTTAGCAAATGTCGCTTCCTCCCAAGTTCGTCAGTTAAACGCGCAAGCAATTGATATTGTTACGACCGAATGGACAAAAATGTGACAACAGCGCCCATCAGGCGGGCTTGGGAAGGTCCATGGCTTCGAAGAGGCCGAGTTGCTCCGGTGTTGTTCTGCTGATGCCCTGCAGGGTGCGGTTTCCGGCATGGGCGGTGTGCTTCTGGATGCGCGCGAGCAAGTCAAGCGCGGTGCGCGGGCTTGCGGAATGGCCCTTCGCCTTCAGCCGCATCCGCAGGACGCGGTAGAGGACCAGTGCCAGGAAGCAGATCAGCGCATGGGCGCGGATGCGGTCCGGCAGGCGGTGTTGGACCGGGGCGATCTCGATGTCGGATTTCAGCACTCTGAACCCGCGCTCGATATCGTCAAGCGACTTTTATCGGGCGACGGCCTCGGCAGGGCCAAGGTCGGCAGCGTTGGTCAGCAGCGCCAGCTTGCCGTCGAAGAACTCGGCGCGGGCGATGTCCTCCTCATCGAGCGTCCTGCTGAACAGGCCGGCCTGCAGGTCGGGCTTGATGAAGCGGGTCAGCTCGGCCTCGGCGACGGCACGGGTGAATCGGCTGTAGGCCCCGCGATCGGAAGCGCGGCGCCCGCGGGCCGTCTGTCCGGAATTCTGCCCGTCGAGCTTGCCGACCAGCCGTTCGGTCATCTCCTCGAGTTCGCGGATGACCTGCGAGCCAGCCGCCGACTGCACCCGCTACGACACCTTGAGGAGACCGCAGAATGGAAAGATCGCAGGTGCTGGACGCGATGGGCCAGCTCAAACTGTACGGGATGAAAACCGCCTATGACGAGATCATCGCAGCAGCGGTGATCCAAGAAAACCTGCTGGCCCGAACCGCCTGCGCTATTTGAGCGCTACGGCGCCTCGGGCCAGCAGCCCGCGCGTCAGGCGGGTCCCTTTTGAATGCCTATGCCCGGTCCCGATATCATGCCGAGTGACATGGATGCGATCACAATAGGCCGCAGAGGTGGGGGTTACAGACAAATTGAGCCGGGACGACAGGTCGCGCGACATCGAGGCCCAAGGCTGCCGCCGGGCCTAAGTTGACGCTATTGTCGCTTGCCAGCGACAATTCGGTCGAGGATCAGGGCGCAGAAAAGAATTGCGAGCCCTGCGAGGATACCCTGCCCTGCGGCAGCGTATTGCAGAGCTTCCAGAACGTCTTCGCCAAGGCCCTTTGCCCCGATCAGAGACGCGACCACCACCATCGCCAGCGACATCAGGATGGTCTGATTGACACCCGCCATGATCGTGCGCGCCGCCAGCGGCAGGTCCACGCGCCACAGCAGGTATCGCGGCGTTGCCCCGAAGGCGAGCGCGGCTTCCCGGACCGTCTCGGGGACCTGCTGCAAGCCCAGCACCGTGAAGCGGATGACCGGCGGGCTGCCAAAGATCATCGTGGCGACCACACCGGCGGGTTTGCCCGCGCCGATGAAGGCAACCACAGGGATCAGGTAGACAAAGCTTGGCATGGATTGCATGAAGTCCAGGATCGGACGCACCACGGCAAAGGCCCGGGGCCTGCGGGCGCAATAGATGCCGAGCGGAATGCCGAGCGTGATCGAGATCAGCGCCGCGGCCCCCAGCAAGGCGATGGTGGTCATGGCCTTTTCCCAGAAATCCAGTAGCCCGAGATAGGCTAGCGCCGCACCGGTAAAGATCGCGACCCGCGCACCGGCGCTGAGATAGGCGAGCAGGACAATCACCAGGCCGACGACCGGCCAGGGCGTCTGCACGAGAACAATCTCGATCCCGTCGAGCAAGGTGCGCATCCCCAGCGTCAGCCCCTCGAAGAAGCCCCGCCCGTTCACCTTGGTCCAGTCAAACGCCGCCTGCACCCCGTCGCCGACGTTCAGGCGCCAGTTGCGGTTGGTCGGAAACGCCTTGAGCACTGCAAACGCGTCGGGTTGCGCGAACTTGACCATGGTCATCACCGCGACACCGCCGAACAGGACGGATGCGACAACAGTCCGCGCGGCGGACCATCCGTGCGCCACACTCGAGTCCGACCGCCAGCGGGTGAACTGCCCCTCGAGCGTCCAGTTGGCCATGGCTGCCTGGGTGAATTTCAAAAGGACGAGCACGACAAGGCCGAACAGAACATACCAGAACCCCGCGGCATCTGCCTGCGACGCGGCGGCCTGGGCATTTGCCAAGGCCCCTTCGAGCGACTCCGCCGCCCGTTTCAGAGCCCCCAGAGAAGACGCCCCGGATTGTTCGGCCGCCTCGATCTGCTGACGTCGCAGGTCCAGCGTTTCGCCGATTTGCTCCGCACGCTGACGCTGTTCGCGCCCGAGATCGCCCAGCAGCCCCTTGCCAATTTGAACATAGGCAAAGGTCTCGAGGATCAGGAACCCCAGGAACCAGGACCATAGGCCCCTTGCGCCAAACCAGATCGGGCCGAGGAGCGCCGCGGCAAGGTTCAGCGTAAAGCGATAGCCGGGCGCCTCCATCATGTAGGCGAAGGTCTTGCGGTAATAATCCTTGCTGCTGCCGACGAAGTCTTCGACCAGAGTACCGAGGCGCTCGGCCGTTTCAGGTTTAATTGCGGACATGTTCTTTCCTACGCCTGATTTTCCTGGATGGCCCGGATCAAACCGGTGCGGTCGATCACGCCGACTGTGGTCCCGTCATCCACCACGGCCACGACCCCGTGCCCTTCCGCGCAAAGGCCCAGCAAGGCGTCCAGATCCATCTCGGGGTGGGCTTGCAGAGCATCGACCGGCACGGGACCGTGCCGGGCTTCGTGTTCTTCCACCGGCGTCATGACCGAATGGGCGAAGATCATGTGCAGCTTGGAAATGCCGGCCACGAAATTCGAGACATACTCGTCCGCCGGGTTCAGGATGATGTCTTCCGGAGTGCCTATTTGCACGATACGCCCGTCCTTCATGATCGCGATGCGGTGGCCAAGACGGATGGCCTCGTCCAGGTCATGGGTGATGAACATCGTGGTCTTCTTCAGATCGCGGCTGAGTGCCATGAACTGGTCCTGCAACTGCTTGCGGATCAGCGGGTCCAGCGCCGAGAACGGCTCGTCCATCAGCAGGATTTCCGGGTCCGAGGCGATCGCCCGGGCCAGTCCCACCCGTTGCTGCATGCCGCCCGACAGCTCATGTGCGTACTTGTCCTCCCAGCCGGTCAGTTCAACCAGTTCGAGCACGCGGTCGGCCTCTTCCCAGCGGCGGGCCTTGCCCGTGCCGCGGATCTCCAGCGGCATGGCGACATTGTCGCGCACCGTCCGGTGCGGCATCAGTCCGAAATTCTGGAACACCATCGCGACCCGGCGGTTGCGCAGGTCGCGCAGGCCGTCTGCGTCGAGGTCCATCACGTTGTCGCCGCCGATCAGAATTTCTCCTGCGGTCGGCTCCAGAAGCCGGTTCACATGGCGTACGAGTGTCGATTTGCCCGAGCCGGACAGCCCCATGACGCAGAACAACTCGCCCCGTTCGATCTGGAAATTGGCATCCGCAACGCCGACGACGCAATTGAAGCGTTCCAGCACCTGCGTCTTGCTGAGCCCTTCCCTATGGACCGCGGCCAAGGCTTCCTCAGGACGTGTTCCGAAGACCTTCCAGACGCCGCGGGCGTCGATTGCAATTTCCTTGGCCATCCCGTCCCCACGACTTTTTGGTTGCCCGGCGCCGGAAGGGCGCCAGACCTGATCCCGATCAACGTGCTTCACTTGAGCCCCAACCAGCCATCGACCATCTCGCCGTTTTCGGCGACCCATTTTTCGGCGACCGCAGAGATTTCGCCGCCTTCAACCACGACCGCATATGTCAGCTTTGAAAGTTCCTCTGCATCCATGTCGATGTTAGCCAGGAAGGAGGCCACCGCGGGGCTGCGCTCGTTGAGGCTGTTGGAATAGGCTACGGTGACAGACTTGACGATCTCGCCACTGTCGACATTGGATTTCGCGTACCAGTCGGCGTCCTCGTTCGGTTGCACCATGACATAGGTGTCGGGGTTGTGCTCGGGCTCTTCGAGCATCGTCGTGTCATAAAGCGCATGCACGTAGTGCGGGGTGTAGCAATAGAATGCGGCGCCCTTCCTCTCGGCGATGAGGTCCTTCAGGCGGGCGAAGAAAATCGTCTCATCCTCGATGGTCGGCGTGAGGAAGGGCTCGATGCCGTAATCGCGAACACGCACCATGAAGGTGTTCTTCGACGCGGCGCCCGGCGACCCGACCCAGATCTCGCCCATGCCGTCGCCATCGGTGTCGAAGAGTTTCTGCGCATCGGGCGTGGCGAGGTCATAGATCGATTTTATGTTGTGCTCTTCTGCCATGTAGGTGGGGACACAGACGCCGGCGCGGCCCTCGTAGCTGCCCGACGACAGGCTCACCGTACCCTTTTCGTCGACGTATTCCTCGGTGAAAGACGACTGGTTCGGCAACCAGACATCGGGATGCACATCGATGTCACCACGGCCGCCGTCCATGGAGGCAAAGATCACCGCATTCGTCCCCGGCGCATAGCCGGCCTCCACCCCCAGGCGGGTTTCGATCACGGTACCGATGATGCTTGCCATGATTTTCGCGCCGGGCCAGCCCGGCTCGCCCACCATGACCTTTTCTTGTGCAGCCGCGCCGCTGCCCGCGAGGGCAAGCGTCAACGTAACTGATAGACTTTTTAGCGTTTTCATGAGGCTTGATCTCCTGGTTGGATGAAAGGTCGTGTTATGCACGTGCCCGCTTGCGTTGCGGGTCTATGAAGGGAATGTCGGTGACAGTCGCACCGAGGCGCTTCATGCGTCCATCGAGCTGACCGATTTCAAGTTGCGTCTCGTTATCCGCGTGTTCGATGGAGATGCGGCCGATCGCGATGGCATTCTCCAGCGCCGGAGATCGCGTCGCCGAGGTGACTACCCCGACCTGCCGCTCACCGGCCCAGATCGGCGCGCCATGCGCAGGAACATCGTTGCAGCCCAGCAGCAGGCCTTTGAGAAGGTGGCGCGGGCTTTTCATGTTGCGTTCGAGCGCCGCCTTGCCGGTGAATTCCGCCTTTGTCATGTCGACTGCAAAGCCCAAGCCGGCCTCGAAGGCATCGACGCCCGGTGCGAACTCGGCCCCGGCAGCCGCAAGCCCCGCTTCGATGCGGATTGTCTCGAGCGCCTCGGTCCCCATGGGGGTGACGCCGAACTCCTCGCCGGCCTCCATGACGGCATCCCAAATCGTCACCGCGTCAGCCTTGGCGCAGAAAATCTCGTAGCCCAGTTCGCCGGTATAGCCGGACCGTGACAACATGAAGGGCGCGCCTTCCCGATCGTTCAGCCGGGCGACCGTGACACCGAACCACTTGAGTTGCTCCAGAGCCGGGACATGAGGCTGCGTGAACACGATCTTCTTCAGAAGATCCCGCGACTTCGGTCCCTGGATCGCCAGGTTGGGCATGGCGTTCTGCAGCGCGTGAACACGCACCTGCAAGCCGTGCTCGGCAGCCAGGGACGTCAGGACACGCGCACTTTCCTCCGAACCGCAGCACCAGCGGAACAGATCCGTGCCGAGGCGGAACAGGGTCCCGTCGTCGATCACCGCGCCGGTGTCGTCGCACATCAGCGTGTAGGACGCGCGCCACTGCGCCAGCTTTGCCACGTTGCGGGTGGTTGCAAGCTGCAAGAGTTTTTCCGCGTCGGGCCCGACCACGTCATACTTGCGCAGCCCGCTCATATCCTGGACCGTCACCGCATTCCGGCACGCCCAGTATTCCCCCAGCATGCCAGTCGACGGGAAGCTGACGGGTGTCCAGAGATCCCGGACCGGGGCGAAATGCTGGGTCAAGGGCGCCAAACGTTCATGGAACGCGGATTCCTGGCTGATGGCCATGGGCAGGTCTTCTTTCTCTCGGTAAGCGACAGCGTGGCGGATCGGCGCGTCCGGCCGGTAAATGCGCACGTGAATGTCGGTCGGATTCCATCCGTTGACGGGATCTATGTCATCGGGGCAAGCGGTCGAAACACAAACCAGGTCTGTCATCGCGCGCATCGCAACATAGTCACCGGGCCGCGAGTGGCTTTCCTCGGTCATGAAGTTGTGTGAATGGTGGTCGATCCACGTATTCCAGAAGAAATTGATGGCAGGCCAGGCGGAGCGTTTCTTCACGCCATAGGGATCAAGCGCATTCGAGATGTTGTCGGAACAGTTCACATGCCCGGGAAACCCACGTTCCTCGTAGACACGTGCCGTGCAGGCGAGACCGAAGGTGTCATGGCGCCCGCAGGTATCCTGCACCACGTTCATCAGCGGGCGCACCTCCTGGTCAAAGAACTTGTCGAACAAGCCGGGCCCCGGGAAGGCCCGTCGCGCCATCGACCGCGAGGCGGTACCGTCGATCATCAACTCCTCGCCGCGATCCAGTGCGTCTGTGCGGAAGGCCATGAAATCGGAACATTGCTGGCCTTCGACGTCGATGATCTGGAAATACTCGCCCTTCTTGACCTCATAGGCGACGCCCGTCCCGCGCGCGACCGTGAATTCATCCCGCACCTCGCCGAGCTCGGGCGGCAGGACACGGTTTCGCAAACTGGCCGGCTGATGGGTGACCGTGACGACGCCGCAATCGCTGCCGGCAACAAAGGTCGCGCGGCCGATCGGGCGTGCGATCCAAAGCGTCAGATCCATCCGCGCCTGAAGAACGATCTGCTCAGCGAGATCACCCAGGACAGCGGCGGGAATTTCTGCGGCCGGGTCACCGCCCTGCGCGGATATCCAGCCGGAAAGCGCCTGCGCATCAACCTGCGCGGGGTCGAGCGTATCCGTGCCCCGCAGGCCCAGCTCCGCAAGCGCGTCTTCGCCATGGGGACCAAACGCGGCAACCTGCAAGGAGCCGCCCCGGCCCGCCTCCAGAACGCTGACCAGATCGCCATGTCTCATGTCGATCCGCCGCACTTCGCGCGGCGCGATGGTGAGGACGTCGACCGAGGTCTTTGTGAAGCCGGGAAAAGAACGCTGCGGCGAACTGAGGCCCATGCTGTCGCAAGACTGGATGAGTTGGTAGCCGTACATGGTATCGAAGTTGCCTTCTGTCTGTGGTACCGGTTACATGGCCGATTATGGCTATGATACCGGTTACAAGGTTGCAGAAACTGGTTACATACGTCAATAACTTTCTACCAAACCGCTGGGCAACTCAGGGAAACGCACAAAAAATGACCGACACAGGCAGCAAGAAGAAAGCCAACCTGCGCGATGTCGCCAGGGAATCGGGCTTTTCGGTAGCGACGGTCTCCCGTGTTCTCAACACGCCGGACATCGTCAATGCCACGACCCGTAAAGCAGTGCAGGCGGCCATTGATGCCTTGCATTTCGTTCCCAGTGCCGCGGCCCGGTCCATCAACTCCGGCCGTTCCCATGTGGTCGGCGCCTTGGTGCCCACTCTGGACAACGCGATCTTTTCCAAGTTCCTGGGCGCGCTCGAAGCCAAGCTGTCTGCCCATGGATTGTCGCTTGTGGTGGCAACAACCGGTGGCGATCCCGATGTCGAGGCACAGAAAGCGCAGGGACTGGTGGACATCGGTGCCGAAGCTCTGTGTGTTTCGGGGGTCACCCATAGTCCCGAGTTTGATCACCTCGTAGCACGCACACGAATGCCGACGATCGCGACGTCTTTCTATCAAGAGGATTATCGATACCCGACAATCGGGTACGACAATGCCGGAGCCTCCCGAAAAGCGCTCGAATTCCTTTGGACCAAAGGCCATATTCATATAGCAGTACTCCATGGGCCGACGGAACAGAACGACCGGATGCACGCACGTTTGTCGGCACTGCAAGAGCATGAAAATATTATCAATTTCAAAACAGAGATGACCTTCGCCGGGGGCGGTGAAGCCGTCAGCGCGCTACTTCGATCCGCGCCGCATATCACGGCGATCCTGTGTCTCTCAGATGTCCTCGCGCTTGGCGCCTCATTTGAGCTTCACCGGCGCAAGGTGCAGATTCCCGATCAAATGTCACTGATAGGGATCGACGATCTGCCTTCGTCGGCATGCGCCTTTCCGGCCATCACGACTGTTCGATTGCCTGCACATGAAATGGGAATTCTGACAGCGGACGCAATTGCTCAGTGGGTGGAGCAAGATGCAGTGCCGGAGCCCCGCTTGATAGATACAACCTTAATCATACGAGAGTCTGCATAGGTTCCTACCCACATGGTATGAGGGGACTACTCCCCTGCCAAATTTGCTTCCTGAGCATTGCTTTCCTTGGTAGGGGCCGCAGCCCACGGGCTGGGTGCATCGTTCTGTGAAGGGCTGCTTCCGCTTTTCGAAGCTTGTTCTAAGCACCTGCAGAGAATGACCGGAAACCGCCTGCCCTTCTGGTTCCTACGCAATTGCAGCGAGGATCGCGCGCCTGCGGCGAAAGGCACCCATGCGTCGTCCTATGGCATTTCCGGAGCACGGCCTGCAGCTGCCACCTTTCATGGCGAAAATGCTGACATGGAAGGTCAGCCTGTCTTTCCGCAGAAGCTTTCTGCTTCATCGGGTACTTGGCCAAGGACGGTCAATATCATATCAACCGCTTGATCATCGACGGTGAGCGGCGGGCGGATCTTCGGAAGGTTGTCCGCATGTCCTTATTAGCCGGTTCTTGTGCGTTCGTGGCGAAGTGATCACGGACGGCTCCCGTGACGCTGCCTCTACAATGCTGATCGTGAATTTTCAAAATCAACAAGGTTTGCCAACTGACTTTCCATTTCCAGTGTTGTCTCTGGATATATGAAACAAAAAATACATGTCAGAACACGGCTGGAGTCCTTGCCGGACAGGCTGAGCGATCGTTTTCCGGAGGTGGCGTCTCAGCCGAAGACCATGGTCACATTGCGAAACCAGCCGAGAAGGGGAGGGTGAAATTCCACATCGTCTTTCGGTGCTGTTGCAAGGACGCTTAAAACGGGTATGCCGTCTAGCTGGCACTCATGGGCTTGCGGCTGTTCTTGTGGATCCGATTGAGCTCAGGTCGATGCTTGCGCTTCCGTGTGCCGGGATGGCTGGTGAGTTGGCTCTCATTATTCTGGGGTTCGGCGTCACTGCTGGTCGCCGGGCCTTCAGTCATCATGAGCAGGACCCGCTGATTGCATCGGAACCGTATGGCGAGGACATGTGGCTATCGCCTTCAGCGTTTGAAAAGATCCGGCGGCAATACGTCACAAAAGAGCGGCTGCCTTTGGAGTCGGGCTGTCCCGTTTGGGCTGACTGGCGTCACCAGCGGCAGCGATAGAGAACATTCCGGCTACTGGCTAGACCGGATGATCGGGGTCACCAGTTGACTGGGCCGGTGGCCTCTCCCGCGGCATTCTCCGTTCGAGGGTTGCGCCAGATTGGCGGGCGTAGTGCTTCAAGAATGGGGGAGAGACCAAATGCAGGATATCATATTCATAGGCCTGGACGTCCACAAAGCCATGGTTTCGGTTGCGGTTGCGAGCGAAGAACGCGGCGGCGAAGTCCGCGCCTGGGGCAACATTCCCAACCGGCCCGATCATATCGGCAA
>NZ_JAXMOX010000018.1:0-36729 GCF_034669605.1 Leisingera sp.
CTCCGGGGCCGCTTCGCTGAACTGCGCCGTTTCACATGGTTTGCAGCTTGCTCAGCACCAGAAAGGTCATCATTCCGAAGGGCGGAATGCTCTCCTGCCGCTCGATCTTCAGCCGGTCCTCCTGCAGCACCGTTTCCAGTGCGAAATCCGAATGCCAGCCGATCACATTGGCCAACGGAGCAGAGAGTTTTTCCAGCGACGCCCGCACCCCCTTGCCGCTTTTGAAGTGGTTCGTGATCACCACCTCGCCTCCGGGTTTCAGGACGCGCGCTATCTCACGCATCACCTGTTCCGGATCCGGCACCACCGACAGCACATGCATCGCCGCCACGGTGTCAAAGGAATTGTCCGGAAAGTCCAAGCACCGCGCATCCATCTGGCGCAGTTCCTTGACCTGGCTCAGGCCCAGCTCCTGCACCTTTCTTTGCGCCTTCTTCAGCATGTCATGGCTGAAATCGATGCCGGTCACCTGCAGATGCGGTGCGTAATGGCGCAGCGACAGCCCGGTGCCGACACCGACTTCCAGCACCCTGTCCTGACGGGTGTTGATATAGAGGGCCGCACGGCGGCGGCCCGAGCGCGTCACCGCGCCAAAGGTCTTGTCATAGACCGGCGCCCAGCGCGCGTAAGATTCTTCAACTGCCTTGATATCCAATTCGTCCCTCCCGGACGTCATGGGCTAGTCCTTTGGATTTGAAACCAGCCCCCAAATCACCATCACAACGTAGCCAACGCATAGCACAACCAGCACCGTCCACGCATAGGTCAGTAATGCCGCAGCAATAAAGGCAAAGCCGACAAGCAAGTATTTAACATTCTCGCGGGAGATTTTAACCGCCTTTGGCGACCAGGTCTGAATGTGGCTGATCATTGCCAATCCGATCACCACCATATGCAGGCAGATCAGCAGCTCCGGCAGCACTACCTTGCTGTCAAAGGCAAAGGCGGCAAACATCGGCAGCAATGCCAGCAGCGCGCCGGCAGGCGACGGGATGCCGTCAAAATAGCCGCTGCGCCCCTTTGGCGATTCCTCCGACTTGGTGCTGACATTGAACCGCGCCAGCCGCACCACGCAGCAGACCGAAAACACCAGAACCGAAATCCACCCGGCTCCGCGCACGTCCTGCAAGGCCCAGAAATAGATCACCAGCGGCGTGGCAACACCAAAGTTCAGAAAATCCGCCAGCGAGTCCAGCTCGGCGCCCATCTTGCTTTCACTGTGCAAGGCACGGGCCAGCCGCCCGTCCAGCCCGTCCAGAACCGCGGCCAGGATGATCATCATCACCGCCAGGGAATAATTCCCGAAAACCGCAAAGCGGATCGCAGTCAGGCCGGCACAGATGGCGCCAATGGTCATCATGTTCGGCATCAGCTGGATCAGCGCAAATTCGGATTTCTTCTTTTCCGGGGTATCATACATTGCGGTGGCTCTTTCTTCCTCGCGGGGCGCTGGGGCACGCCGCGGCCCTTTGGCGGCCTTTGGGGCAAACCGCGGAGTATAAAATCAGCGGCTGTTTCAGCCGTGGCGCACATATGCCCCAAGCAGCGCCCCGGTGCAATGTGTGCAAACCCGCACCCGGCCGCCGGACGCGCAGTGTACATGCGACAGCCTGGCAAAGGAAATGGCACCGTGCATCGCACGGTGCCACGCCCAACTGTGAAGGTCTCCCACCGGGAGGCCCTGAACAGACGGGAGAGGCCCGCCTGCCGTCTTCAATTACCCGACGACGTTGAACTCCGGCCCATAGGGGTACTTGGTGATGTTCTCATTGCCGTCTTCATGGATGATCAGGATGTCATGCTCGCGGTAGCCGCCGGCACCGGGCTGGCCATCCGCAATCGTCAGCATCGGCTCCATCGAGATCACCATGCCCGGCTCCAGAACCGTATCGATATCCTCGCGCAGCTCCAGCCCGGCCTCGCGGCCATAGTAGTGCGACAGCACCCCGAACGAGTGGCCATAGCCGAAGGTCCGGTACTGCAGCAAGTCGCGCTCTTCAAAGAAGGCGTTGATCTTGTTGGTGATCCCCGCGCAGCTTGCGCCCGGCTGCAGCAGCGAGATGCCGTATTCATGGGCCGCCACATTGGCCTCCCAGATCTTCAGGCTCTCGGCATCCACTTCCCCCGCGAACATGGTCCGTTCCAGCGCGGTGTAATAGCCGGAGAACATCGGAAAGGTGTTCAGCGACAGGATATCACCCCGTTTCAGACGGCGGCCGGTGACCGGATTATGGGCGCCATCGGTATTGATGCCGGACTGGAACCAGACCCAGCTGTCACGGTATTCCGCATCCGGGAAACGCTTGGCGATCTCCAGTTCCATCGCATCGCGGCCCGCCATCGCCACGTCGATCTCGCGCACGCCTTCCTTCACCGCAGCGCGGATCGCAAAGCCGCCGACGTCAGCCACCGCAGCACCGGCACGGATCATGTCCAGCTCGGCCGCGGATTTACCCATCCGCTGGCGCATGGCCGGCTCATAAAGATCCACCAACCGGGACGGCGCCAGGAAGCTCTCCAGTTTGGCCTTCTGCATCAGGGTCAGGTGATCGCTCTCATAGCCGACAACCGCGCCGGCGCCGCTGACCGACTTGATCGCGCGCCAGAAGTTGTCGCGCTGCCAGTCGGTATAGGTGATGTTGTCACAGAACGACCGGCGCCAGGGCTGGCCCGCATCGATACCGGCCGAGATGGTCACGGCTTCGGACGCGGTCACCACCATGCCGTAAGGGCGGCCAAAGGCGCAGTAGGTGAAGCCCGAGTAATAGGAGATGCTGTGCATCGAGGTGAAGACGGCGGCGCTCACCCCGGTGTCAGCCATGATCTTGCGCAGACCATTGAGGCGCGCCTCGTATTCGGAGACGGCAAATTGCAACGGCGCTTTTTCGCCATTGTGAAAACGGTACATTTCAGGACGTGCAGTCATATCAGACCCTTCCTTCTTACAAGAAAGGTCCCGGCGTTCAGGACAGTTTTGGATTTTAGGGCACCATGTATCCCATGCGGCGACGCCATCGCCTGGCCCTTGGCCGGATTAATGGGCTGAAATCAGGATTCTGGCAAGAACAATTTTCCGGCCGTTACCTGCACCCCGGAAAGGCGGGCGCCCGCCGTCCGGCCTACCGGCCGGACAGAAGCTTTCAATTCACGATCAGCGCCACCAGATCGCTTTCGGGATCCGCCAGCGGATCGATCACGTTGAAATGGTGCTTGCCAAAGGCGATCACGTGATCCGCCTCCCAGGCCTCCACCAGCCAGATCGCCTGATCCAGAAACGCCGGACGCTCCTCGCCGCCAACCCAGACCGTCACCTCTGCCGGATAACGGTCCTGCATGTCCACCGGGCTTTCGGCAATGGCCGCGGCGGAATCCAACTTGAACTTCTGGTTCATCGAGGTCCGCAGCAGGGGGCGCAAATCCGCCAGCGGCGAGATCGGGATCACCGTCTTGATCCGCGCGCCCACCGCTTCCGGCAGCAGCGCCCTGTCCAGCATCCGCGCCACCAGATGGCCGCCCGCCGAATGGCCCGCCAGCGCAATCGGCCCGGCAACCTCCTCCGCAATCCGGGCCACCGCAGCCGCAATCTGCCGGGTGATATCCGCTATCCGCACCTCAGGGCACAGATCATAGGACGGCATCGCCACCGCCCAGCCATGCGCAATCGCACCGCGGGCCAGATGCGACCAGGAGCTTTTGTCGAAGGCCAGCCAATAGCCGCCATGAACAAACACAAACACGCCCTTGGGCGTGCCCTCCGGCAGGAACAGGTCCACGCACTGCCGCGCCCCTTCGCCATAGGGGATATCCAGCCGGGCGCGCTCATGCAGGCTGTTGCGGAAATCCTCCGCCGACGCGGCCCAGCGCGGCGGGTAGCTGCCCGCATTTTCGATATATGCCCCATTGGCATAGGCATCATCCAATTCCATGCCCAATCTCCCCTGTTCTTATTCTTTGCGGCTACCTGACAGTCTGCCACAGGACATGTCAAATTGCCCGCCTGAAAAATTCCGGCCTCTGCGCGCGGCGGTTGATTTGATCAAATTCTGGACTCATCAATGTTTCTGGACTTAGTTAGGCACAGCTGATTTCCATTCCAGCGACAAAATATCCGGGAGGCCCGCAATGCTCGACACAACCACAGACCTGAAATCCCTGCTCAAAGATCCCAGCCTGCTGGAAACCCGCGCCTATATCGGCGGCCAGTTTGTTGATGGCGAGGACACTTTTGACGTGACCAACCCCGCCCGCGGCGACGTGATTGCGCAGATGGCCGATATCAGCCGTGCGCAGGTGGCGGGTGCCATCGCCCAGGCCGAAGCGGCGCAAAAGGACTGGGCCAAGTGGACCGGCAAGGAGCGCGCCAATGCGCTGCGCAAATGGTTCGACCTGATAATGGAAAACCAGGAGGACCTGGCGGTGATCCTGACCGCCGAGATGGGCAAGCCGCTGGCAGAATCCCGCGGCGAGATCGCCTATGGCGCGTCTTTCATCGAGTTTTTCGCCGAAGAGGCCAAGCGGATCTACGGCGAGACCATCCCCGGCCACCAGCGCGACAAGCGCATCACAGTGCTGAAGCAGCCGATCGGCGTCGCCGCCTCGATCACGCCGTGGAACTTCCCCAACGCAATGATCACCCGCAAGGCCGGCCCGGCCCTGGCCGCAGGCTGCGCCTTTGTCGCCCGCCCTGCCGCCGAGACCCCGCTGTCAGCCACGGTGCTGGCAGTGCTGGCCGATCGCGCAGGCATCCCGGCCGGCGTCTTCAACGTGGTGCCCTCGTCGCGCGCCTCCGACATCGGCAAGGAATTCTGCGAAAACAATGCGGTGCGCAAGCTGACCTTCACCGGCTCCACCGAAGTCGGCCGCATCCTGATGCGCCAGGCCGCCGACACGGTGATGAAATGCTCGATGGAACTGGGCGGCAACGCGCCGTTCATCGTGTTTGACGACGCCGACCTCGATGCCGCCGTCGAAGGCGCAATCATGTGCAAATTCCGCAACAACGGCCAGACCTGCGTCTGCGCCAACCGGATCTACGTGCAGGCCGGCGTTTACGATGCTTTTGCGGACAAGCTGAAAGCCGCGGTCGAGAAGATGAATGTCGGCGACGGCCTCAACGACGGCATTCACTTCGGCCCGTTGATCAACATGGAAGCGGTCGACAAGGTGCAGGAGCATATCGCCGACGCCACCTCCAAAGGCGGCGAAGTGATCCTGGGCGGCAACCCGTCGGAACTGGGCGGCAGCTTCTTCCAGCCGACCATCGTCAAGGGCGCAACCCAGGACATGGCCTTCGCCACGGACGAGACCTTCGGCCCGCTTGCGCCGCTGTTCAAGTTCGAGGACGAGGACGAGGTCATCGCCATGGCCAATGACACCATTTTCGGACTGGCGTCCTATTTCTACGCCAAAGACCTGAGCCGCGTGTACAAGGTTGCCGAGGCGCTGGAATACGGGATTGTTGGTGTCAACACCGGCATCATCTCCACTGAGGTGGCTCCGTTCGGCGGCGTCAAGCAATCGGGCCTGGGCCGCGAAGGCAGCCACCACGGCATCGAGGATTACCTGGAGATGAAATACATCTGCATGGCAGTCTGACCCGCTGACGGATCAACGTGCAATGGCCGGTGCCGGGTCAGCGGCCCGGCCGCCTGGCGGATGGCGCCGGCCCAGGCGGTTTCCGTCTCCGGATCCAGCGCCGGCCCCGCTCAAGCCATCGCGGGCGATCAAATGCGCTGGCGCGAGTCACCATTCACAGCCCGAGTGTGCTCTGAAAACCCTGACGACCAATTGCAACGCAGAGCCATTACCGGTGCCTGTCCCCGCGGGGACAGGCCGGCAAAACAAAAAGCCCCCTGGCAGGACCAGGGGGCTTACAGGCTCGAACAGGAACGCGGGATCAGTTGACCGCGGTGGCCTCGATCTCGGCCCGGTTCGAGCGGGAGGAGGAGATTTCGATCCGGCGCGGTTTCAGCGCCTCCGGCACTTCGCGGTGCAGATCGATATGCAGCATGCCGTTTTCATGGCTGGCACCGGTCACGCGGACGTGGTCGGCCAGGGTGAAACGGCGTTCAAAGGCGCGGGTGGCAATGCCGCGGTGCAGGAAGGTGCGGTCGTCGCCGTCTTCGGCCTTTTTGGCGGCCACCACCAGCGCGTTTTCCTTCACTTCGACGTTCAGGTCGTCTTCGGAAAAACCGGCGACTGCAATCGAGATCCGATAGCTGTCGGCGTCGGTCTTTTCGATGTTGTAGGGCGGGTAGCTGGACTGGGCGGCATCCGCGCTCAGGGCGCGATCCATCAAGCCGGCGATCTGGTCGAAACCGATGGTGGCCCGGTGCAGCGGTGCAAAATCAAAACTACGCATGTTGTCATCCTCATACATGAGCGATTTCAGGGCGCCTTCCCCGCGGGGACAGGCTGGTTTTACTCCGGGCCCCAATCAGCGGCTGCCCGGATAGACCTGAGATAAGAACGGAAAATACGGCTTCAAGAGGGCTGTCAGTCGCCAGCACTCACAAATTTAGCCCCGCCGGCAGAATTGCCGCCGCCGACCCGGATCCGTTTGATCCGCCGGTCAGGAGCGGCCACCGGATTGCGGCGCAGCTGCGCCTTCAGTTCCGCCACCCGCTGCGGCAGTTTCATGCCAAAGGCCACCTGCCTGCCCCGGTATGTGCCGCCGCCCGAGACCAGCGCCAGGATCCGCCCGCGGCCGCCGACCCGGGAAAACACCGGCGCTCCGGAAGAGCCGAAAGTGACATTGCAGTCGATCATCAGAACATCACCGCTTTCGGCCATCAGATTGCACTGGCGCTGGCGCGACAACGCCTCGGCGCGGCCCTGGCCATAAGAGGTAACGGAAATATTGCTGCCGTATTCGCGCCCCGAATGCAGCGCAAAGGCATCCGCCTGGCCGCTGGGCACCGGCGCAGCCAACCGGATCAGCGCCACGTCGTGGCTGATGTTTTGCAGATCCAGCCGTCCCCGCGGGTTGAACCCCGGATGCGCGGCGATCTGCAGACCCTGGCGTTCGGCGATCGCCACCCCGTCGCGCAGGCCCGCACGAAAGGTGATCTGCTCTGCTGCGCGCAAAGTCCTGTTGCGGTCATAGACGCAATGGGCGGCGGTCAGCACCAGCTCAGGCGCGATCAGCGTGCCGGTGCAAAAGCCCTGGCCGTTCAGCTCCAGCCGGCCAACGGCCTCCCAGCCCAGCAGGTCGTCACGGTCGGTCAGGCGCCGCAAACCCGTGTCCTGGGCCGTTGCCTGTGCAGCGCACGCCAGAGTGGCAACACCCAGTATCAGCGCCCGCCAGATCATTGGCTGATGAACTTCGCACCGGAGGAGCTGCGCCCCTCGCCCACTTTTACCCGGCCAACACCGGGCGGCAGGCGGCCGCCGGTGTTCACTCCGGTCAGCTGCGCCTGCAGCAGGGTCAGTTCCTCGGCCAGGGCAGAGCCCAGCGAGACCCGCTCGCCGCTGACCTCGGCCTTGGCAGAGATCACCGAGACGATCCGGGGAGTGCCGCCCTCGAACGAAAACACCGGCGCTCCGGAAGAGCCGAAATCCACATCGCAAGACATCACCAGGACGCCCTGCTGGCGCGCCATCACCACACAGACCTCTTGCAGCGAAGGGGCCTCGGACCGGTCATGGGCATAGGACACCACCCCGATACTTGCGCCCTTGCGCGGGCGCTCGTCGGTTTCAAACGGGGTCACAGTGGTGTTGCGGATCGGGCGCTGCAGTTGCAGCAGGGCAATGTCGTTGCGGACCCGGTCGGTCGAAAGCTCGCCGTCATAGATATAAGAGGGATGTTCAACCGCCCGCCGCACGCTGCGGTAAGCCGAGGCGCGCCCGTTGCGCCAGCCGGCCAGGAATTCGATGGTGCCGGGGTCGATCCGCGCCTTGGTCTGGCTGTCATACAGGCAATGGGCAGCGGTCAGCACCAGATCCGGCGCAATCAGCGCGCCGGTGCAGAAGCCTTCGCCATTCACGTCAAGCCGCCCGACAGCTTCCCATTTGCGGCCCGCGTCGATTGTGTCCATCCGCTGCAAACGGCTGTCCTGCGCCATGGCCGCTGCCGGCAGCACAGCTGCCAGAACCGCCAGTATCCACTGCCTCACATGACTCTCCTCTGGTCCACAGGTTGGGAGATTACGGGTCCGTTCAGGCAAAATTAGGGCAAATGCAAGCTTTGTGCAGCCAGATTCTTTGGCCACGGCATCAGCGCAGGACCGGCACCTCGGGCGTTTGCTTGCCCGGGGCGGTCAGCGCGGGCGGCTGCGGACCGCCGGCAGCCCAGTCCAAAAGCTCCACCGTGTGCACGATAGGCAGTTCTGTGCCGGATCCGATCTGCATCATGCAGCCGATATTGCCCGCGGCGATCAGATCGGGCTGCCTGGCCTCCAGCGTTTTCACCTTGCGCACCTTCAGTTCGGCCGAAATCTTTGGCTGCATCAGGTTGTAGGTGCCGGCGGATCCGCAGCAGAGATGGCTGTCGGCGGGTTCCACCACCGTGAAACCGGCGCGTTTCAGCAGCGTCTTGGGGTGGGTCTTGATCTGCTGGCCATGCTGCAGCGAACAGGCCGCGTGATAAGCCACCGTCAGCCCGTTGTCCGCGCCCTCGGGCAGCTCCAGCTGCATCAGGAGTTCAGAAATATCCATGGTGCGTTCCGACACCCGCGCCGCATCCGCCGCCAGTGCGTCATTACGGAACATATGGCCGTAATCCTTGACCGTGGTGCCGCAGCCGGAGGTATTGATGACAATGGCGTCCAGCCCCTGCCCGTCCATCTCGGCCGTCCAGGCGCGGATATTTATCGCAGCAGTGGCATGGCTTTCCGCTTCGCGCCCCATGTGATGGGTCAGCGCGCCGCAGCAGCCCGCACCCTTGGCCACCACCACCTCGCAGCCCAGCCGGGTCAGCAGGCGGATGGTGGCATCGTTGATATCGGTGTTCAGCGCCTTTTGCGCGCAGCCAGTCATCAGCGCCACGCGTTTCTTGCGGGGTGCTGAAGGAGCAAAGCTTTGCGGATCGTCGTTGCGGCTGACCGGCGGGATTGTTTCCGGTGCCATATCCAGCATCGCGCGCAGCCGCGCGTCCGGTATCAGCCCCCTAAAGGGCTTGGCGAGTTTCGCCGCCAGCAGCGCCAGGCGGAACCGGCCCGGATAGGGCAGGATCCGGGCCAGCAGCCAGCGCAGGGCGCGGTCGCTCCAGGGACGGTCATAGTGTTTTTCGATATAGGCGCGGGCATGGTCGACCAGATGCATGTAATGCACGCCCGAGGGGCAGGTGGTCATGCAGGCCAGGCACGACAGGCAGCGGTCGATATGCTTGACGGTCCTGGCATCCGGCACGCGCTCGTTTTCCAGCATGTCCTTGATCAGGTAGATGCGGCCGCGGGGGCTGTCCAGCTCGTCTCCCAGCACCTGGTACGTCGGGCAGGTCGCCGTGCAGAACCCGCAGTGGACACAGGACCGCAGGATTTCGTTGGCCCGCGCCGTGCCGGGATCCTGCAGCTGTTTTTCGGTAAAAGTCGTCTGCATGTTTTATCCCATCAAGCCTGCGTTCAGAATGCCGCGCGGGTCGAACTGCTGCCGCAGCCCCGCAGAGAGCGCTGCCAGGGGCCCCGGCTGCGGCTGGAACACGCCAAGCCGCGCGCGGGTATCGGCGCCGGCCCGCACCAGGGTCGCATGGCCCGGCACATTGATCCGCGGCCGCAGATCGGTGCCCGCTGGCAGCAGCGCCCAGATCAGCCCGCCACCCCAGTCGAACTGCAGCGCCTCGGCCTGCAGCCGCGGTGCCAGCGCAACGGCATCGGAGGGTTTCACCGAAATCCGCCAAATGTCCCCCGCCCGCCCCTGAAAGGCGGCGGCATCGCGGATGCCCCGCCACAGAGCGGCGCTCTCGTCTTCGATCCGGGGACTGCCAAAGCCGGCCAATTCCGATACCAGTCTGCGGCATCGGTAGGCCGCTGAGTCTGCGAACCCCTCGACCCGGATATAGGCGGTTTGCTTCTCCGGGTCATAGGCTGCACCGGTCACGTCATAGGGGGACCCCAAAGCCGCGGACATCGCAGCCACCGCGGCACCCAAATCAGCGCCCTCAATGGCAACTGTTGCTGCGGCCTCTGCCACCGGCAGCACCTTCAGCGAGACCTCGCTCAGCACTCCCAGGGTGCCATGGGCGCCGCACATCAGTTTCACCAGGTCATAGCCGGTGACATTCTTCATCACCCGGCCGCCGTTCTTGACAATCTGTCCAGTGCCATCCGCAAACCGCACCCCCAGCAGGTGATCCCGCGCGGCCCCCGCCTGGATACGCCGGGGACCGGAGACACCTGCGGCAATGACCCCGCCAATGGTCGGCTCGCCCTCGGTGCCCAGCAGCACGCGGTGATTCATCGGCTCAAAGGCCAGCCGCTGGTTTTCCGCGGCCAGCAGCGCCTCAACCTCGGCCACCGGCGTGCCCGCCCTGACCACCAGCGTCAGCGCACCCGGTTCATAGAGTTCGACTCCGGACAGGCCTCTGATACTCAGGACTTCACCGTCAATGGCCAGCCCGCGGGTGCCGCCGCCCTGGATGCACAGCGGACCGCTTGCTCCTGCCAGCATTTCGGCCAGTTCGGCCTCGCTCTGAGGTGTCAGCATTTTCATCTTTCCAAAAGCACTCTGGGGTTTGGGGCCAAACCCCGATTATTCAGCCGCCAATGCCGCCGCCCGGCGGCCCTCGCTCACCGCTAGCGGAAACACCTTGGCCGGGTTCAGCAGCCACCTAGGGTCAAACACATCCTTGACCTTCAGCTGCGCCTCAAGGTCCGCGGCGCTGTATTGGTGCAGCATCAGGTCGCGTTTTTCGATCCCGACCCCGTGCTCGCCCGTCAAGCAGCCGCCGGCCTCGACACAGAGCTTCAGAATCTCCGCCCCGAACGCCTCGCAGGTTTCCAGATCGCCGGGCTTATTGGCATCAAACAGGATCAGCGGGTGCATGTTGCCGTCACCGGCATGGAACACATTGGCCACGTCCAGCCCGAATTCCTGGCTCATTTCCCCAATGCGGCGCAGCACAAACGGCAGCGAGGACACCGGGATCGTGCCATCCAGACACATGTAGTCGTTGATCTGCCCCATCGCGCCAAAGGCCGACTTGCGGCCCAGCCAGATGCGGCCGGCCTCTTCCGCATCGCCGGCCTCGCGCAGCTCTACCGGATTGTGGGACCGGGCGATTTCAATGATCAGCCCCAACTGATGGTCGATTTCCGCGGGACTGCCCTCCACCTCGACGATCAGCAGCGCCTCGCACATCGGATAGCCGGCCTTGGCAAAGGCCTCGCAGGCCTCGATGCAGGGGCGGTCCATGAATTCGATCGCCACCGGCAAGACACCTGCCTTGATGATATCCGAGACACAGGCGCCGGCCACCTCGTTGCTGTCATAGCCGATCAGCACCGGCCGGGCGCCTTCGGGCTTGCGCAGGATCCGCAGGGTCGCCTCGGTCACCACGCCCAGCTGGCCTTCGCTGCCGCAGATCACGCCAAGCAGATCCAGCCCCCCGGCGTCCAGATGCGCACCGCCGATCTCCACCACGGTGCCGTCCATCATCACCAGGGTGACGCCCAGCAGGTTGTTCGTCGTCACGCCATACTTGAGGCAATGCGCCCCGCCCGAGTTCATCGCGATATTGCCGGCGATGGCACAGGCCAGCTGCGAGGACGGGTCCGGCGCATAGAAGAAGTCCGCTTCCTCCACCGCGCCGGAAATACTCAGGTTGGTGCGCCCGGTCTGCACCCGGATGATGCGGTTGCCGTAATCCGTTTCCAGCACCGCGTTCATGCGGGCAACACCAAGGATCACACAATCCGCTGTCGGCAGCGCGCCGCCCGCCAGCGAGGTGCCTGCGCCGCGCGGCACCACCGGCACGCCTTCTTCATGGCAGATGCGCAGGATGTCCGAGACCTCCTGCGTGCTCCGCGGCAGCACCGCCAGCAGCGGCGGGCATCTATAGGCCGTCAGCGCGTCGCATTCATAGGCCCGGGTCTCGGCCTCGTCCTGGATCACCGCATCATCAGGCAGCACCGCCAGAAGCCGCTCGGCAAGCCGCGCCTTGCGGGCCAGAATAGCGGGATTCGGGGGTGGCATTTCCATGGCGCTCTCCTATTTGGTAAAATAATATTACCAATCCTCGCCGTCTGACAAGAGACGGATTGCCGCGCCCGGATCAGCCCCCTAGTGTCGGGCCATGATCTGGACCACCCGCCTTGCGCAATTCTCGCTGCTCGACCCCGCCGCGCTCGCCCTGCTGATTGCCGGCTGGCTGTGGATCGGCTGGCGGATCGAGAACCCGCCTGCGGGGCGGCCTTCGGTGTCCTGGCTGATGGCGGATTTCCGGCGCGACTGGATGAAACAGATGGTGGAGCGCGATCCGCGGATCTTTGATGCGCAGCTGGCAGGAAATCTGCGTCAGGCGACTGCTTTCTTCGCCTCTGCCACGATGATTGCAATTGGCGGCGGGCTGGCGCTTATCGGCAATACCGAGCAGCTGGCCGGCGTGGCGGAAGACCTGATCCAGGACAGGGCACCAGCCTTTGTCTGGGAGGTTAAGATCCTGGTGGTGCTGCTGTTTCTGTCAAATGCGTTTTTGAAATTTGTCTGGTCGCACCGGCTGTTCGGCTATTGCTCGGTGCTGATGGCAGCGGTGCCAAACGACCGCACCGCCGCTCTGGCCTATCCCCGCGCCGCGCAGGCGGCAGAGATCAGCATCACCGCCGCGCGCAGCTTTAACCGCGGCATGCGGGCGACGTATTTTTCTCTGGCCGCTGTGGCCTGGCTTGCCGGCGCGCTGCCGCTGGCAGGAACTGCGCTGATCACCGTTGCGGTGCTGTACCGGCGGGAATTTGCCTCGCACTCCCGCACGATCCTGCTGCGGATTCCGCCAGTCAGCAAGGGAGACACAGTTCCGTGACTGCCGCTTCGCATATGCAAGGCAAAGGCGGCGCCATGAGACATCTGTTTCTGCCCCTCGTGCTAAGCGCTGCAGCCCTGCCCGCATGGGCGGCGGAGCCAATGATAGAAGCGGCCGCTGCCCGCCAGTCCGGCGGCGGCTGGAGCGTCAGCGTGACCCTCTCCCACCCCGACACCGGCTGGGAGCATTTTGCCGATGGCTGGCGGGTGCTGGACATGGCGGGAAACGAGCTGGGCCTGCGTGTGCTGGCGCATCCGCATGAGCACGAACAGCCCTTCACCCGGTCGCTCAGCGGCGTGCAGATCCCGGAGGGCACCGCGCAGGTGCAGATCCAGGCCCGCTGCCAGATCGACGGCTGGAGCGAGAGCACTTACGCCCTCAGCCTGCCGTGAGTTCATCTTTCTGAAAAATACTCGCGCCTCAGGCAAGCGCCTGCAAAGCGCCTTTACACCCTGTGATACGGGCTGCCCGCCAGGATGGTCGCGGCCCGGTAGATCTGCTCGGCCAGCATCACCCGCACCAGCATATGCGGCCAGACCATCTTGCCGAAGGAGATCGAGAAGTCCGCCTCGGCCCGAAGCGCGGGATCTATTCCGTCCGCCCCGCCAATGATCAGTGCCAGATCCTGGCGGCCGCTGTCGCGCCAGTCAGCCAGCTTGTCCGCGAAATCCGGCGAGGAGATCACTTTGCCGCGCTCGTCCAGGGTGCAGATCACCGCGCCCTTGGGCAATGCCTTGCGCAGCAGTGCCGCTTCAGCCGCCATGCCGCCGTTTTTCTTGTCTTCGATCTCCAATACCTGCACAGGCCCCAGCCCCAGCGCACGGCCGGTCCGGTCGAACCGGGCAAGGTAGTCGTCGATAAGGGATTTTTCAGGGCCGGACCTCAGACGGCCGGCCGCACAGATATGCAGACGCATGAAATTCCTGAAGCAATCCGGCCCGCACCGGTTGCGCGGGCCTGCATCCATTCAGCCTTGGTTCAGTCCTCGGCCGCCTGGGTTGCCGGAGCTGCCGCGGCGCTTGCGGGCATCCACATCTTCCCGAGCTGGTAGAACTCGCGCACTTCCGGACGGAAGATATGGACACTCACATCACCGGTGTCGATCAGCACCCAGTCGCCGGTATCCTTGCCCTCGACCTTGCAGCCGACCTGGAACTCCTGTTTGAGCCGGTCGGTCAGCTTTTCAGCCATGGCGGCAACCTGGCGGGTGGAGCGGCCGGAAGCCACCACCATGTAGTCGCCAATCGCCGTCTTGCCGCGCAGATCGATCTGCACAACGTCTTCGGCTTTGTCATCGCTGAGTGAGGAGAGAATCCGCTCCAGCAGCTGTTCGCTGGTGGGCTGGGACTGGGCGGCCATCACGGCTGCCCCAGTAGCAGCGGCATCCGCCGCTTGAGGTACGGGTGACAGGACATAGTCCTCCTTACAACGCGCCGCCAAGCCCCGGCGCCGGGCCTATTATCAATGTAGCAAGCAGGCGGTAAAATTTCAATGAAACCCCGCCCCGGCGCTGCAAAGCCTGTGCTTTATCCGTCATTCTCTGCAGGTGCAACCCTGACCGGCAGCGGGTCGTTCAGCATCCGCACTTCGCGCTGCGGGAACGGAATCGAGATGCCCTCGGCCTGGAACGCATCCCACAGCGCCAGATAGACATTGCCGCGGATATTGGTGAGACCGCCGGTGGGATCGTCGATCCAGAATCTGAGAACATAATCAACGCTGCTGTCGCCAAATCCGGTGACGTGGCAGACCGGCCTGCGGTCGCCCGCCTGCAGGACGCGGGCAACGCTTACGGCCGCCTCGACCGCGATTTCGCGCACCTTGTGCGGATCGTCGCCGTAACCGGTGCCGAAGGTCAGATCCAGCCGCACAAATTTGTTCGAATGCGACCAGTTCACCACCTGCGAGGTGATCAGATCCTCGTTCGGAATCAGATACTCCCGCCCGTCGCGCGTCACCACCGAGACATAGCGGGCGCCCAGCGCGTTGATCCAGCCGAAGGTATCGCCAAGCGAGATCACGTCGCCCGGCTTGATTGATTTATCCAGCAGGATAATCAGCCCCGACACCAGATTCGACACCACCTTTTGCAGGCCGAAGCCAAGACCCACACCGATGGCACCGGACAGCACTGCCAGCCCGGTCAGGTCGATGCCGATCGCCTTGAGGCCAATAAAGAAGGCGCCGCCAAACAGCAGGATCTGCGCCATCTTGGCGCCCAGCACCTGCATCGAGGGGGATATATCAGTGTTGCTGCGGATGCGGTTGGCCGCCACCGAAGAAATCACCCGCGCCAGCGTCAGCATCACCCCGAGGATGACCGCCGCCTGCACCACCAGATACAGCGAGATCCTCAGGTCGCCGAATTCGATGGCAATGGCGTCCAGCAGCGCGGTTGCCTCCGCCGTGACGCCAAGGATACGCAGGGTAATCCAGATCCAGGCACCGTATCTGACCAAATTCCGCAGCAGCGGATTACCGACCAGCCTGGTGGCGAAGGCCACGATCAGCCAGGCCAGCGACAGGTTTGCGATCACCGCCAGCAGCTGTGAGCGGCTGGGCCATGTGGCCTCCCGCATGACCAGAACAACCACCCAGATCAGCAGCACAAACAGGATACCGCGGATCCGCTTGTGCAGCACCAGCCCCGCCCGCATCCGCCAGCGCGGCCAGCCCTCGCGCTGGCGCAGCCAGTCATGGAACGCCCCGGCCACGGGCCGCGCGATGAGCGCAGCCAGCACAAACAGCGCCAGCGCGATCCCGGCCTGATAAGCGTTCCAGGGCCTCAGCAGCAGTCCGGTGCCCTCTGCCGCCAGCTCCCATATCCGCTGGCCGAATTCCAGCGCCTCGGCAGTGCTTTCCGCCAGCGCGTCCTTGGGTTGGGTCTGCTCTTCCGGCTCCATCACGCCCCCTTTTTCCGGCAGTGTGCCGTCCTGCCCGGTTTCGATCAAGCAGAGACAAGGGCGCGGCCCGGCGTGCCGCCGGGTGGTATGGCAGCTTGATGCCTCTGCCGCCTGCCTTTCTCCGGGCTTAGAACGAATCTTGATTGCCGGCTCTTGCGGATGTATCTGACAGCCATGACCCTCGTATTGGCGCAAAAGATCGAACTGCAAGACCGCGCACGGCTGCGCGAACGGTTCTATGGCGCCGCCCGCACGGTCCTGGCGCGCCTATAAGGCCGTTGCCCAGCCCAAAGCCAGCATACCCAAATACATACGGGAGTGGACCCATGTCCCCCAAGACACTCTATGACAAAATCTGGGATGCGCATGTTGCGCATGAAGCCGAGGACGGCACCAGCCTGCTCTATATCGACCGCCACCTGGTCCACGAAGTGACCAGCCCGCAGGCCTTCGAAGGCTTGCGTATGGCCGGCCGCGGCGTGCATGCGCCGGATAAAACCATCGCGGTGCCGGACCACAACGTGCCGACCACACTGGATCGTGCCAAGGGCATCGAAAACGAGGAAAGCCGGATTCAGGTCGAAGCGCTCGACAAGAACGCCCGCGAATTCGGCGTGCATTACTACCCGGTGGATGACGTGCGCCAGGGCATCGTGCATATCGTCGGCCCCGAGCAGGGCTGGACCCTGCCCGGCATGACCGTGGTCTGCGGCGACAGCCACACCGCCACACATGGCGCCTTCGGGGCGCTGGCGCATGGCATCGGAACCTCCGAAGTGGAACACGTGCTGGCCACCCAGACGCTGATCCAGAAGAAGTCCAAAAACATGAAGGTGGAGATCACCGGCAAGCTGAAGCCGGGCGTCACCGCCAAGGACATCACCCTGGCCGTGATCGGCGAGACCGGCACAGCCGGCGGCACCGGCTATGTCATCGAATACTGCGGCGAGGCGATCCGTGACCTGTCGATGGAAGGCCGCATGACCGTCTGCAACATGGCGATCGAAGGCGGTGCCCGTGCCGGCCTGATCGCGCCGGATGAGACCACATTCGAATATGTCAAAGGCCGCCCGCATGCCCCCAAGGGCGCCCAGTGGGAAGCCGCGCTGACCTGGTGGAAGACGCTGTTTACCGACGAAGGCGCCCATTTCGACAAGGTAGTCACCCTGAAAGGCGAAGACATCCAGCCGGTTGTGACCTGGGGCACCAGCCCCGAGGACGTGCTGCCGATCACCGGTGTCGTGCCTTCCCCTGATGATTTCACCGGCGGCAAAGTTGACGCCGCACGCCGCTCGATCGAATACATGGGCCTCACCCCCGGCCAGAAACTGACCGATATCGAGATCGACACCGTGTTCATCGGCTCCTGCACCAACGGCCGCATCGAGGACCTGCGCGCCGTAGCCGAGGTTGTGAAGGGCAAGAAGATCAAGGACGGCATGCGGGCGATGATCGTGCCCGGATCCGGCCTGGTCCGTGCCCAGGCTGAGGAAGAAGGCCTGGCCGAAATCTTTGAGGCCGCCGGTTTCGAGTGGCGCCTTGCAGGCTGCTCCATGTGCCTGGCTATGAACCCCGACCAGCTGGCCCCAGGGGAGCGTTGCGCCGCGACCTCGAACCGGAATTTCGAGGGCCGTCAGGGCTATAAGGGCCGCACCCATCTGGTGTCCCCGGCCATGGCTGCCGCCGCCGCGCTGACCGGCAGACTGACGGATGTGCGTGAGCTGATCTGATGGTTGCCGCCGGAGCAAATACGGCGCAACCGGATTTGCTGCCGGTGGGAACGGTCTGGGTTGGACCGCAGATGAATTGGATCGGCCGGATGTCCCTGCAGTCGTTTCTGCACCGGGGCCATCCGGTCACTCTGTTCTGCACGGAAGACATGGAAGACCCGCAGATCGAGGGGCTTGAGCTGGTATCAGCCCGCGAGATCTGGGACTATCCGGAAAAACTCTTGGACCGGGTCAGCCCGACTGTGTTTTCCGACTTCTTCCGGCTGCGCATGATCCGGGATGCAGGCATGATTTGGGCCGATACGGATGTCTTCTGTTACCGCCCTTTCATACCCAAGGATGGATACCTGGCCGGCTATGAACATAGCGGCATGATCAACAACGCAGTGCTGCATTTGCCCGAGAATTCCGCCTCGTTGAACGAACTGATCGACCTGTTTTCCGATCCTTCCTATGTCCCGGAATGGCTGCGTCCTGCGGTACAGCGCACAGCACAGGAATTCGGCAAAGGGCGCAGGCTGTACGAGGCCTGCAAACTGATGCCGACCGCTTCCGGCCCGCGTGCGCTGACACATATGCTGCCCAAGCATGGCGAAGACATACACGCCTTGCCCCAGGAGGCACTGAACCCGCTGCCGTGGTCCTTTGCGGATGCCTACTTCAACCCGAAAGGCGGAGTTGAGGGATGGCTGAGCGAAGACACCAGGGCGATCCATCTCTATTCCTCGCGAATTCGCGCCTTCCACAAAAGGGTCCGGCCGCTTCGGGGGAGCTTTGTTGCAGACTTTGCAGAGCAGATTGGCTTTGACCTTGATGCCTGCGGCTTGACCGCCAACAGCAACGAACCCCCTTTGGAATGAAATTCAGGGGCCGCACGGCCCTGGCACTTAAAAACCTGAACCCGGCAGACTTCCCGCACACGGGTTCGCACAAGGAGAATGGCAATGGAAAAATTCCAGAAACTGCAGGGCATCGCCGCCCCGATGCCGCTGGTCAACATCGACACCGACATGATCATCCCGAAGGTGTTCCTGAAATCCATTCAGCGCACCGGCTTCGGCAAGAACCTGTTCGACGAGATGCGCTATAACCGCGACGGCACCGAGATCGAGGATTTCGTGCTGAACAAACCGCAGTACCGCAAGGCCGAGATCCTGGTGGCGGGCGACAACTTCGGCTGCGGCTCCTCGCGCGAGCACGCACCGTGGGCGATTGCCGATTTCGGCATCAAATGCATCATCTCGACATCCTTCGCCGACATTTTCTTCAACAACAGCTTCAAGAACGGCATCCTGCCGATCGTGCTGCCGCAGGCGCAGATCGACATTCTGATGGCCGACGCGGAAAAGGGCGAAAACGCCCGCATGACCGTGGATCTGGAAGCGCAGGAGATCACCACCTCGGACGGCGAAGTGATCCCCTTCGATGTGGATGCCTTCAAGAAGCACTGCCTGCTGAACGGTCTGGACGATATCGGCCTGACCATGGAAAAGGCGGACTCGATCAAGACGTTTGAGGACAAGGCCGCGCAGGAGCGTCCCTGGGTCTGATCCCGGCGTTTCAGCTGCAGAACGATTACGGGCCGCCCTCCCCCGGGCGGCCCTTGCTTTTCACCCGACGGAGTCGCGCCGCATTTCCGCCGCAATTCGGCGCGGGCGCCCGCATTGTGTGCCCGGCGCTTTCAGCCACAGCATCTGGTAGGCGCCACCAACCCTCTCATTTCTCATCAAAACTCTGATGCAATCCCGCACCAGTCCCGCGGTGAAAGTGGCCCTGTTCCGCCTGCCGGCCCTTGAGCGGAAAGCCGCTGCCCGGCAACAATGGGGCAAAAATGAGGCAGAGCGTCCCGGGCCGTCCCCGGGGGGCTTCAAGTCCGGACCCAGAGGCGAAAACGCCCGCGCCGGTTTGAAGGGAATGAAAGACGTGTTTGCACGCATCACAGGCGCGGCGTTCCGCGGCATATTGGTGGCTATGCTGTTTGCCATGCCGACGCTGATCCTGCCGGCATCCGCCACCGAGTCGCCGGAAATCGTCCTGTTCATCGCGCTCTTGGGCTCGGCCCTGGCCTTCACCGAATATTATTCGCATTTTCCCAGCATCGTGGAATTCCGCAATGCGCCGCCAATCAACCGGATGCGCTTTGCCGCCTGTGCTGCGTCTGTCGGCGCATTGAGCCTGCTGGCGGCGCATCCACTGGCGCCGACCGGGCTGACGGCACTGGTCCACCGTCTGGGCAGTTCCCTGGGCGGGCAGCTGGATTTTGCTTATTCGCCGGTGCAGCTGACCGTGCTGATGCTGCCGCCCCAGGTGTCCGAAGCCACTGTGGTGATGGTCCGCAATGCAGCCGGCCTGGCCAGTACAGCAGCAGGCGCCGCGATTACCGTCTTTGCGCTGGTGATCCGCGTCGGCCATTGGCCTGTCGGCAGCGGCGCCTTCAATGTCTGGGTGAACCTGCCGCTGTTCGACCCCACCACCGGCGGCGATGTGGTGCAGCGGCTTCAGCGGGACGCGCGGGTCAATATCATTGCCGGCGTGCTGCTGCCCTTTGCCCTGCCCGCCGCGGTCAAGATGGCCTCGGGCCTGGTCGATCCCGGAATCCTGGCGGCCCCCCATATGCTGATCTGGGTGATCAGCGCCTGGGCGCTGGTGCCTGCGTCAATGATCATGCGCGGCATGGCAATGCAACGCATTGCCGGGCTGATCATGCATAAACGGCGCACCGCCGGCAACGCCGCGGATGAGGCCCTGCAAACCGCATGAGACGGCTGGCGGCGGGTCTTCTTCTGATCCTTGCCGCCGGGGCAGGCCAGGCCGGCACTCTGCGCGTCGCCACTTTCAACACCGAACTTTCGCGGGACGGACCCGGCCTGTTGCTGCGCGATATTGAACGCGGCGGCGATCCGCAAATTGCCGCGGTGGTGGAGGTGATCTCCGCCGCACAGCCGGATGTGCTGGTGCTGCAAGGGGTGGATTGGGATTACGAAGGCCGCAGCCTTGCCGCCCTGGCCGGGCTGCTGGCAGAGGCCGGCGCCGCCTATCCTTACAGCGTTTCCCTGCAGCCCAATGCCGGGCTGCCGCCCCCGGCCTTGCTGGACATGGATGGCGATGGCAAGACCGGCGGGCCGCGTGACAATCAGGGCTATGGCCGGTTCCGCGGCCAAGGCGGCATGGCGCTTTTGTCGCGGCTGCCGGTTGACCGCAACGGGATCCGCGACTTCTCGGCCCTGCTGTGGCGGGACCTGCCCGGCGCGCTGCTTCCCAAGCACCCGGACGGCCGCCCGTTTCCGTCCGGCGAGGTGCAGGCCGTGCAGCGTCTGTCTTCTACCGCGCATTGGCTGGTGCCGCTGCAATTGCCCGGCGGCAAGCGGCTGAACGTGATGGCATTTCACGCCGCCCCGCCGGTGTTTGACGGGCCGGAAGACCGCAACGGGCGGCGCAACCGCGATGAAATCCGCCTGTGGCAGCTGCTGCTGAATAGCCGCCTGGGCCCCGCCCCCCAAGCGCCCTTTGTGATTGCTGGCGATGCCAACCTCGACCCGGATCAAGGGGAAGGCCGCAAGGACGCAATCCGCAGCCTGCTGGGTGATCCCCGGCTGCAGGATCCGCAGCCGCTCAGCCCTCAAGCCGGAAGCGCAACCGTGGAATGGCAGGGTGCCGGGCGGATGCGGGTGGATTATGTGCTGCCCTCTGCCGGGCTGGCCGTGACCGGCAGCGGTGTTGTCTGGCCGGATGCGCCGGACGCAGCGGCGGCCCTTGCCAGCCGCCATCGGCTGGTCTGGGCGGATATCGCGCTGAACTAGGGCCTGCACCCGGCCCAGGCTGCGCAAATCCCCATCACCCCCCTTTAATTTCAGGGCCTATTATTGACCCTGCCCCGCTGTCCCGCTACGCCCTTGCCAGCTGTTTAAGGAGGATCCCCATGCCCAACCCATCGATTCTGATTCTGCCCGGTGACGGGATCGGCCCCGAAGTCATGGCCGAGGTGCGCAAGATCATCTCCTGGTTCGGCGACAAACGCGGCCTGCAGTTCGATGTGAGCGAGGATCTGGTCGGCGGCGCGGCCTATGACAAGCACGGCAAGCCGCTGGCGGATGAAACCATGGCCAAGGCGCAGAACGCCGATGCGGTGCTGCTGGGCGCCGTCGGCGGCCCGGCTTATGACGGTCTGGATTTCTCGGTAAAGCCCGAACGCGGCCTGCTGCGCCTGCGCAAGGAAATGGATCTCTATTCCAACCTGCGCCCGGCTCAGTGCTTTGACGCCCTGGCGGATTTCTCCTCGCTGAAGAAGGACATCGTCGCAGGTCTCGATATCATGATCGTGCGCGAGCTGACCTCGGGTGTCTACTTCGGCGAGCCGCGCGGCATCTTCGAAGAGGGCAACGAGCGCGTCGGCATCAACACCCAGCGCTACACCGAGAGCGAGATCGAACGCGCCGCACGGTCAGCGTTTGAACTGGCAATGCGCCGGGGCAAGAAGGTCTGCTCGATGGAGAAGGCCAATGTGATGGAATCCGGCATCCTGTGGCGCGAAGTGGTGACCCGGGTCTCGGCTGACTACCCCGAGGTGGAGCTGTCGCATATGTATGCCGACAACGGTGCGATGCAGCTGGTGCGCGCACCCAAGCAGTTCGACGTGATCCTGACCGACAACCTGTTCGGCGACATCCTGTCCGACTGCGCCGCGATGCTGACCGGCAGCCTGGGCATGCTGCCCTCCGCAAGCCTGGGCGCACCGATGGCAAACGGCCGCCCCAAGGCTCTGTACGAGCCGGTGCACGGCTCTGCCCCCGACATCGCGGGCCAGGGCAAGGCCAACCCGATCGCCTGCATCCTCAGCTTTGCCATGGCGCTGCGCTACAGCTTCGACCAGGGCTCCGAGGCCGACCGCCTGGAAGCGGCGGTTGAAAAAGTTCTGGCCGACGGCGTGCGCACGGCAGACCTTCTGGGCGAGGACGGCGTTGAGCCGGTTTCGACCAGCCAAATGGGCGATGCCGTGCTTGCCGCCCTGGAGGCAAGCCTCTGATTTTGAGGCCGGTCCATACAATGTTCAAAGCCCCGCCTGACTGTCAGCGCGGGGCTTTTTTGTTCCTCCGCGTGGCCGCGCCGCCCCTCGCCGCAACGGCAAAAAGAATTCCTGAAAACCGCAGCTTTCTACGGAATCGCCCTTGTCAAACCCCGCCCCCTGAGCTATTCCGCCCTCCACGGTCGGAGCGTAGCTCAGCCTGGTAGAGCACTGTCTTCGGGAGGCAGGGGCCGGAGGTTCGAATCCTCTCGCTCCGACCAATAAAACAAGGCGCCTTCGGGCGTCTTTTTTTGTTTTGAACCGGTGCTCAATGCTTCCGGGAAATGAGGATCAAGCCGTCTCCAGCGCGGCCATCCTCAGCTTGTTCCACAGCACATCCAGCGTCGGTTTGGTGCTGCGCGGATCGCGGTAAAGGCGGATTTCCAGATCGGTGGCCAGGCGGTCGTCAACCACCGCAAAGCGCCCCTGTTTGATTTCCTCGCGGCACAGGCTCAGCGGCAGCCAGCCCATGCCAAACCCCTCCTGAATCATCGCCTTGACGCTGTTGGCCAGCGCGTTCTGGTTGACCACAAAAACCTTTTGTCCGGGCAACAGCTGCGCCAGCGCAAATTCCTGAACCGACCGGAGCGCCGAGACCGCACCGTAGGACAGTAGCGGCACCGCGTCCTTTCCGGCCTTGGGAAAGGAAAATTCAGGCGCCCCGTCCGAAGTTGTCCGGGACACTGGCACATAATGATCGGTGGACAGGGTCAGATGCTCGAAATTGGCAACCTCCAGCGGCCCGAGGAAATCCATTGACGGATGCCAGTAGGTCAGGATCACGTCGCAATAGCCCTGCTGCAGCGCGCTGACGAACTGATCTGCTGCCCAGGAGGTGGAATTGAGGTCGGTATCCACCCCGCCTTCGCTGGCCAAAGGCGCGATAAGCGTCTTGTAATGCGTCATGTAAAGCGACTGCGAAGCGGCAAAGCGGATCACATTTTCACCCGCCGCATCAATCGTCTGGCAGCGCTCGATGGTTTCCTCGTAGGTGCGCAGCATGATGCGGGACTGCGACAGGAATACCTCGCCTGCCGGGGTCAGCGTCAGCGGCAGGGTTTCGCGGTTGATCAGCCGCACGCCGATCTCATTCTCCAGCGCCCGGATACGGCGGGAGAAGGCCGGCTGGCTGACATTGCGCTCTTCGGCCGCGCGCGAGAAATTCTTGCACGCGACCAAAGCCTCGAAATCCTTGAGCCAGATGATGTCCAACTGGGTGTCCCGTCTTAACCGGCGGCCACCGCATCCAGCCTGTCCTCCTGGACAGCATGGCAGGCGACAAGGCTGCCATCGGGCTGGTGAATGGCTTTTGGCTGTTCACTCTTGCATCGTGCGTCCGCAAAGGCGCAGCGGCTTTGGAAGGGACAGCCTTGCGGCAGATTGATCGGCGTCGGGATCTCGCCCTTGAGGCGGATATGGTTCGGCCGGTCATCCTTCAGCTGCGGCACTGCGGACAGCAAGGCCCGAGTATAGGGATGTTTGGGGTTGGAGAACAGCGTTGCCGTGTCCGCAACTTCGCAAACCGACCCCAGGTAAAGCACCGCCACGCGGGTGCCGAAGTGCTCTACCACGCTCAGATCGTGGGTGATGAACAGATAGGTGAGACCGCGGCTTTCCTTGGCCTCCAGCATCAGGTTCAGCACCTGCGCCTGGATCGATACGTCCAGCGCGCTGATCGGCTCATCGGCGATGACGAATTCAGGGTCCACTGTCAGGGCGCGGGCAATGGCAATCCGCTGGCGCTGGCCGCCGGAAAACTCGTGCGGATAGCGTTTGGCCCAGCTGGGATCGACACCAACTGACAGCATCACCTCGGTGACCTTGTCGCGCACCTCCGCTGCCGAGGCGGCGGGAAAGTGGTGGCGCACAGGTTCCTCCAGCGCCTGACGGATGGTCATGCGCGGGTTGAGCGAGGCGTAGGGGTTCTGAAAGATCATCTGGATCTTCTTGCGCAGGGGCTGCATGCCGCTGCGCGGCAAATTGTCGATCCGCTGGCCTTCGTAATGGATTTCGCCTGCGGTGGGGGTCAGCAGACCGGCCACCAGCCGCGCCACTGTCGACTTGCCGCAGCCCGACTCGCCAACCACACAGAGCGCCTCGCCGCGGCCGACATTAAGCGAGACATTGTTCACCGCATGGACCGAGCGGGTTTCCCGCACGATCTTGCCCTGTTTGAACTTGAGGGTTTCCAGAAAGCCCTGATCCAGGTCGAACTGCTTTGCCAGATTCCTGATTTCCAGCAGCGGGCGGTCTGTCTTTGCATCCTTCATGCCCGTATCTCCTTAAGGTCTTCATCGCTATGCAGGCGCTGTACCTCGTGGCAGGCCACTGCGACCTCGCCGTATTGCACGATGTCCGGCACCCGGCTGCGGCACAGGTCGGTGGCGTATTTGCAGCGCGGGTTGAAGGCGCAGCCCTGGGGGATGCTGGCCAGGCCCGGCATATTTCCGGGGATCTGCTTCAACCGCTGGCCGGGCACGGTCTGCTGCGGCAGCGCGTTGATCAGCCCCTGGGTATACGGGTGCTGCGGGTCGTTGATGATTTCCCGCGTGCGCCCCGCCTCAATGATGCGGCCGGCATACATCACCAGCGTGCGCTCGGTCATCTGGCTGACCACGCCGAGGTCGTGGGTGATCAGGATCAGCCCCACCTGGTTCGACTGGCACAGCTCCAGCATCAGCTCCATGATATCGGCCTGAATGGTCACATCCAGCGCCGTCGTGGGTTCATCCGCGATGATCAGCTGCGGATCGAGCAAGAGCGCAATCGCGATGATGATCCGCTGCCGCATGCCGCCCGACAGCTCGTGCGGGTATTGCTCCAGACGTTCCTCCGGAGAGGGGATATAGACCTCGCGCAGCTTGACGATGGCAATCTGGCGCGCTTCCTCGCGGCTCAGCTTGCGGTGTGCCAACAGGGTCTCAACCATCTGCTGACCGATGGTCAGCACCGGGTTCAGGGTCACCATCGGATCCTGAAAGATCATCGCCATGCGGTTGCCGCGCAGGTTGCGCAGGCGCTTGTCGCTCATCTTGACGACATCTTCGCCCTCGAATTCAATCTGGCCGCTGTCGATGTAACCGGGGCGGCTGAGCAGGTTCATCAGCGAAAACCCGGTGATCGACTTGCCGGCGCCGCTTTCGCCGACAATGCCCAGGCGTTCGCCCTTGGCCAGGTCAAAGGAGATGCCGTTAAGGGCAGTGACCGTCTGGTCGCGCATCGCAAATTTCACGGTCAGGTCGCGAACGGATAGAAGGCTCATCGCGTTACCCCTTGTACAGTTTCGGGTTCAGAACATCGCGCATCCAGTCGCCCAGCAGGTTGATGACCAGCACCAGCACCACCAGCACCACGCCGGGAATGGCGGTAATCCACCAGCTGCCCGAGAAGATATAGTCGAAGCCCGAGGAGATCAGCGAGCCCAGCGACGGCTGGCTCGGCGGCATGCCGAGGCCAAGGAAGCTGAGCGAAGCTTCGGAGATGATCGCATTGGCAACCTGCACGGTAGAGATCACGAAAATCGGCGACAGCGAGTTCGGCAGGATGTGCCGCACCATGATCCGCATCGGGCCGAAACCCAGAACGCGGGCGCTGTCGACATATTCCTTCTTCTTCTCGGCCAGCACGGTGGCGCGCACGGTCCGGGCGTATTGCGGCCATTCCGCCACGCCGATCACCGCGATCAGGAACACTACGGCATAGCGGTTGAAAGTGTCTGAACCGAACATCGCCTGTGTGACGGCCAGAAAGATGATCGCCACCATCAGGGTGGAGAACGACAGCTGGATATCGGCCAGCCGCATCAGCAAGCTGTCCAGGCGGCCGCCGACATAGCCGGCCAGCAGCCCGATGGAGATGCCCAGGAAGGCCTGCAGTGCCACCGCGCAGATGCCGATCAGCAGCGACAGGCGGGTGCCGTACAGGATCGTGGACCACAGGTCCCTGCCTTGGTCGTCGGTGCCCAGCACAAACTCCGGCAGCGAGCCGCTCACCCAGGCCGGCGGGTATTCGGAGTTCATGATATCCATCTGCGCCGGATCATAGGGATCATAGGGCGCGATCACAGGTGCCAGAAAGGCGGCGCCGGCAATCAGCAGGAAGATGATCATGCTGACCACCGCGACCGGATTGCGGCGGAAGCTGTAACCCATGTTGGAATTCCAGGCCTTGGCCCAGCGCGACGGATCGGACTTCGGGGAAAGCATTTCGGTGCTCATGCGCCCATCCTCGCAATATTCACGGTCGGGTTCACCAGGCCATAGATCAGGTCGACAATGGTGTTGGTGACCACAAAGATGAAACCGACAACAATCAGGTAGGCCACGATCAGCGGGGTATCGACGCGGTTCACCGCCTCAAGGAACATGAACCCCATGCCCGGCCACTGGAACACGGTCTCGGTCAGGATGGTATAGGCCACCATGGTGCCGATCTGCACGCCGCCCACGGTGATCACCGGCAAAAGCGTATTTTTCAAAGCATGCACGAAATAGATCCGCCAGGGATTGATGCCCTTGGCCTTGGCGTATTTCACGTATTCGGACTGCAGAACTTCCATCATCTCGGCCCGGATCAGGCGGACAAACAGCGGCAGCATGATCGACGCCAGCGCAAAGGAGGGCAGAATGATGTGCATCCAGCCGTCGGCGGTGGCAAAATTGGTCTGCCAATAGCCCCAAACCTGCACAGTATCGCCGCGCCCGTAAGAGGGGAACCAGCCGTATTCGACGGAGAACACAAAGATCATCAGGATGGCGGTCAGGAACACCGGGATCGAAATGCCGATGATCGACAGGCCCATGATGATGCGGCTGATGATGCTGTCCGGCTTGATCGCGGTATAGACGCCCAGCGGCACCGAGAAGCCGATGATGATCAGCGTCGCGCCGAACACCAGCTCCAGCGTGGCGGGCAGCTTCTTCAGGATCACGTCCAGCGCCGGCTCCTTGAAGAAATAGGAGGTGCCCAGATCGCCCTGCAGCGCATTGCCGGCGAACCGCAGGTATTGGGTCACGAAGCTGTCGTTCAGCCCCAGCTCATCGCGCAGCTGCTGGCGCACTTCTTCCGAGACCGACTGCCCGACCAGCTCGCGCAGCCGGTCGCCCAGGTTGCCCTGGATGGCGAAGGCAATCAGCGAGATGACGAACATCACGGCAATCGCCTGAATCACTCGCTTGGCGAGATAGGCAAACATCTTCCTGACCTTTGTAGAGTTTGGTTACAGCGCAGGCCGCAATCTCCAAGGAACTGCGGATCCTGCAAATTCAGCCTTGGCGGCCGTTTGTTATTTCTGCGGCCCGGGCCGGCCGGGGGAGACCGGCCCGGGTCTGTTCAGTGGCTCAGCTGCCGGTTTCGACAACCAGGTCACCGAAGTAGGGGAAGTTCAGCGCGTTCACGATCTCTGCCGCGTTCATGCCGGACTTGGCACCCCAGGCCAGGTTCTGCCAGTGCAGCGGGATGAAGGCCGCCTCTTCGTACAGGATGCCTTCCAGCTTCTGCAGCAGCTCCGCACGCTTGGCCGGATCGGTTTCCGCGTTGGCCTGGTTCATCAGCGTGTCGGCTTCCTCGTTGCAGTAGTTGCCGGAGTTATACTGGCCGTTGCCGGTTGCCTCATCCGGGCAGGCGGACAGGAACTGGTGGAAGTTGGCCGAATCTTCGGTGTCCGCGTGCCAGCCGATCATCATCATGTCCGCCGCGCGCTCGTCGAACGCCGGCCAGTACTGCGCCTTGGGCATGGTCTGCAGGTCAACCTTGATGTTGATCTGCGCCAGCATCGAAGCCACCGCCTGGGCGATCTTGTCGTCGTTCACATAGCGGTTGTTCGGCGCCATCATGGTGATCGAAAAGCCGTCGGCATAGCCTGCCTCGGCCATCAGCGCCTTGGCTTTTTCCAGGTCAAAGCGCGGTGCGAAACCCTCGCTGTAACCCAGATAGCCGGTCGGGCTGGCCTGGCCGGCCACCGTGCCGAAACCGCGCATGATGCGGTCAACAATGCCTGCGTTGTTCACCGCATAGTCGATCGCCTTGCGGACGCGGGCGTCCTTGAAAGCCTCGACGCGGTCCTGGTTCATCTGGAAAGTGATAATCCGGGTGCCGGGCATGGTGATCAGGTCCACGCCTTCCGCTTCCTCGACACGCTTCAGGTCGGTCGGCGGCACCGGCGCGATGAAGTCCACGTCACCGGACAGCAGGGCGGCCACGCGGGTCGGGTCTTCCTTGATCGGGGACAGAACGATCTTGTCGACATTGCCGCCGCTTTCGCTGTCCCAGTAATCGGCATAGCGGTCGAACACCACGCGCACGCCCTGCTCACGCTCGGAGACGATGAAGGGGCCGGTGCCGGAGACATTGCGCGAGGCAAAGCTGTCGCCGTGCTTGACCACTTCGGCCTTGTCCTTGCCGTCCGCGGTGGTGCCGGAATAGAAGGCGCTGTCCATCGGGAAGATGTAGGTCGCGGTGTGCAAGACCAGCGGATAAGGCTCCGAGGTCTTGAGGTCGAAAGTCATGTCATCCACGACTTCCACATCGGTGAAGGGGGCGAAAATGCCCTTGAAATCGTCACTTTGCTTGAGCCGGTCAAAGGTCCAGTCGACGTCATTCGCAGTCAGCGGGTTGCCGCTGTGGAAGGTGACGCCGCTGCGCAGCTTGAAGCGCATGGTGGTGCCATCGATCTGCTCCCAGCTTTCAGCCAGGCGCGGTTCGAACTGCAGGTCCTGGGTCCAGCGCACCAGCGGGTCAAAGACCATATGCGACAGCTGCAGCGTGCCGCCGGACAGCTGTTCATGCGGATCCAATGAAACCGGGTCAGCGTCATAGGCAACGCGCACTGTGGTCTCGGCATAGGCAACCGGTGCCATCGCCACCACCGCAGCCGCCGCCAGGCTTCTGACAAATTTCGTCATTAGGCATACTCCCCTGTGATTATGGCGTGAACGCTATCTGCTGGCGCGGCAGCTGTGAAATGCCGAAATCGCATAGGGTATGCAGCACGCACATTGGCGCTATGCGCAACCGCAATCTGTGTTCGTTTACAAACGCTTATGGGCAGCACTCTGGCGAAGGCTGAGTTGGCCCGAAGACTGCCGCGGTCAGTTTGCAGTGAAACATGGGTGATATCACCCCGGAAAAATACTGTCCGGACTTGCGCACCCCGGCTTGAAAGATCCGGATTTGCTGGCAGCGCTGCGTACTGATTGACCATTCAGCGGCTCACCGCCGGGTCTCATCGGGGCGCAACTGGCCTGAACCGCGCTTTGAGCACGGGAGCATGATCCCGGAGCAAGTCATCCGGGACAAGGGGAACGCACGGCACTGAGATACCGCACTATTTGGTCCCTGGAAAAAATTTTAAACACAGCCCTTGATTTTCAGTACCGATCTGTACACTTATAGCGCATCACTAACAGATCGGTAAATAAACATGACAGAAGCCCCCCGCCCCCCGCTGCCGCCCTTCACCCGCGAAACCGCCATTGCCAAGGTTCGTGCCGCCGAGGATGGCTGGAACAGCCGCAACCCCGACGCCGTCGCGCAAGCCTACACTCTGGACACCAAATGGCGTAACCGCACCGATTTCCCCCAGGGCCGCGACGCAGCTCAGGCGTTCCTGGCCGGCAAATGGGACCGCGAGCTGGAATACCGGCTGATCAAGGAGCTCTGGGCCTATGACGGCAACCGTATCGCCGTGCGCTACGCTTACGAGTGGCACGATGCATCCGGCCAATGGTACCGCTCCTACGGCAACGAGAATTGGGAGTACGCCGAAGACGGCCGCATGGCCCACCGCTTTGCGTCGATCAACGACTTGAAAATCAACCAGGAAGACCGCCTGTTCCACTGGCCGCAAGGCCCGCGCCCGGCAGATCACCCAGGTCTCAGCGATCTCGGCCTCTGATCAGAGGAGGGACACCGGATCATGTCTTGCCGGATGCGTCTCCGCACCCGGCAAGGCAAAGCACGATGGTTAAAACGGCCGTTCCTGATGCGGTGATTTGCCGAAATACCGGCGGTAGACTTTGGCGAAGTGGGTCTGGCTGTTGAAGCCGGATGCCAACGCCACATCGATGATCCGCATTTTGGTCTGCAGCAGCAGGCTGCGCGCGTAGTCCAGCCGCAGTCTGGTGTAATAGACCTTGGGCGTGGTCTGCAGATATTTGGAGAAAAGCCGCTCCAGCTGCCGCACCGACAGGCCGACCAGACCGGCGATGCCGCCCGGCGTCAGCGGCTCCTCCAAGTTGCTGCGCATCAGGCTGAGCGCGGCCGCCAGCTTTTCGTGCCGCACGCCGGTCCGGCCGTATTCCGATACCGTCTGATCCTGACTGCCCTTGCGGGCTGAGGAACAGACCATCAGATCCGCCGCCCCGGTCGCGACGGCCGGCCCATGGTGGTCCGAGATCAGGTTCAGCGTCATGTCTATAGTCGCGGTCCCGCCCGCACAGGTGATCAGCTTGCTCTCCATGGTGAACAGCGAGCTTTTGACCTCCACGTCCGGATGCGCCTCCGCCAGGATCGCCCGCAGCGCCCAATGGGCCGAGACCTGGCGCCCGGACAGCAGCCCGGCGCGGGCCAGCGCCAGGATACCGCCGCCCAGCGCGCCGAGTGTTGCGCCCATTCGGTGCGCCCTGCGCAGCCAGCCCAGAACTTTCAGCGAGATGCGCGGCTCCTGCCCCTGGCCGCCGCAGACAAAGATCATGTCGCCGCGCATCAAGTCCGGAAGCCCGCCGTTCACCGCCACGTTGAGCCCGTTGGGCGCGGTGACCGGCAACCCGTCCTCGCTGACCACGCGCCAGTCATAGCGCGCAGCCCCGTCATGTGTGTTCGCCGCCTCCAGCGCTGCCACCGCGCTGGACAGGTCCAGCGGCGAAAAGGTGGGCAGCAGCAGGAAGATGCAGCGGCAGGCCGGCACGGCCTGGGCCGCGTCGGGGAGGTTTCGCATGGGTCTGGCCATGGTGTCCGCTCCCCTTGCCGGCTCAGGCGCGCATGTTGGCGCCATTGGCGTCATAGACCGGCGCCCCCAGCACTTCGGCGTCGTACATCTCGCCCAGGATCTCGACCTGCAGCCTGGTGCCCGCCGCGGCGTGTTCCGCCGAGACATAGCCCATCGCCATCGACGTCTGCGCGTGATGCGCATAACCACCGGAGGAGATGTAGCCCACCGCCGCGCCATCCTTCAGGATCGCCTCATCATTGGAGACATCAATGCCGTCCACGTCGATGGTCATGGTGACCAGCTTGCGGCTGGGCCCGGTGTCCTTGGCGGCCAGGGCCGCTTCCTTGCCGACAAAATCCTTTTTCCAGTTGATAAAGACATCCATGCCGCTTTCCGCCGCGTCGAAATCTGGGCGGAAGTCGAGCGTCCACACACCCCAGCCCTTCTCCAGCCGCATCGACATCAGCGCCCGCGCGCCATACCAGCGGTAGCCCAGATCAGCGCCGGCGCCCTCGATCGCTTCGGCCAGGCGCAGCAGGTACTGCGGCTTGCAGTAGATCTCATAGCCCAGCTCGCCGGAAAAGCTGATCCGGTTCAGGATCACCGGCACGCCGCCGACAAATGTCTGGCGCAGGTCTCGGAATTTCATGGCCTCGGCGGAGACGTCCTCACGGGTGATCCGCTGCAGCAGCTCTCGCGAATTCGGCCCCGACAGCGCAATGCCGTGCCAGTCATCCGAGACGTTCTGGTAGGTCACACCCGCTGGCAGGTCTTTTTCAAACCAACGGCGGTGCGCCTCCTGCATGGCCCCGGAACCGAACAGCATGAAATGATCCTCACCCAGGCAGGCCACGGTCAGATCGCCGTAAAGCTTGCCCTTCGGCGTCAGCATCGGCGTCAGCGCCAGGCGGCCCGGTTTCGGCACATAGCCCGCCAGGACCCGGTCAAGATAGGCCCGCGCGCCTGCGCCCTTAAACTCATGCTTGGCAAAGTTGGCAACCTCGATGCCGCCGACGGCCTCGCGCACCGCTTTGACCTCGCGCGCGACATAATCGTGCGAGCGGTTGCGCTCAAATGTAGGCTCCTCATGCGCATCCTCCGGCCCATCGGCAAACCACAGCGCGTTTTCCAAGCCAAAGCCCTGGCCCATGCGCGCGCCCTTGGCGACCAGCCGGTCATACAGCGCAGTGGTCTTCTGCATCCGGCCCTTGGGCAGGGTTTCATTCGGGAAGGTCATCACGAAGCGGCGCTCGTAATTCTCGGTCGATTTCACGGTGCCCCAGTCGGGGGTTGCGAAGTCGCCAAAGCGCGCCACATCCATCGCCCAGACGTCAATAGACGGCTCGCCATCGATCATCCATTCGGCCATGGTCAGCCCCACACCGCCGCCCTGGCAGAAGCCCGCCATCACGCCCACGGCGCACCAGTAGTTTTTCATCCCCGGAACCGGGCCGATCATCGGGTTGCCGTCAGGGCCAAATGTGAAGGGGCCGTTTATCATGTCCTTGATGCCCGCCTCGCCAATCGCCGGGATCCGCTCGAACGACATCTCCAGACGGTCGGCAATGCGGTCCAGATCCGGCTGCAGCAGCTCATGCCCGAAATCCCACGGCGTGCCGCCCACCTTCCAAGGCGTCCCCTTCGGCTCATAAGTGCCCAGCAGCATCCCCTGCCGCTCCTGCCGGAAATAGATATTGGCCTCGTAATCAATGCCGGCCGGCAGGCGGGTCGGATGGTTGGCCACCGCGTCTATCTTGTCGGTGATCAGATAGTGGTGTTCCATCGGCTGCACCGGCAGGTTGACGCCCTGCATGTGGCCGACTTCCCGCGCCCACAACCCGCCGCAGTTGACGATATGCTCCGCGTTGATCACCCCGCGTGGCGTCACCACGTCCCAGCTGCCATCGGGACGCTGGGTGGTGCCGGTCACCGGCGTGTGGGTGAAATACTGCGCGCCGTGCACCTTGGCCGCTTTGGCAAAGGCATAGGTGGCGCCCGACGGGTCCAGATCGCCGTCCTGATCATCCCACAGCGCCGCGTGGTAATGTTTCGGGTCTATCAGCGGGTGGCGCTCAGCCACTTCCCTGGGGCTGATAAACTCCTGGTTCAGACCCATGTAGCGCGCCTTGGAGCGTTCACGCTTCAGGTAGTCGTACCAGGTCTTGTTCGACGCCAGATAAAAGCCGCCAGTGATATGCAGACCGACAGAGTGGCCCGACAGCTCCTCAATCTCCTTATACAGATCAATGGTATAGGACTGCAGCCGCGAGATGTTCGGGTCCGAAGAAATCGTGTGGATCTGCCCCGCCGCGTGCCAGGAGGAGCCGGAGGTCAGCTCGTCCCGCTCCAAGAGCACCACATCCTTCCAGCCGAATTTGGCCAAATGGAACAGGATCGAGCAGCCAACAACACCGCCGCCGATGATCACCGCCTTGGTGTGGCTCGGCAGCTTCTTGTCGCCGGTGCTTTCTTCCTTGTGGATGTTGAGCGTCGATTGGGCAAAATTGTCTGTCATGGGTATTGGTCCTCAGGTCTGGGCCAAAGCACGGCAAGGGCCGGATTTAGCGGAAACGGGAAATTTGGTGCATGAACTGCGGCAATCGGCACCCTGGGGGTGCACAGGAGGTGTACGGGGGGTGCACAGTGGGTGCCGGGGCAAACCCGCCCCTATTGCATCACCGGCGCTTATGCGTGAAGAAAAGGTTAACTCAGTACCACGCATCCGGGATCTCCTCCTTGCGGCGGGCGACATAGGCGGCCAATTCTTCCTTCACCGCCTCATCCATAGGCGGCGCCTGATACTCGTTCAGCATCTGGTTCCAGCGCTCATAGGCCCGCTGGCGCATGTCCTTGGAGCCGCCCTCCTCCCAGCTTTCAACGTTTTCGCTGTCGCTGAGTGTCGGCTCATAGAACGCGGTCTGGTAGTTGCGCATGGTGTGGGCTGAGCCAAGGAAATGGCCGCCGGGCCCCACCTCGGCGTACGCGTCGCGGGCAAAGGCCTCATCGCTGGTATCCAGCCCATGGCTCAGCACCTTCTGGTACGAGCCCAGCCGGTCGGCATCCATCACCAGCTTCTCAAACCCGGTGCACAGCCCGCCTTCCAGCCAGCCCGCCGAATGCAGCACATAATTGGCCCCGGCCAGCATGGTGGAATGCATCGAGTCGGCACTCTCGTAAGCCGCCTGCGCATCCTCGATCTTGGATGCCGTCAGCGAGCCGCCGCAACGCAACGGCAGACCGGCACGGCGGGCCAGCTGGCCGATCGCATAGTTCGACACCACCGGCTCGGGCATGCCAAAAGTCGGCGCGCCGGACTTCAGCGACATCGAGCTGAGGAAGTTCCCCAGCACAAACGGCGCCCCGGGGCGTACCAGCTGGGTGAAGGCACAGACCATCATTGCCTCGGCCATCGCCTGCGCCACCGAGGCCGCCGTCGACACCGGCCCCATCGCACCCGTAAGGATAAACGGCACAACGACAATCCCCTGCCCACGGGCGGAATAGACCCGGATCGCCTCGGTCACCACCTTGTCGACCAGCAGGGGCGAATTGGTATTCACATTGCCCATGATCACGCAGTTGTTGTCCATGACATCCTTGCCAAAGACGATCTCGGCCATGCCGACGCTGTCCTGCGCCCGGCTCATCTCGGTGATCGCGCCCAGATGCGGCTTGTCGCTCAGCGTCATATGGGCAAACAGCATGTCGAAATGACGCTTGCTCACCGGCACGTCGCAAGGCTCACAGATCACAAAGCCGCCGTGATGCAGGTTCGGATGCATATAGGTGAGCTTCACCAGCTTCTCGAAGCTCTCCATGTCGCCATAGCGGCGCCCGCCCTTTAGATCGCGCACAAACGGCGCGCCATAGATCGGGGCAAAAACCTGATTGTTGCCGCCGATGGTCACCGACCGTTCACGGTTGCGGGCCAGCTGGGTAAACGCGCGCGGCGCCTTGGCACACAGCGCGCGGATCCACTGCGCATCCGCCCGCACGATGTCGCCGTCAATCCGTGCGCCGGCCTCCCTCCAGATCCTGAGCGCCTCCGGGTCATCCCGGAAAGCGATGCCGACGTCTTCAAAAATCCAATCGACCTGGGCCTCCAGCTTGACCAGTTTCTCCTCGTCCAGCATATCAAAGAACGGCAGCCTGCGCTGGATGAACGGCGATGCGGGGGCACCCGCCGGAGCGGTGTTTCTATCGCGGGATGCGCGGGCGCGTCGGGCCATGGGGCTCTCCAAAATCTCAAGTGATGAACCACACTAAGCCTGAGGCCGGCATTTGTGACGGTTGAAAAATCTGATCGTTTGGATAATTGAGGGTTATGCAAGAACTGTGGAAGCTCCTTACCAGCCCCCGCCACCTGATCGTTTTTGAGGCCGCCGCAAGGCACGGCTCCTTTACCCGTGCGTCGGAAGAGCTGAACGTGCAGCAGCCGGCCGTCAGTGCCGCGATCAAGCAGATGGAAGCGTCACTGGGGGTGGTTCTGTTCCGCCGCAGCCACCGCAAAGTGGAGCTGACCGGGGCGGGAATGCGGCTTTATACAGATGTCTCCAAGGCGCTGGAGGATATCCTGTCCTCCGCCAAAGCGGTCCGGCAGTTCGGGCGCAACGACCATGTCACGCTCAATTGCTCCTCTGCCTTTGCATACTACTGGGTGATGCCAAGACTGGCCCGGCTGCACGAGGTTCATCCCGATATCGACTTGCGGCTGCAAAGCTCTGACCGGGAGCCGGACATAAATACCGAAGGCATCTCGCTGGCGGTGCGGCGCGGGCAGGGAAACTGGCCGGACTGCCATTCCGCCCTGATCGCACCCGAGGTGATCTTTCCGGTGGCAAGCCCGCGGGTGATGGCCTCGGCCGTCAATCTGGCGACGGTGCCGAACCTGCTGCATGAGCGGCTGATCCACCTGGAAGAGCCGATCCGCGAACGGCCCAGCTGGCAGCAATGGTTTGCGCATTTCAAGGTCACCGGCCGCCCTCCCGCCGCCGGCCTGCGCCTCAACGACTATGCGCTGGTGCTGCAGGCGGCCATCGCCGGCGAGGGCTTTGCCTTTGGCTGGCAGCATGTGACCGAGCCGCTGATCAAACAAGGGCTGCTGGCCGCGCGCCAGGATTGGTCGTGGACCACCGGATCAGGGTTCTATC
>NZ_JAXMOX010000019.1:0-36682 GCF_034669605.1 Leisingera sp.
TGAAAATGCACTCGCCGCGCGGCTTGTCCTGGGCAAACTGGCGGATCGCCTCGAAGAAGGGCAGGCCTTCGATGTCGCCGACGGTGCCGCCGATCTCGCAGAGCATGAAGTCGACCTCATCCTCGCCGATCGAGATGAAATCCTTGATCTCGTTGGTGACATGCGGAATGACCTGGATGGTCTTGCCGAGGTAGTCGCCGCGGCGCTCCTTCTCCAGCACGTTGGTGTAGATCCGCCCCGAGGAGATCGAGTCGGTCTTGCGGGCCGGCACGCCGGTGAAGCGTTCGTAGTGGCCCAGGTCCAGATCGGTCTCGGCGCCGTCGTCGGTGACGAAGACCTCGCCGTGTTCGAACGGGCTCATGGTTCCGGGATCGACGTTCAGGTAGGGGTCCAGTTTGCGCAGGCGGACGGAATAGCCGCGGGCCTGCAGAAGAGCCCCCAGTGCTGCCGAAGCCAGGCCTTTGCCCAAGGATGAAACGACACCGCCAGTGATGAAGATAAAACGCGCCATATGTATTCGGCTGCCCCCGTGAGAAGTCAGATTTCAGCTGCCCGGCGGTGATTGGAATCATCCGAAAAACCGCAGCATCACGGGACTTCATATATAGAGGATTCGCGCGTAATGCGCAAGGGAACCGCAAGATGCTGTTGCGGCTCCCGAAAACCCGTCAAGGTGTAGTGGTTTAGTCGAGGCTCGGCACCAGCGGAGCGTTGTCGCCTTCGCTGGGCGGCAGAAGATCGCTGCCCAGCGGCGCCGCCGGAGCGCCGTCCGGATCATCGGTCTGCGGCACGGCCAGACGGTCGGTGACCGAGGCGCCCGCCGATTTCTGCGCGGCCAGAACGGTCAGGGTGATCGAGGTGCAGATGAAGGCAATCGCCAGCAGCCAGGTCAGCCTGCTGAGCGCGGTGGCTGCCGCGCGGCCGGAGACCGCTCCGCCGCCGCCGCCGCCCATGCCAAGGCCGCCGCCTTCGGAACGCTGCAGCAGTACAACTGCAATCAGGCCGAGAGCCAAAAGAAGATGGATGATGAGAACAACGTTTTCCATGGGTCCCTGCGGCGGTTGGCTGAGTATCGGGCGGTAAATAGGCAAGATTGACCGGGGGGGCAAGGGCGGAGTTTGCTTCGCCTTGGAGCCGCAGCGTGACGTGCGGTCAGAGGGCCCGTTGCGGCCTGTTCGCAGCGTATTGTGACTGGACGCGGGCCCTGGCGGCAGGGCAGAGTTTCTTCATGCCTCATGATGACCCAGACCACCCGCACGCTCTTTTGCCGCCAGATCCCGCCTTGCGGGTCAAAGCGCTGGAAACGATTCTTGTTGAAAAAGGGCTGATCGATCCCGCCGCGCTGGAGGAGATCATCGAGACCTATCAGAACAGGATCGGCCCGCAGAACGGCGCCCGGGTGGTGGCGCGGGCCTGGAGCGATCCGGAGTTCAAGGCGGCGCTGCTGGCCGATGCCGATCCGGTGCTGGCAGACCTGGGCTATTACGGCCGCCAGGGCGAGCATATGGTGGTAGTGGAGAACACGCCTGCGCAGCACAATATGGTCGTCTGCACCCTGTGCAGCTGCTACCCTTGGCCGCTGCTGGGCATTCCGCCGGGCTGGTACAAATCCGATGCCTACCGGGCCCGTGCGGTGCGCGAGCCGCGCAAGGTGCTGGCGGATTTCGGGGTGGCGCTGACGGAAGGCACTGCGGTGCGGGTCTGGGATTCGACCGCCGAGGTCCGCTATCTGGTGCTGCCGATGCGGCCTGAGGGCACGGAAGGTCTGAGCGAGGACGGCCTGGCGGCGCTGGTCAGCCGCGACAGCATGATCGGCACCGCTCTGGCGAAGCTGCCGGCGGGGGCGCCGGCATGACCCGGGTGCATGACATGGGCGGGCGATTCGGCGACGGCCCGGTGGTGCCGGAACCCGCGGATGCGCCGGTCTTTGCCGAAGACTGGCATGCCCGCGCACTCGCGGTGACACTGGCCTGCGGCGCACTGGGGCAGTGGAACATCGATACCTCGCGCCATGCGCGCGAGCGGCTTTCGCCCAAGGATTACACCCGCTTTTCCTATTATGAGAAATGGATCGCGGCGCTGGCGGATCTTCTGGTCGAAAAAGGAGTGCTGACGCGGCAGGACCTGCAGGGCAAGGGCGCCGCGGGGCTGCACGCGCTGGCGGAACGGGCTTTGACGGCGGGGAACGTCGCCGGTGCGCTGGCCAAGGGCGGCCCGGCGGACCGGGAGGGCGGGCCGAAGCCGCGGTTCTCTGCGGGCCAGGCGGTGCGGGCGCGACTGCCGGCGGATAATGCGCTGGTAGACGGCGGCCACACGCGGCTGCCGCAATATGCCGCCGGGGCGCGCGGTTACATTCTGCGGATGCATGGCACCCATGTGTTTCCTGACAGCAGCGCGCATGGGCTGGGCGAGGCGCCCGAGCCGCTGTATGCGGTGCGGTTTCCGGCGCGGGTGCTGTGGGCGCATGCGGAACACCCGGGGGACGAGGTGGTGCTGGATCTGTGGCAAAGCTATCTGGAGCCGCTATGAGTGATTGTGCAGGCATTTCCGCGCCGGAGCCCGTGTTTGCCGAACCCTGGCACGCGCAGGTCTTTGCCCTCACGGTGCATCTGAACGAGGCCGGGCGGTTTACCTGGGGGGACTGGGTGCAGCGGTTCTCTGCAACGCTGAAACGCCACGGGCTGAACCGGGAGCTGGACGGCGGCGAGGATTATTTCCGCGCCTGGCTGGAGACGCTGGAGCAGTTTCTGGCCGACGACGGTACCGCCTCCCGCGCCGAGGCCGAAGTGATGCGCAGCCGCTGGGAAGAGGCCTATCTGTCCACCCCGCATGGCGCGCCGGTGCATCTGCGGGGCTGACTGCGCCCGCAGGTCCGGCCGCCGGAGGCATCGCGCCTCGGGCGGTTTTGCTTGTCTTGCGTTTTCTGAGTGCTGATCCGGTGAAGGATGGCGGCGCCGCCGGTTGGAGTATGGACAGACCCCGCGGGGCCTGCTCGGACAGGAGGTCCTGAACGACCCCCTTATTATCGGGGCCGGTCTCCGGGTGTTGCGCAGGCAGCCGCACAGATGCCTGCGCCTTGTATCATGGCCTCGCGCGCGGAGCCATGGCGGGGGATCGCGATCAGGAAGCAGTCTGTCCGATGGACATGAGGATCGCGTGAAGGCGGCGTACGGTGGGTGCGCAACACCCTGCCTGTGGAAACACCATCCGCCCGGAATCAAGGCGCAAAGCGCCGCCGGGCGAGCGCCTGCCCGCCCCACCGGGCTGGCGCTTTGGCGGGGGCAATGCTCCTGAGACAGCCAGTACGGACGTTGCAGGGATAAAGTGCCCCGCAAGCCTGCGGGCAGGCGCTCGCCCTTTTGTTAGCGAAGTGTCCTTTGGGAATCAGCGGCAAGGCGGCGCATTCTTGCCCGCCCGGGCAGGCGCAGGCCTTGGTGAACGGGGCGAAAAGGGTGTCTGGCGTCTGACTGCGGCGAAAAACCGGTTCCCCTGCCGGTGCAGCATCGCTATATGAGCGTGGGTTTGAACCAAGACTGTAAAGGACCGGATATGGCCAATGTCGTCGTAGTCGGCGCCCAGTGGGGCGACGAAGGTAAAGGCAAGATCGTGGATTGGCTGAGCGAGCGTGCGGACGTGATCGCGCGCTTCCAGGGCGGCCACAACGCCGGCCATACGCTGGTCATTGACGGCAAGGTCTACAAGCTGCACGCGCTGCCCTCGGGTGTGGTGCGCGGCGGCAAGCTGAGTGTCATCGGCAACGGTGTGGTGCTGGACCCCTGGCATCTGATGAAAGAGATCGCCACGGTCCAGGCGCAGGGTGTGGAGATCACGCCGGAGACCCTGATGGTCGCGGAAAACACGCCGCTGATCCTGCCGCTGCATGGCGAATTGGACCGGGCGCGCGAAGAGGCGGCCAGCAAAGGCACCAAGATCGGCACCACCGGCCGCGGCATCGGCCCGTGTTATGAGGACAAGGTGGGCCGCCGGGCGATCCGTGTGGCCGATCTGGCCGATGAGGCGACGCTGATTGCCCGTGTCGACCGCGCGCTGCAGCATCATGATCCGCTGCGCAAGGGGCTGGGTGTTGATCCGGTCGACCGCGACGCGTTGATCGCGCAGCTGAAGGAAATCGCACCGAAGATCCTGCCCTATGCCGCACCGGTCTGGAAAGTGCTGAACGAAAAGCGCAAATCCGGCAAGCGGATCCTGTTCGAAGGGGCCCAAGGCGCGCTGCTGGACATTGATTTCGGCACCTATCCGTTTGTGACCTCCTCCAACGTGATTGCCGGCCAGGCGGCGACCGGCGTCGGCATCGGCCCCGGCTCGATCGATTATGTGCTGGGCATTGTGAAGGCCTATACCACCCGGGTCGGCGAAGGCCCGTTCCCGACAGAACTGCTGAAGGAAGACGGCACGCCGGATGCGGATGGCCAGCGTCTGGGCGAGCGCGGCCATGAGTTCGGCACCACCACCGGCCGCCAGCGCCGCTGCGGCTGGTTTGATGCCTGCCTGGTGCGCCAGACCTGCGCCACCTCCGGCATCAACGGCATTTCACTGACCAAGCTGGATGTGCTGGACGGATTCGAGACCCTGAAGATCTGCACCGGCTATGAGCTGGACGGGGAACGTCTGGACTACCTGCCGACCGCGGCAGACAGCCAAGCCCGCTGCACCCCCATCTATGAGGAGATGCCGGGCTGGAGCGAAAGCACCGAAGGCGCGCGCAGCTGGAACGACCTGCCGGCCAATGCGATCAAATACGTGAAACGCGTGGAAGAGCTGATCGATTGCCCGGTGGCATTGCTGTCCACCAGCCCGGAGCGGGACGACACCATTCTGGTGACCGACCCGTTTGCCGACTGATGGCTGAGAAGCAAGGCCTGAGCTACAAGGCCCGGCGGCGCTGGGCACTGGTGATCCTGCTGGTGGGGATGCCGGTTTACATCGTCGCCGCGGTCACGGTGATGAACTGGCTGGACCGGCCGCCGCTGTGGCTGGAGCTGCTGGTCTATGCGGCGCTGGGGGTTGCCTGGGTGCTGCCGTTCAAATTTGTGTTCCGCGGTGTCGGCCAGGCGGAGCCGGACGCCGCAAGCGGCGAGTGACAGAGGGGCGCTGCCCCTTTTGGCCTCATGGCCAATTCACCCCGGAGTATTTCCGGAAAGATGAACAGGGATCCGGCCTGAAAAAAAAGGCGGTCTCGCGGGGGCGCATTCCCTCCGGTGGGAGGCCTGAACAATCTGACCTGTCGCGAACCGCGCGGCAGGTCTTTGTATTTTAAGCGGATTTACTGACAGCCGGATCAGAAAAACAGGGCGAAAATCCGAGGCTTTTTTCCCGGACCACGTTGTTAGACGCGCGCAAGGCGGAAAAGCCCAACTGAGGCAAATTTTCCTTCTTCTCCGAACGAAACAGCCCATAGTCTTTGACCATCGCGGGACCGCGGGTCTGCGGACAGAGGTTGGTATCAACTTCAATCTATGCGGATTTTCTGGGTTCTGGCCGGACAACGACTCGAGGCGGGACCGCGGCTGTTGATTTCCGCTGAGATCTGGCCCGGGACAGGCGAAAGTTTTCATTGAGATCTGACCCATGTGTGACCGTACCCCTGGCTTTAACCGGCAGGGGTCATTGGAGTGATCGACATGGCAGTTCTGAGTGTGATCCGGCGCGGGGCGCTTCGGGATCAGATGTCTATTCGGGAGATAGCGAGGCGAACAGGCCTCTCCCGCAACACCATTCGCATGTCATTACGTTGGGGGCTGTTGAGCCCCGGTTTCAGGCCCCGCAGCGTCCGGGCAAGCTGGACCCTTGCGCGGAGAAGTATTCTGCATCGCTTACCGCGGCAACGCGCAAGCCCCGCAAGCGGCGGCGGAGGGTCAAGCAGCTGTATGCGGATCCGGCGGTTCTTGGCCTTACCGGTTCGTATGGGCGGGTGGCGGCCTTCGCGCGGGCAGGGCGCGCGGAACGCCAGTGCATTCAGCAATCGGCAGGCCGCGGGACATTTGTTCCTCTGGCGTTCCAGCCGGGCGAAGCCTTCCAATTGGACCGGAGCAAAGACTGGGCGGTCCTTGGTGGTGAGCGCACCAAGCTCCAGGTTGCCCGCATCAAGCTGTCGCACAGCCGGGCATTCCTGGTCCGGGCCTATCTTCTGCAAACCCACGAGATGCTGTTTGACGCGCACTGGCATGTGTTCCGGGTCTTTGGCGGCGTGCCCCGGCGCGGGATTCCCGCCACCGGCTTTGGCAGCCTGCGGATCCGCCCCGACGGGTGCGATCCGGCAAGGAGCGCCGGCCGCCAGCGTTCGGCGCCCCTCGGCCATGACCGGCGGGACGAACTCGGGGCTCGGCATGCCGGCTTCATCCACCACCGCCATCTGTGCCGGTGCACCAAACGGCCACTAAGATTTCCCGCCTGCCGGCGTGACCGTGCCGGTGCGGACGGGAAGCAGGAAAGATATGGCACGTTTCACCACGATGAGAGCGTCGCGGCCGATCCAGAACCTCTGGTTCTGACTGCGCAGGCGTTGATGCTTATCTGTAAAGACCGCCCCGTATTCTTCGCGACAGGCCGGCCAGTAAATGCGCGGAACGCCGCTCTGGCCATCCTCATCTGTCCGCTCGGGGATGCTGGGAATCGTCTCGTCAATGGCGGTCAGCGTCGAGATCGCCGCGGCTATTTCGGCCTCCACCTCGCCACGGGTCATTTTCAGAGGCTGTGCGCTTGACGGAAGCAGGTTTTCGACAAACCGTAGGGTCTGGTGGTCCCCAACGACGACACCAGATCCGCTTGGCGGATCCAGCTGATTGAAATATGGCGTTCCGCAAGCCTCAGCGAGCGTGTCATAGACATGCGCCAGGGCCGTTCTCCAAGCTACTGCAAGTTTACAGGCTGATCATGCAGCTTGAAGACATCAACGAGATAAGGCAGCGCCCTTTGCGATCGCTGCCCTGCATTATTGACCGTGGAGCGTCCGGAGAACCACCCAGCACAGGGACTGCGTCATCTCGTGAAGCCGCCTTTTGCTGTTTGGGTGCCGGGGTCAGCCGGCGGCGCGTTTGCCCGGCTTGAAGCCGATGTCGCCGGAGGCGGTGAACTTGCCGGTGCCGGAGCGTTCGATCTTGCCGTCGCGCAAAAGCTGGCCGAAGGAACGCAGCCCGTCCTCGCGGTTGAAGTCGCTGCTGCCGGCGCTGCGCACCTTGCTCATCAGCTGCGGCCGCGAGAAGTGGTCGCGGCCTTCGACAAAGCTCATATAGGCGGCGGCGGCTTCCAGCAGCTCGTGCAGATCGGCGGCGCCGCGGTCGGCGGCGTAGGCGGCAAAGCCGCTGCTGTCTTCGCTGCCGTCGTCCAGAACCGCTGCCGAGACCCGGCGCGGGCGCACCGGCTGCTGCGGAGCGCTGCCCTCGTCAATGCGCTGTGCGGCCACCAGTTTCAGCGGCGCCGGGCGGGCGGCCGCGGCGGCCGGGCGTTCCGAGGCGTTCGGGCGGGGTTCCGGGCGGCGCGGGCGGACCACGCTGGCCAGGTCTTCGCGGTAGGGCTTGGCGCCATCGCTGCCTGCGCTGCCGGCGGCGGGGCCTTCGGCCTTGGTGGCGGCGACGGCGGCGCGCAGCTGGCTGTAGGCCTCGCGGGACGAGGTTGTGTCCGGGTCCTCGAGCTTTTCGTCGGCGGCGGCCATCAGCCGGGAGACATCGCTGTCCGGCAGGCCTGCGGCTGCGGGCCGGGCCGGGGCGCGGCCTGCGGCATCGGGCGTTTCAGCGGCACCTTCATCCGCCTCGGAGGCGGCGAGGATCTCGGCCTCCACCTCGGCCAGTTCGCGCATCAGGTCGGCTTCGTCGTCCTCCGAAAGGGACGACTGGGCGGGCGCCGGATCTTCGCTGGCATCGGTTTCCTGCAGCCGGCCGGTAGCGACGGCCTGGTAGAAATCGGCGCGTTTGACCTTGGTGATGCGCACGCGGGACGGGGCAGGCTGGGGGGCAGGCTGGGGGGCGGCGGCCTCGTCAGCGGTGCTGCCGCCGTCCTGTGCGGGCGCATCGCTTGCCGTTTCGGCGGCGCCGGTGTTCAGGTCGAGCCGGTCCAGTGCCTTGGCGATTGCATCGTCGCCTTCATCATCGAAGTCCGGTGCGCCGTTGCTGCCATCCTCCAGCAGCGCGCTGGTGATGTCCCCGGCTGCGCTTTCCAGCACATCGTCGGCATGTTCGTCTTCGGTGAAGTCGTCGTCGGGGGTCTGTGCCACCACCGCCCGGATGCGCTGCAGCTTGGCGGCGATGCTGTCGGCGGGCGGCACGGGGTCTGCTTCGCGGCGGACGGGTGCTGCGGCGTGCTCTTCGGTGTCCGCCTCGGCCTCGGCCTCGGCCTCGGCCTCTGGCTCGTTGACTTCGAGCAGTTCGACGGAAGAGGAAGCCTTGGCCGGAGCGGAGATTTCGCTTGCGGTTTCCAGCGCGGCCGCTTCGGCTTCGGCTTCGGCTTCGGCTTCGGCTTCGGCTTCGGCTTCGGCTTCGGCGATTTCTGCGGCGGCGGCCCTGGCGTCTTCGGCAATTGCTTCTGCAGCGGCTTTGGACTCTTCGGCTGCAAGCGTGTCTGGTTGAGATCCGGGCTCTGCTGCGGCGGGCTGTTCTGCGGGCTCCGCTGCAGCCGGGGCAGGCGCGGGGTCTGCCGCAGGTGCAGGTGCAGGTGCCGCAGCGGCAGGTGCCGCAGCGGCAGCCGGGGTTTGCGCAGGGGCTTCGGCGGCAGCGGCGCCAAGCGCCGGGGTGGCGGCGCGCAGGTGAATGCCGCCGTCGCTGGTGCGGGCCTCGACCTGGCGGGCAATTTCGCGCTGGGCGATGCGGGCCAGCATGTCGGCGTCGGGTTGCGGCGGTTCCGCCCCGAAGTAGCGGTCATCGGAAGCCAGGTCGCGGAAATACTCGGCAATCGCCTTCATCGTGCCGAAGGAATCCTCGAACCCTTCCAAAGTGCAGGAAAAGGTTCCATAGGATACGGTCAAGACTTTGTTGTTATGTACCATCAGCTCGCTCGTCTTCGTCACATCTGTTGTCGTTTACCATATGGGCTTGAAGGACCAATTTTGCTCGAATCCGTGCAATTGATCGTATCATTTTGTGTTCACATTGTGACTTGTTTCCAAAACTGCCAGGAATGCCGCCTATGAACCGTCTGATTGTTGAGGAATTGGAACCAATCACCCTGGTTGGCGGCGGTGAGCTGGCATCCGGTGCGCTGGAAGAGGCGCTGGCGCTGGCGCCGGTGCTGGCGGCGGCGGATGGCGGCGCGGTTGCGGCGCTGGCGGCGGGGCATGTGCCGCAGGCGGTGATCGGTGATTTCGACTCGCTGCCCGGGGATGTGCGGGGCCGGCTGCCGCCGGGCAGCCTGTTTCCGGTGGCGGAGCAGGACAGCACCGATTTCGACAAGGCGCTGCGCAGGATTTCGGCGCCGGCGGTGCTGGCGGTGGGGTTTCTGGGCGCGCGGGTGGATCACCAGCTGGCGGCGTTCAATACGCTGGTGCAGGGGCATCCGGCGCCCTGTGTGCTGATCGGCGAAACCGAAGTGATCTTTCACCTGACCCATGCAGTCGATCTGCCCGCGGAGGCGGGGGAGGTGATCTCGCTGTTTCCGATGCAGCCGGTGCAGGGGCGGTCCGAGGGGCTGGAATGGCCCATCGACGGGCTGCGGATGTCGCCGATGGGGCGGATCGGCACTTCGAACCGGGCCACCGGGCCGGTGCGGCTGGTGCCGGAGGGGCCGGGGCTGCTGGTGATCGTGCCGCGGCGGCTGCTGGCCGAGGTGGTGGCGGCGGTCAGGCTGGATCTCAGGCTGGATCTCAGGCGGGATTGATCCGTTCTGCGGTCTCCGAGGCCTTGCGCTCGCGCAGCACCGCATAAAGGCCGGCGCTGATCGTCAGCAGGATGCCGAAGGCGGCGAGCGAGTTGGGCAGCTCGGAAAAGATCAGCCAGCCGATGAACACGGCGACCGGGATTTCCAGGTATTGCATCGAGGCCAGGGTCGAGGTGGGGGCGAACCGCAGGCTCCAGGTCATCATCAGATGGGCCACGGTGCCCAGGGCGCCGGCGGCGGCCAGAAGGCTCCAGGTGTCCTGCGGCGGCGGGCTGGTGGCGAGGGCCGGCAGGCCGAAGCCGTCGCCGATCAGGAACACCGGCGCCAGCAGCACCGTGCCCATGGCGCCGGCCACTGCCTGCAAGGAAATGGGGTCGGTCTCCTTGGCGATCTTGCGGGTGACCAGCATGAAAAGGGCAAAGATCACTGCGACCAGCAGCGGCCAGAGCGCGTTCCAGCCGACGGCGGCAAAGCTGGGCTGGATCACCAGCAGTGTGCCGGCAAAGCCCACCACGCAGGCGCCGAGGCGGCGCAGGCCGACTTCTTCGCCCAGAACGTATTTGCCCAGCAGCAGCATCAGGAACGGCATCACGAAGGCGATCGCCACCGCGTCGGCCAGCGGCAGGTAGCGGAAGGCGGTGAACATGGCGCCGATGCCGCCCATCTGCAGCAGGGTGCGCAGCAGCAGCAGCGGCGCCACCCGGCGCGACAGGCTGAGCGGCAGCCGCATTGCCAGCGCCAGGGGAAGCAGCAGTGCGGCCTGGGCGGCAAAGCGGATGAAGACGATCTGCGCAACCGGCACCCGGTTGGTCAGTAGTTTTGCGATGGCGTCGCCAAGCGGGATCACCATGCAGAAGCCCAGCATCAGGGCAATGCCGAGGAGGGGGCGGTCCTGTGTCATGGCGCCACGCTAGGCCTGCAATAGTCATCGTGCAAGCTGGAGTTGCGGGGAAAGGAGAGGCGTTGCGTATTTTTGAGACGTGGCGCGCAGCGGCACGGCCCGCGCCTTGGGCTCCGCCCGTTCAGGCCGGAAACGCTCCCCCGGAGCATTTCCGCGACGGCCTTCACTCCCCCGGGAAGGCGCATTCGCGCCCTCCCAAGGCCAGGCCCGGGCCTTATGTCACGCTATCTTTTCAAGAAAGCAGGGATGATCAGCAGTTGGGCACGTTCACCGCGAGGCCGCCGAGCGAGGTTTCTTTGTATTTGTCGTGCATGTCGGCGCCGGTCTGGCGCATGGTCTCGATGCAGGCGTCCAGCGGCACGAAGTGCTGGCCGTCGCCGCGCAGCGCCAGCGAGGCGGCAGAGACCGCCTTGATCGCCGCCAGCCCGTTGCGCTCGATGCAGGGGATCTGAACCAGCCCCTTAACCGGGTCGCAGGTCATCCCGAGGTGATGCTCCAGCGCAATCTCGGCGGCGTTTTCCACCTGTTCGGGGGTGCCGCCCATCACCGCGCAAAGGCCGGCCGCCGACATCGCGGCCGCCGAGCCGACTTCGGCCTGGCAGCCCGCTTCGGCGCCGGAAATGGACGCGTTGTATTTGACCAGGCCGGCGATGGCGGCGGCGGTCAGCAGGAAGTCCTCGACATGGGACTCAGAGGCGCCCGGAACATGGTCGAGGTAATAGCGGATCACCGCCGGCAGGGTGCCCGCGGCGCCGTTGGTCGGCGCGGTGACAACCTGGCCGCCGGCCGCGTTTTCCTCGTTCACCGCCATCGCATAGACGCTCATCCAGTCGTTGATGGTGTGCGGCGCGGTCAGGTTCTTGCCGCGCTCGGCCAGCAGCGCGTCATAGATGCCCTTGGCGCGGCGGCGCACGTTGAGGCCGCCGGGCAGGATGCCGTCGCGCTCCAGCCCGCGGTTGATGCAGTCGTTCATCACCTGCCAGATGCGGGCGGTGCCCTTGGACAGGCTTTCGGGGCAGCCGCGGGCGATTTCATTGGCGCGTTTCATGCCGGCGATGGATTTGCCGCTGGATTTGGCCATCTCCAGCATCTCGGCGGCGGATTTGAACGGGTAGGGCACCGGGTCGCCCTCGTCGGTCGCCTTGCCCTGGGCCAGTTCTTCCTCGGTGACGACAAAGCCGCCGCCGATCGAATAGTAGACCTGTTTCAGGATCACGTCGCCCTGGGCGTCGGTGGCCATCAGGATCATGCCGTTGGCGTGGCCCGGCAGCGCCTGATCGTAGTCGAAGATCATGTCGGCCTTGGGGTCGAAGCGCAGCGCGCCCAGACCCTCGGGCTGCATGGTGTGCGTTTCGGCCAGTTCCGCGAGGAAGGCTTCGGCCTTTTGATCGTCGTAATCATCGGGGCGGAAGCCGCCGAGGCCGAGGATGGTGGCGCGGTCGGTGGCGTGGCCGACGCCGGTGAAGGCCAGCGAGCCATGCAGCGAGGCGCGCAGCCCGTGGAATTCAAACGGCGAGGCCCGCATCACATCGAGGAACCGCGCAGCGGCGACCATCGGGCCCATGGTGTGCGAGGAGGACGGGCCGATGCCCACTTTGAACATGTCGAAAACGGAGAGGAACATCAGGTGGCTGATCCTTCTGGGGGATTGGCATAGGCGGGGGAGGTGAACGGGGCGGCGCCGAGGCCCTCGGCCTGGCGCGCGGTGGTAACGGCCGTGCGGTGTTCCAGCCCGGCGCAGAGGCGCTGCAGGCTGGGGTATTCGGCGATGCGGAACCAGGATCTGTCCGCATCGGCAGGGTACAGTGCCATCCAGCGCAACTGGCAGGCCAGGTAATAGTCCAGAACCGAGGGCTGCGGCGCCCCCAGCCAGGCGGGGCGGCCGGCGGCGGCGTGGTCCAGATTGGTCAGATGCTGGTGCAGCCGCTGGCGCAGGACGGACTGCAGCTGTGCCTGATGGGCCTTGTCCGCGCCAATGTATTTCTCCGGGTAGAACAGCATCCGCAGGTCGGCGTGCAGGGTGTTGGAGGCAAAGAACAGCCATTTCAGGAAGGCCGCGCGGTCCGGGCTGCCGGGCTGCGGCGCCATCGCGCCATGGCGTTCGGACAGCCACAGGAGGATGGCAGCGGTCTCAAACAGCGGCCCGTCCGGCGTTTCCAGCACCGGGATCAAGCCGTTCGGATTGAGCGCCCGGTATCCGGCGCTGTGCTGGGCCTTCGCCTGGCGGTCGACCAGCACCGTTTCATACGGCTGGCCAAGCTCCTCCAGCGCCAGCCGGATGACCAGCGAGGCATTGTCAGGGGCGAAGTGAAGGCGGTATTCGGGTGTCATGGCGTAACAATATGTCGCAAACCGCCGCCGGGTGTGTCCATTTCCGGCGTTTCCAATAGGAAACCCGCCTTTGTGATGCCAGTTTCCCTGCCGCTCTGCGCAGCGGCGGATATCTGCCTGCGGCGCAGGCCGTCATTGCCGCCGGGCGGTGCAGACAAAATGGGTCAGCGACATGAAGAACCGCCCCTCGGCGGCCAGTTCCTGCTGTTCCTGCGCCCAGGCGGCGGCATCGTCGGTGTCGGTGGCGCCGATGTCCACCGCAAAGGCGCGGATCAGCTGGATCATCATCGCTGCCAGACCGTCGGGGCGCAGAGTGGTGTCGCAGACCGCAAGCGGGTGCATCCGCTGCATTTCAAATCCGCAGCTGCGCAGCTCGGCCGGCAGTTTTGCGGGCAGATCACGCACTGCCAAGTGGCGGTTCCAGGCCTCCAGCATCCGCTCCATGCGCCGGGTGTTGTCGCTGTACCAGGCCAAGGTGTCCCAATGGATGTCGCCCGCAACCAGCCGCCCGCCGGGCTGCAGCACGGTGTGCAGGGCGCGCAGGGCGGGGCGGCGGTCGGTCAGATATTCGAAGACTTGCACGGAAACCGCCTTGGTGAAGCTTTCCGGCTCAAACGGCAGGCGGGCGGCATCGCCTTCGGCGAGGGTGGTATTGGCGCGGCCTTCCAGCCGGCTGCGGGCGGCGGCCAGCATGTCGGGGCTGGCGTCCAGCCCGGTCACATGGCCGGCGGGGCCGACGGCGCGGGCCAGCTCCAGTGTCAGCAGCCCGTTGCCGCAGCCCAGATCCAGAATGCGGTCGCCCGGCAGCGGCGTCAGCGCGTCAAAGCTGGCCCGCCGCCGCTGCGACACATCGGCGCCCTGATAGGCGTCTTCCAGCACGCGGGCGGTTTCCTCGTCGAATTGCAGCATGGTTCTGATCCCCCAAGTTGAAAATCAATAGCCCGGCTGGCGTGCATTTCCAGCCGCGGTGCCGGAAACCGCTGCAAGCCCCCTCGCGCAGAGGCGGCAAACCGCCTATAACCGCCGCAAACGCGTATTCATGGAGGCCCCTGATGACCGGAGAGCTGTCGCCGATCGACAAGGCGAAATTCGTGGCTGCCAAACGGGCGGCTGAAATGGTTGAGGATGGCATGCGGGTTGGTCTTGGCACGGGCTCGACCGCCGCCTGGCTGGTGCGCTGCCTGGGGGAAATGGTGAGCCGCGACGGATTGAAGATCACCGCCGTGCCGACCTCCAGCCGGACCGCGGCGCTGGCGCGGGATGTGGGCATCGATGTGGTGTCGCTGGACGAGGCCAAATGGCTGGACATGACCATTGACGGCGCCGATGAGTTCGACGCTGATCTGAACCTGATCAAGGGCGGCGGCGGCGCGCATCTGCAGGAGAAGATCGTTGCCACCGCCTCGGACCAGATGGTGGTGATTGCGGACGCCAGCAAATCGGTCGCGACGCTGGGGGCCTTTCCGCTGCCGGTCGAGGTGCTGCCGTTCGGCTGGCAGAGCAGCCAGGCGCTGATCGAGGAAACCCTGGTGTCGATGGATGTGATGGGCCGCACCACCACGTTGCGGATGAACGGCGATGCGCCGTTTGTGAGTGATGAGGGGAATTACATTCTTGACCTGCATCTGAAACGCATCGGCAACGCGCGTCAGCTGGCGCTGGTGCTGAACCAGATCCCCGGCGTGATCGAGAACGGGCTGTTCATCGACATCTGCGACACGGTGGTGATCGGCTATGGCGACGGCCGGATCGAGGTGCGCGACATCAACGAAGGCACGGTTGAGAAAGACAGGCTGGAGTTTGCCGAGACCGACAATCTGTTCACCGATCTGCAGGATTGAGGACCGGTGCAAACCGAGGCGCGCCCGGCCGGCAGGCCCGGCAGCGCCTCGGACCGGAATGACGGCCTGTCCGCCTCACATCCCCGTTTGTTTCTGCAGCAAAAGGTTGAAAGCAGCGGATTAACGCCCACTTGGGCATATGGCGTTTGGTGGTCCGTTATGGGATACACCTGCACAAGAGATGCAAAGGGCGGAAATTCATGAGCTTTGATTACGATCTGTTTGTCATCGGCGGCGGCTCGGGCGGGGTGCGGGCAGCCCGCGTGGCGGCGCAGGAAGGCGTCAAGGTGGCGCTGGCCGAAGAGGACCGCTATGGCGGCACCTGCGTGATCCGCGGCTGCGTGCCGAAGAAGCTGATGGTGTTTGCCTCGGAATATTCCGGCATGGTCGAGGACGCGCAGGCCTATGGCTGGGACATCCAGGCCGGCGGGTTCAACTGGGATGCCTTCAAGGGCAAGCTGCATGCCGAGCTGGACCGGCTGGAAGGCATCTACCGCAATATCCTGAAGAATAACGGCGTGGAAAGTTTCGACCAGCGCGCGAAGCTGGCGGATGCGCATACGGTGGAGCTGGCCGACGGCACCCGCAAGACCGCCAAGCACATCCTGATCGCCACCGGCGGCTGGCCGTCGGTGCCGGAGTTCCCCGGCTCGGAGCTGGCGATCACCTCGAACGAGATTTTCCACCTGGACAAGCTGCCGGAGACGCTGCTGATCGTCGGCGGCGGCTATATCGCCAGTGAGTTTGCAGGCATCATGAACGGGCTGGGCGTGAAGACCACGCAGTTCTACCGCGGCGCGCAGATCCTGCGCGGCTTTGACGACGAGGCGCGCGGGCTGATCTGCGAGGAAATGTGCCAGGCGGGCATCGACGTGCATCTGGGCACCAATGTGCTGGAGATGAGCCAGGAAGGCGATCAGATCCGGGTGAAGTCGACCAATGGCCAGGAACGGCTGTTCGACAAGGTGATGTATGCCACCGGCCGCAACCCCAATTCGGGCAACCTTGGCCTGGAAGAGATCGGCGTGGAGCGCGGCCGCAAGGGCGAGATCGTGGTCGACCAGTACAGCCAGACTTCGGTGCCGTCGGTCTATGCCATCGGCGATGTGACCGACCGGGTGAACCTGACGCCGGTGGCGATCCGCGAAGGCATGGCCTTTGTCGAGACGGTGTTCAAGGGCAACCCGACCAGCCCCGACCACGACCTGATCCCGACGGCGATTTTCACCCAGCCGGAGATGGGCACTGTGGGGCTGAGCGAGGAGGAGGCCAGCGAGCAGGAACCGGTCGAGGTTTATGCAACTTCCTTCAAGCCGATGCAGCAGGCCTTTGCGGGCCGTGCCCAGCGGGTGCTGATGAAGCTGATTGTCTCCAAGGCGACGCGCAAGGTGCTGGGCTGCCATATCGTCGCACCCGGCGCCGGAGAGATGATCCAGTTGGCGGGAATCGCTGTAAAGATGGGGGCGACCAAGGAAGATTTCGACCGTACAGTTGCGGTCCATCCGACAATGTCGGAAGAGTTGGTAACCTTGAAGACTCCGGTGCGTTCGACCTGATCGGGCGGCTGGCAATAACTGACAACACATGCCGCCCATCGTGGAAACTGATGGGCAGCAGCATACGGATAGGAGAGAAATGGCGGGCAATAGCGGTGGCCCCTGGGGGGGCGGTGGCTCCTCTGGCGGCGGAGGCAACCGGGGCAACAACGGCGGCAACAATGGCGGCGGCGGCGGCCGCAAGCCTGATGAGCCCCAGATCCCCGAGATTGACGAACTGGTGAAGAAAGGCCAGGAGCAGCTGCGCGTCCTCATGGGCGGGCGCGGCGGCTCGGGCGGGCGCGGCGGCGGCGGCTCTGGCGGCGGCGGACCGATGTTCACCAAGGGCACGGTGGGGCTGGCCGTTGTTGCGGCAGCGGTCCTGTGGGGCTTTGCCAGCTTTTATACCGTGAAGCCGGAAGAACAGTCGGTTGAGCTGTTCCTGGGCGAATATTCCTCGACCGGGCAGCCGGGCCTGAACTTTGCGCCCTGGCCGCTGGTGACCAAGGAGATCCTGCCGGTCACCCGTGAACAGACCGAAGACATCGGTGTCGGCGGCGGCCTCAGCTCGGAAGCCGGGCTGATGCTGACCGGCGACGAGAACATCGTCGATATCGATTTCCAGGTGGTCTGGAACATCAGCGATCCGGCGAAGTTCCTGTTCAACCTGCGCGATGCCCGCACCACTATCCGGGCGGTGTCTGAATCGGCGATGCGCGAGATTATCGCCCAGTCCGAACTGGCGCCGATCCTGAACCGCGACCGCGGTTCGATCGCCTCGCGGCTGCAGGAACTGATCCAGTTCACGCTGGATGATTATGACAGCGGCATCAACATCATCCGCGTCAACTTTGTCAAGGCCGACCCGCCGGTTTCGGTGATTGCCGCCTTCCGCGATGTTCAGGCCGCGGAACAGGAACGCGACCGGCGCCAGAACGAAGCCGACGCCTATGCCAACAATGCGCTGGCCGAGGCCCGCGGCCAGGCTGCGGAATTGCTGGAGAAGGCCGAAGGCTACCGCGCCCGGGTTGTCAACGAAGCCCAGGGTGAAGCCAGCCGGTTCTCGGCGGTTCTGACCGAGTACCAGAAGGCGCCTGAGGTGACCCGCAAACGCCTGTACATTGAAACCATGGAAGAGGTGCTGGGCCGGGTCGACAAGATCATTCTTGACGAGCAGTCGGGCGAAGGCCAGGGCGTCGTGCCGTACCTGCCGCTGAATGAACTGCGCCGCGGAGGAAGCAACTGATGCGTAAGACAACTCTTTTGCTGCCGGTGCTGGTGATTGCTGCGATTACCGCACTGTCATCGGTGTTCATTGTGGACGAGCGTGAAAAGGCGCTGGTGCTGCAGTTCGGCCGGGTGGTTTCGGTCAAGGAAGATCCGGGCCTGGCGTTCAAGATCCCGCTGATTCAGGAGGTGGTGCGCTATGACGACCGCATCCTGAGCCGCGATATCGACCCGCTGGAAATCACCCCGTCGGACGACCGCCGTCTGGTGGTCGATGCCTTTGCGCGCTACCGCATCGTGGACGTCAACCGGTTCCGTCAGGCTGTTGGCGCCGGCGGTATCGCCACCGCGGAGAACCGTCTGGATTCGATCCTGCGGGCGCAAACCCGGGAGATCCTCGGCTCGGTCAGCTCCAACGATATCCTGTCGTCGGACCGTGCCGCGCTGATGCTGCGGATCCGCAACGGCGCCATCGCCGATGCACGCGCACTGGGCATTGCCATCATCGACGTGCGGCTGAAGCGCACCGACCTGCCGTCGGAAAACCTCGATGCGACGTTTGAGCGGATGCGGGCCGAGCGGGTGCGCGAAGCCACCGACGAGCGCGCCCGCGGTAACGAAGCGGCGCAGCGGATCCGGGCGCAGGCCGACCGGACCGTGGTTGAGCTGGTGTCCGAAGCGCAGCGCGAGGCAGAGATCATCCGCGGTGAATCGGATGCCGAACGCAACGCGATCTTTGCCGAGGCCTATGGCGCCGACCCGGAGTTCTTTGAATTCTACCGCAGCTTGAACGCCTATGCGAATTCGCTGCTGGCGGGGAACTCCACCATGGTGCTGTCGCCGGACAACGAGTTTTTCAACTACCTGAAATCCTCGGACGGCAAGCGGCCGGCGGAGCAGTAAATGGGGTTTATCCTCCTGGCTCTCGGGCTGGTATTGATTGCAGAGGGGCTGGTGTACGCACTGGCCCCTTCGCTTGTGGAACGTCTGCTGGAGATGCTGCGCGCTTTGAGCGAGGCGCAGCGCCGCAATGCCGGTCTGGCGGCGCTGGCGCTGGGTCTGATCCTGGTCTGGCTGGCGTTCCGTTTTGGGGTCTGAGACGCCGTTTTCCCCCTAGATTTTCAGCGAAACCGCAAGGTTTCCCTGCTAGGATGCCTGCAGCAGGACCTGTCCCCGCTCTGGCCGGGCTGAAAACCCGGTCACAGGGGCTTTATTCCTTGCAACATTTGTTGCGGGGCGGGCGGAAGTTCCTACATTGGGTCCGTAAGGCTCCGCCCGGTGTGGCCGGCAATTGCGCCGGTCCGGGGCGGAAAAGAAGAATGATAAGTGACAAGGAGTAGATCCGTGCAGCCACAGGCAATTGCAATTTCCGGCCGGGCAGGCAGCAGCAGCGCGATGATGCGCATGATCTGGCTGGCGGTGCTGGCCATGGCGGTCCTGCTGATGCAGGCCGCGGCCGCAATGGCGCGCCCCGAAAGCCTGGCGCCGCTGGCCAACCAAGTGAGCCCGTCGGTGGTCAACATCACCACCACTACCGTGATCGAGGGGCGCACCGGTCCGCAGGGCATTGTGCCCGAAGGCTCGCCGTTTGAGGATTTCTTCCGGGAGTTCCAGGACCGCAACGGCAATGGCAACGGCAGCCGCCCGCGCCGGTCTTCGGCGCTGGGGTCGGGTTTTGTGATTTCCGAGGATGGCTATATTGTCACCAACAACCATGTGATCGAAGGTGCGGATGAGATCGAGATCGAATTCTTCCCCGGCACCGGCCAGCCCAAGGAGCTGCTGCCGGCCAAGGTGATCGGCACCGATCCCAATACCGATATCGCGCTGTTGAAGGTCGAGGCGCCTGCGCCGCTGAAATACGTCAAGTTCGGCGACAGCGACACCGCCCGCGTCGGGGATTGGGTGGTGGCCATGGGCAACCCGCTGGGGCAGGGGTTCTCGCTGTCGGCGGGCATCGTGTCGGCCCGCAACCGCGAGCTTTCGGGGTCTTATGACGACTACATCCAGACCGATGCGGCGATCAACCGGGGCAACTCCGGCGGGCCGCTGTTCAACATGGATGGCGATGTGGTCGGGGTGAACACTGCGATTCTGTCGCCCAATGGCGGCTCCATCGGGATCGGCTTCTCGATGGCCTCTAATGTGGTGGTGAAAGTGGTCGACCAGCTGAAGAAATTCGGCGAGACGCGCCGCGGCTGGCTGGGTGTGAAGATCCAGGATGTGGATGCGGATCTGGCTGAGGCGATCGGGCTGGACAAGGTCCGCGGCGCGCTGGTGACGGACGTGCCGGATGGCCCCGCCAAGGACGCCGGCGTGCTGGCCGGTGACGTGATTGTCAGCTTTGACGGCGGCGAGGTGAAGGACACCCGCGGCCTGGTGCGCCAGGTCGGCAATGCCGAGGTCGGCAAGACCGTGCGGCTGGTGGTCTACCGCGAGGGCAAGACCGAAACCCTGCGGGTGACCCTGGGCCGCCGCGAGGATGCCGAGCGCGGGCCGTCCAGCCGTCAGGACGGTGACGGCGAAACCGGCCAGAGCGAAAAGGAACTGCTGGGTCTGTCGGTCGGGGTTCTGACCGACCAGATGCGCGGTGAGCTGAACCTGGGCGAAGAGGTCGAAGGACTGGCCATTCTGTCAGTGGATGAGGCATCGGAGGCTTGGGAAAAAGGCCTGCGCGCCGGCGATGTGATCACCGAGGCAGGCCAGCAGAAGGTCGCCGCGATCAGCGAGCTGGAGTCCCGCGTTGCCGAAGCCAGGGAGGCGGGCCGCAAGTCGCTGCTGCTGCTGGTGCGCCGCGGCGGCGAGCCGCGGTTCGTGGCGCTGAACCTGGCGGAATAACGGCCTGCAGGCCGGCCCCGCAACACCCTGACAAAGGCCGGGCAGATGCCCGGCCTTTTTTTTGCGGGTCTTGCTGTGCGGTCAGCGGCGTTTCATGAATAATAGGCTGCCGGTGTCCTGTTCCGTGCGCCAGCCCCCCGGCTCTGCGGCAAAGATCCGGCGGAAATCCTCAAAGTTGGGTTTTTCGTCGGCAATCAGCACCCAGCCGCCGGGGCGCAGATACGGCAGGCAGCGGGACAGGAGCGCCCGCCGGTCCGGCGCGGCCAGCATGTGCAGGGTCCGGTCGAACAGCAGGATGTCGTAGTCTTCTCCGGGTTCCCAGACTGTGAGGTCGGCGGTAACGCCGGTGACGTCCAGGCCGTCCTGTGCGGCGGCGGCCTGCAGGTCCCGGATGCCATGCGGAGACAGGTCGACCCCGGTCACCTGGTGGCCCAGCCGGGCGATGAACAGCGCGTCCCGCCCCTGGCCGCAGCCGGCATCCAGAACGCGCAGGCCTTTGGAGCCCAGCCCGCTGAAAAAGGCGGTGATTGCCGGGGAGGGAGCGCCGAGCGCCTCCGGCGTTTCGCGGTAAAGCTTGTCGTAATCATATGCCATGCGCGGCACTGTACGGGCCCGGTTCCGCGAAGGCTAAGTGAAATATTTCGTGAGGTCCGGAACCGGGCGGGAGCCGCAACAGGGAAGAGCCATGCGCTGGCGGGCGCATGGCTCTTTTGGACAGGCAGCCATTGGGATGGAACGGATAATGGCTGTCTGTTTCCGGTTATTGCCGGATGCAGCGGAATGTTCTGTGACCGGGATTACAAAACCGGTTTTTTCGTACGGATTTTCCGGGAAATTGCCGTTGCGGGGGCGGTCAGATCGAATCCGGTCCGGCCAGCACCGCCAGTTCCGCGCGGTCCAGGATCTGCACGCCGCCGCGGCTGATGCTGACCAGGCCGCTGCGTTTCCAGGCAGCCAGGGTTTTTGAAACCGCCTCACGGGTGGCGCCGACAAACTCCGCCAGTTCGGCCTGCGACAGGGCAATCCGGCCATCGCGGCCCTCGGGGGCCAGATACAGCAATTTGCGCGCCAGCCGCACCGGCATCGGCAGGAACACCTGTTCGTTCAGCTGGGTGTTCATCCAGCGCATCCGCTGGCCGGCCAGCCGCAGCAGGTCGGCGGCCAGGTCGGGATACTGGCGGATCTGATCCATCACGTCGCGGCTGCGCAGGCGCAGCACCCGGCTGGGTTCGGCGGCAATGGCGGTGGCGGTGCGTTCGCCGGGGTCGAACAGGGTGATCTCGCCGAACACGGCGCCGGGGCGCATCATGTCGAGCGACAGTTTGCGGCCAGAGGCAGAGAGCACCGAAAATTCCAGCGCCCCCTCGGCGATCGCATAAAGCGCATCACCCGCGTCGCCCTGTTCAAACAGCACCTCGCCCTGGCGCAGGCGGACCTCCGCGGCCTGGCTTTCCAGCATCCGGCGCAGCGGGCCGGAGGCGCCGGAAAGAAAGCCGGTATCGGGCAGGCGGGTTGTCAGCATGGCCAAATCTCTTTGCGTCTGGTGCCCAGTCCGGCGGACCTTAGCAGAGGCCGGGGCGCCGGGGAACCGGGGAACTGAACCGGCTGGTTCAGCCCGCCACGGCGACCAGCCCCAGCTTGCGGGCGGAGGTGAGCGTCAGGGTGCCGCTGTCCAGCCCCAGCGGGGCCTGATAGCGTTGCACGGCCGTGCGGGTGGCCATGTCCATCTGTCCGTGAACCGGGCCGCGGTACAGCCCGCGGGCGGTCAGGGCGCGCTGGATGGTGCGGATGAAAGCGGGAGTCATCATCGCCGGGCAGGGGATTTCGATCCAGTGCGCCCGGCGCGGGGTGACGATCTGCTGGCGGGTTTCGGTGCGGAAGATGGCGGGGCGGGTGACCCGGCCGCTGCTGTCGGTTTGCGCCGGTTGTGCCAGCACCTGGCTGGTGACGGTTTCGACGACGGCGGGCGAGATGTGTGTGCTCCAGCAGGTGCCGGGCGGCGCGCCCGGCGGGGCATAGCGTCCGGCGCGGGACACGTCGCCGCCGGGCGGCGGCTGGACGCAGGCCGCCAGCAGCGCCAGCAGCAGCCCGGGCCAGAACCGGCGGCTGGTTTCGAATATGCTCGGCGTCATGCCCGGATGCCTTTGTCACTGTGCCTCTGCCGGCGCGCTTGCCCGTTCCGCATGTCCGTTCCGGGCGCCGGTGCTTAGACGGCAGGTTAGCCCAGTTCCGGCCCCTGCGCAAAGGCGGGATCCTCCCGGCGGCCTTGTTCCGCCAGCAACAGGTCCAGCATCGGTGAAATATCCTCAACCGTCCCGGCAATCACATGGGTGACGGAATACGCCCGCTGCAGCCGTCCGGTGACGCGCAAGAGCCGGCCCGAGATCACCGCGCGGCGGAACGCCTCGTAGATCTTGCGCCAGACGATCACGTTGACCACGCCGGTTTCATCCTCAAGGGTGACAAAAATCACGCCCTTGGCGGTGCCGGGACGCTGGCGCAGGATCACCAGCCCGGCCACGGTGACGCGGGCGCCCTCCGGCGGCTCCTGCAGCCGGGCGGCGGGCAGGCAGTGCGGCGGCTGCGGCCAGGGCTGTGCCCGGTGCCCGCCCGCAGCGCAGGCGGCGGCGGGGGCTGGGCCGGAGGCGGGGGGTGAGGCGGGGGCTGGCATGAGGAAAACGGCCTTGCGGTTGAAAAATATCCGGCGTGAACAAATATAGAACATTTAGGTGAAAAGTCCAGCTGCGGCAGGGCTGGGTCGCAATTGGGGCTGGCACCGGTGCAGGGGCTTGGCTACACAGTCGCGCAAGTACCGGAAAAGGGAAGAGAGCTGACAATGGCAAAGATCACTTACATCGAGCACAACGGCACCAGCCATGTTGTGGATGTCGCCAATGGGCTGACCGTGATGGAAGGCGCGCGCGACAACAATATCCCGGGCATCGAGGCTGATTGCGGCGGCGCCTGCGCCTGCTCGACCTGTCATGTGTACATTGCGCCGGACTGGGTCGAGAAGCTGCCTGCCAAGGACGACATGGAAGAGGATATGCTGGATTTCGCCTATGAGCCGGATCCGGCCCGCTCGCGGCTGACCTGCCAGATCAAGGTGAGCGATGCGCTGGACGGGCTGGTGGTGCATATGCCCGAAAAACAGATCTGATGATCGCAGGGGCAGCGGCGCGGCGTCTGATGAGGCGCGCTGCTGCCCGGTTCCGCCCGCCGCGCATGGCGGTGTGGTTGGGGCCGGCCTTGGCTGGCCCTTGCGCATTTGGCGGTTCAGGGATGGCGCCCTTTCCGCACCGGAACCGGACAGGCTGACGCGCCGGCCTGCCGCTGAGCGCCGCGCTTGAAACCTGCCCGCGCCGCGCCCTGCGCGGCGCCCGGCCCAACTGTTCAGCCGCTCCGGCAGGAGGGGAGGAACAGGCGGGCGTGCCTGCCGCCGCTGCCGCCTGGACATACAGACCGGCCGTGCAGCACCCGATCCGGTTTTTGCGCGGTGTTTCAGATTTATGCATTCCCTTCGGGTTACCTTGCTCCTGACGAGCGGCGCCAGGCGGCTATCTGCCTGAGCCGGTTTTACAGGAGACAGGCGCGTGAGCTTTACACCCTATGTGTTGGGCACCGGTATCAGCGGGTGGAGCTTCCTGCAGCGGACCCGCGGCCAGCAGCAGGAAATCTATGAGAAGTCGCCGGTCGTCGACCGGAGGGTGCAGGACTTCAATCAGAGAATCACCAGCGTCGAGACACCGGACCAGCTGCTGGATGACTACAACCTGCTGACCGTGACGCTGGGCGCCTTTGGCCTGGACGAGGATATCGGCAACCGGGCGTTCATCAAGAAGGTGCTTGAATCCGATATCAGCGACCCGGGCTCCTTTGTGAACCGGCTCAACGACAGCCGGTATCAATCGCTGGCGGAAACCTTTGGCTTCAACAGCCCGGATGGCCCGTCGCTTCCCGGCGCCAAGGCCGGCGCTGAATTTGCCAGTGTCGCCTCGCCGGATGATTTGCTGGCAAACGGCCCCCTGCTGCGCAAGGCGCTTGCCAACGCGGGAATGGAAGGGTTGGAGAAAAATCAGTTCTTTCTGCAGAAAGTGCTGGAATCCGACCTGGCAGACCCGGAGTCCTTTGTGAACAAGCTGAGCAATCCCAAATATGCCGAGTTTGCCCGGCAATTCAGTTTCAACACGCCGCCGGTGTATGAAAACAGCATCCAGGCGCTGGTCGGGGAATTCAACGCGCACAGCGAAGGCCTGGCAAGCGCGGATGATCTGCTGGGGGATGAAAATCTTCTGCAGGCCGTTGTCGATACCTTTGACCTGGAACGCACCAGCCCCGATTTCCTGCGCCGGGTTCTGAATTCGGATACCACCGATCCGGCCTCCTTTGTGAATCAGCTGGAGGACAAAAGATATCTTGCGGTTTCCAGGGCGTTTGGATTCGGCTGGCCGGATATCAATGCGATGACCGATCCGGATGAGCTGCTGTCGAACCCGGAGGTGCTGGAGCATGCGCTGGATACATTCGGGCTGTATGGCAGGGATGAGGACGAGCTGCGCCAGATTTTGGAGTCGGATCTGTCTGACCCGAACTCCTATGTGAACCAGCCCGAAAATTCAGACTATTACGATTTTGCCGACGCGTTTCAGAACGGCTGGCCGGAACATGTCAGCAAGATGAAGGTGTTTTCGGATGAAATCACCGGCAAGCTGGGCACCTTTGCCGATCCGCGGGAATTGGTCTTTGATTTAAGCCTGTTTGAAGCGACGCTGGATCTCTTCGGCCAGAGCAAACGGAGCCTGGATTTCGACACTGTGATCCGGGCCTTTGAATCCGACCTGTCGTCCAGCACGTCATTCACCAACCTGCATTACGATACCGGTTTGAAAGCAATGGCATATGCGTTCTCCTTCAACGGCGGGGAAACCGGCCGCGCGTATCCGGAAGGTTTCGCCGCGCAGCTCTCCGAGCTTTACACCACCCGCCAGTTTGAAATTGAGATCGGCGAGAGCGATTCGAACATGCGGCTGGCGCTGGCTTTTGAGCGCGAGCTGCAAGCCGTTGCGGATGCAGGCGGCAGCGAAAACGCCCATTGGTACGGCATCATCGGCTCGCCGCCGCTGAAAACGGTATTCGAAACCGCATTGGCGCTGCCATCAAGTTTCGGCCAGCTGGATGTGGACCGGCAGGTGAAGGAGATGAAGGAGCGCGCGTTTGCCGCCTTCGGAACCACCCATCCGGCGGATCTTCTCGACGATGCAAAACTGGATGAATTCCGTAACAGGTTCCTCATGCTGGCGGATCTCAACGGGTCTGTGAATTCTGGCTTCAGCGATCCGATTCTGTCGCTGTTCTGACCCGGCGGATGCGCCTTGGCCTGAGGCATGGACATTGGCACCGCCCGGCATCGCAGGAGCGCGCTATAGCGGCATACGCATGGTGATGTTTGTCACCCTGCTGCAGCCGGGATGGGAACCTTCTGCGGTCTTGGCAAACCCGAGCCGGGCGAACAGGCGGTGGTTTTCCACCAGTTCGATCCGCGTCTGCAACTCAAGCGCCGGCAGGCCCAGATCCCTGGCGCGCTGTGCCGCCAGGTCCACCATCTGCCTGCCCAGGCCTGATCCCCGGCGGGCGGGATCAACGGCCAGCTTGCCAAGGTGCAGGCAGTCCGCCTTCGGCGTCAGAAAGATGCAGGCCGCGGGCGGGCTGCCGGCGGCCCAGATTTCGCCGCCGGCGCGGCAATGCTCCGCCATGCCGCCGACTGTCAGCCGGTGCATGGAAGAGGGCGGATCAATGCGGCCGTCCATATAGGCAAAGCTGCGCTGGATCAGGGCCAGCACCTCGGCAAGCAGCGGATCGTCAGCGCTGATTCTGCGCGGCAGTTTCACAGTTGGACCTTCCAGCGGGCGGGGCGGGCCTCCTCCCGGCCGGCCCGGTGCAGCAGGCAGGAGGCGCAGACGGCACGGCAGGCTGCAGCGGACGGCCGGCATCGCCTGCCCTGTCCGGCAACCGCGGATCATCGCTCCCCCTGGGCCATTCTCACCGCTATGCAGGCTCTCGCGTCCGGCTGAGGTGCAGACTACCGCATTGCACCCGGCAAGGATACCGCTGACGGACGGAGCAAGGGGGCCTGGCCGGGCGCCTGCGCGCCCGGCCAGGCCCAACTGCGACGGTCAATCTTTGATTGGCCGGGAGCAGGCGGGAGAGCCGCCGCCGCAGCAGGGGGTCAATCCAGCGCGCGCCAGCCGATGTCGCGGCGGAAGAAGCCTTGCGGCCACTGCACCCCGCCCACCATCGCATAGGCGCGGTCGCGGGCCTCCTGCAGGGTATCGCCGCGGGCGGTCACGTTCAGCACCCTTCCGCCGGCAGCCAGCACCTTGCCGTCTTCAGCCTTGGTGCCGGCATGGAACACCATATTGCTGCTGTCCTCGGGCAGGGCCTTCAGCCCCTTGATCTCGGATCCTTTTTGGTAAGAGCCGGGATAGCCTTCAGCCGCCATCACCACCGTGATCGCGTGATCGTCGCCCCAGTTCACCTGCGCCTCGCCCAGCCGGCCTTCAGCCGCGGCATGCATCAGGTCCAGCGCCTGCGCGCCAAGCCGCATCATCAGCACCTGGCATTCCGGGTCGCCGAAACGGACGTTGTATTCCACCAGCCGCGGCAAACCGTCGTTGATCATCAGGCCGGCATAAAGCACCCCCTGATAAGGCATGCCGCGCTCTGCCATCACCCGCATGGTGGGTTTCACGATCTCTTCCATCGCGCGGGCTTCGATCCCGGCGCTCAGCACCGGCGCGGGGGAATAGGCGCCCATGCCGCCGGTGTTGGGGCCGGTGTCGCCTTCTCCCACCCGCTTGTGGTCCTGGGCCGAGCCGATCGCCAGCACGTCCTTGCCGTCCACCAGCACAAACAGCGAGGCTTCCTCGCCTTCCATGAATTCTTCGATCACCACCTCGGCGCCGGCGCCGCCGAAGGCGCCGCCGAACATGTCGTCGATGGCGGCGATGGCCTCCGCCTCGGTCATCGCGATGATGACGCCCTTGCCGGCTGCCAGCCCGTCGGCCTTGACCACGGTCGGCGCGCCATGTTTGCGCACATGGGCCTTGGCGGCCTCGGCATCGGTGAAATGGCCATAGGCGGCAGTGGGGGCGCCCGCCGCATCGCAGACCTCCTTGGTGAAGCTTTTTGAGGCTTCCAGCCGGGCCGCCGCCTCGGACGGGCCAAAGACCAGCAGGCCCGCCTCGCGCAGCCGGTCGGCAACCCCTGCCGCCAGCGGCGCTTCGGGGCCGATGATCACGAAATCAATGGCGTTTTCCTCGGCAAACGCCGCCACCGCACCGCCGTTTTCGATGTCCAGCGCGGCGCAGTCGGCAATCTGGGCGATGCCGGCATTGCCCGGCGCCACGATCAGCTTGTCGCATTTGGGGTTCTGCATCACTGCCCAGGCCAGGGCGTGTTCGCGCCCGCCGCTGCCGAGGATGAGGATGTTCATGTGCGTGTTCTCCGATCTGCCTGAGCCGTCTGGCCTCCCGGCGCCATCCGGGGCTTGCCATGCTTGCGGCGCGTTCTATGCTGCGCGCGGCCTCAAAACAAGACCAGCCTCAAGCCACTGGAGAGCAGCGCCCCATGTCCGACCTGTTTGATGATCCAAAACCGGGGCAGAACGCGCCCGAATTCACTGTCTCGGAAATCTCCGGCGAGGTGAAGCGCACGCTGGAGGGCACCTTCGGCCGCATCCGGGTGAAGGGCGAAGTGGGCCGGGTGTTCAAGGCGCGCTCCGGCCATCTGTATTATGACATCAAGGATGACCGCTCGGTGCTGGCCTGCACCACTTGGAAGGGGCAGGTTTCCAGCCTGTCGGTGGTGCCCGAGGAAGGACTGGAGGTGGTGGTCACCGGCCGGCTGACCGCCTTTGGCGCCCAGTCCAAATACAATATGAACGTTGACGAGGTTGCGGTTGCGGGGCAGGGCGCGCTGATGGCGCTGCTGGAAAAGCGCAAGAAGCAGCTGGAGGCAGAGGGGCTGTTTGCGCCCGGGCGCAAAAAGCCGCTGCCCTATCTGCCGCAGATCATCGGCGTGGTGACCTCGCCCTCCGGCGCGGTGATCCGCGACATCCTGCATCGCTTGCGCGACCGGTTCCCGCGCAAGGTGCTGGTCTGGCCGGTGGCGGTGCAGGGGCAGAACTGTGCGCCTGAAGTGGCCCGCGCCATCGACGGTTTCAACCGCCTGACTCCGGGCGGCGCGCTGCCGCGGCCGGACCTGATCATTGTCGCCCGCGGCGGCGGCTCGATCGAGGATCTGTGGGGCTTTAACGAGGAGATCGTGGCCCGCGCCGCGGCGGCGTCGCAGATCCCGCTTATTTCCGCCGTTGGGCATGAGACGGATACCACGCTGATCGACTTTGTTTCCGACCGCCGGGCGCCGACGCCGACGGCGGCGGCGGAACTTGCCGTGCCGGTGCGGCTGGAACTGATGGCCTGGGCCGAGACCCAGGGGGCGCGGCTGACCCGCGCCGCAGGCCAGGCGGTGCAGCAGCGGCGGCAGCGGCTGAATGATCTGGCGCGGGCGCTGCCCAGGCCCGATACCCTGCTGGAAACCCCGCGCCAGCGGCTGGACCGGATTGCCGACCGGCTGCCGGGGGCGCTGATATCCGGGGTGCAGCGCCGCCGGGTGCATCTGAGCGAAACAGCGGCCTCCCTGCGACCCGCCACCCTGCGCCAGCTGGTGCAGGGGCGCCGCGACCGGTTGCAGAACCTGTCCTCCCGCCTCAGCCTGCGCCCCATTCAGCGCGAGATCACGGCCCGCAAGGACGCGCTGGGCCATCTGGCGCAGCGGCTGGATGCGGCCCAGTCGCTGCGTCTCGACCGCCAGCGCCAGACCCTGGCGGCGGCGGGGCGCCAGCTGGAGATCCTCAGCTACAAGGCGACGCTGCAGCGCGGCTATGCGGTGGTGCGTTCGGGTGCCGGGATCCTCACCACCAAGGCCGCTGCGGCCCAGGCCGGCCCGCTGCAGATCGAATTTGCCGATGGCATTCTGGATCTGGACGGGGGCACTGCGGATCCGGCTTCCCAGAGCGCCGCAGAAAAACCGTCCGGCGGCGGTCAGGGCTCGCTGTTCTAGCTTCTTTCCGGTCTGAAATACTCACGGCGCCGGCGCAGGCTTCAGACACCGGCGTCAGGGCCGTAGCACAGCATTTTCTCGCCGATGTCTTCGGCCTCGTACAATTCTGTCGAGGCCGGGTCATCTTCGAACCTGGCGGTCAGCCCGCCGGGGGCGAGTTCAAAGCTCCAGCACTGCGGATCGCCCCGGTTTTCATAGATGAAACAGATCCGGCCTGCGTCCTCGTACCAGCTGCCCTCCTGGCATCTGCCGTCCAGAAACGACCAGATCACCCGCCGGCCGGGCAGGTAGCGCTCCACCCCGTACATGCTGCCGCCAAAGCCGTAGAACAGGGTGCGGCCCTGGGTATAGCGGTCGAATTGTTCGGCGTTCAGCGGCTCGGCAGCCGAGAGCGGGGCGGGCAGGACTGCCAGCAGGAGAATCATCATTGAGCGCATGAGGCCATTGTGCCTCAGGCGGGGGGCCAGCTCCAAGCTTTGCGTGCTCTTGCGCCGGCTCCCGCGGGGTCACCTTTGACGGCGTGCGGCTTGCACGGACAGAGTGGCGTAAGATCAAAGAGGAGGCGGGGTATGACGGCGGAACTGGTGCTTTGGGCGGGGGCTGGGGCCTGTGCGCTGATCTATCTTCTCCTGGCCGTGCCGCCGCCCGGGCTGCTGCGCAGCGTGCTGAAAACGGCGTCGGTGGCCCTGCTGGCGCTGGCGGCACTGCTGGTTGGCGCACCCTGGCTGCTGGCCCTTGCGCTGGGTCTTTGCGCGCTGGGCGATCTGTTCCTGTCGCGCGACGGCGAGGGGGCGTTCATGGCGGGTGTCGGCGCCTTTGCTGCCGGGCATCTGGTCTATGCGGTGCTGTTCCTGACCCGGGATGCGAGCGATCCGGCGCGGCTGCTGCAGATGCCGGGGGTGGTGATTGCGATGGTTCTATTGGGGCTGGGGCTGGGGATGGCGCGTTTCCTGGCACCGCGGGCCGGGGCGCTTAAGGGGCCGGTGCTGGCCTATATCCCGGTCATCCTTGGCATGGGGGCGGCGGCGCTGACCCTGCCACCCGGCACCTGGGTCTTTGCCGCGGCTTGCGCCTTTATGCTGTCGGACATGATCCTGGCCGCGGAAACCTTTGTGCTGAGTGCAGAGCACCCGCTGCGGCGGATTGCGCCCTATGCGGTCTGGCTGCTTTACTGGGGCGCGCAAGCAGGGTTTCTTGCTGTATTTTCCTGATGCGCAGGACGCCTTGCGCTTTGCACTCCGGCGCAATCCGCATTAGGTGGGGAGCAGACCCTTTTGCGGAGACCAAGATGGCGTTTTTCTCAAAGCTCAAGGAGCGGCTGTTCAAATCCTCCTCCAAGCTCGAGCAGGGGCTCGATGCGATTGTCGAGGAGGGGGCGGAGGACAGTGCGGCCGCGGCGGTGGAAGCCCTGGCGGATGCGCCCGCTGTCACGCCTGAACAGCCAGCCCCGGCGCCTGTGCCGCAGCCTGTGCCTGTGCCGCAGCCGGCGCCGCAACCGGACCCTGAGGCGGAACCGGCGCCTGAACCCGCTCCGCAGCCTGCATCCGCAGCTGCAGCGGAACCGGAGAAGAAAGCGCCGGGCCTGCTGGGCCGTCTGATGGGCCGCGGCAGTGCTGCCGAGCCGCGCCGGGCGCTGGATGACGACATGCTGGAGCAGCTGGAAGAGCTGCTGATTGCCGCCGACATGGGGGTCGACACGGCGCTGCGCGTCACCGCCAACCTGGCGGAGGGGCGGATGGGCAAGCGGGTGTCCTCGCGCGAGATCAAAGAGCTGCTGGCGCAGGAAGTCGCCCGCATCATGGAGCCGGTGGCCAAGCCGCTGCCGATCTACGCCAAACGCCCGCAGGTGGTGCTGGTGGTGGGCGTCAACGGCTCGGGCAAGACCACCACCATCGGCAAGCTGGCCAGCCAGTTCAAGGGCGCCGGCAAAAAGGTGGTGATTGCTGCAGGCGACACCTTCCGCGCCGCCGCTGTTGAACAGCTGCAGGTCTGGGGCGACCGTGCGGGCGTGCCGGTGCTGACCGCCCCGGAAGGTTCGGACCCGGCCTCGCTGGCGTTCGACGCGATGACCAAAGCGCAGGAAGAGGGCGCCGATCTTCTGATGATCGACACCGCAGGCCGGCTGCAGAACCGCGCCGACCTGATGGAGGAGCTGTCGAAAATTGTCCGGGTGATCCGCAAGAAGGATGAAACCGCTCCGCATAATACGCTTCTGGTGCTGGATGCGACCACTGGCCAGAACGCGCTGTCGCAGGTGGGCACCTTCCAGAAACTGGCCGATGTCTCGGGCCTGGTGATGACCAAGCTGGACGGCACCGCCAAAGGCGGTGTGCTGGTGGCGCTGGCGGACAAATTCGGCCTGCCGATCCACGCCATCGGTGTGGGGGAGCAGATCGACGACCTGGCCCCTTTTGATCCGGAAGACTTTGCGGCGGCTCTCACCGGTCTTGAAGAAAACTGAGATCTGTTTTCCTCTTGCTGCAACTATCTTCCGGCGGTCCGGCGGCGGAATAGCCCGGGCTTGCCGGTTTGAGCAAAGGCGTTTGATTTGAGCGATTGGCTGATTTCCCTGGAAGGCACCGCGGCGGGGCATCAGGCGGCGCTGTATCTGGCGCTGATGGCCGCGGTGCTGCACGCGGTCTTCGGGGCGCTGCAAAAGGGCCGCCACGACCCCTGGCTGTCGCGCGGGGCCATCGACATTTCCTACGCCCTGATGGCGGCGCCGTTCGCGCTGTTTGTGGTGCCCTGGCCCGAGCCGCACATGTGGCTGATCTTCTTTGGCGCCTGGGTGATCCATGTGCTGTACAAGCTGTTTCAGGCGCTGGCCTATACCAAGGGCGCCTATACGGTGGTCTACCCGGTGGTGCGCGGCACCGGGCCGCTGTTCACGGTGATCGGCGCCTACTGGCTGTTCGGCGAGGTCTTCACGGTGACGCAGTGGCTGGGCGTCGGGGTTCTGCTGGCCGGGATCTTCGGCCTGGCAGTATACAATTTCATCTTTCTGGTCTCTGCGCGGGAGACGCTGGGGATTGCGCTGGTGCTGGCGGTGATCACCGGGCTGTTCGTGGCGCTTTACACCACCTATGACGCCTATGGCATCCGGGCGACCGCTGATCCGTTCACCTTTCTGGCATGGTTCTTCATGATCGACGGGCTGGTGTTTCCGGTCATCGCGCTGGCCCGCTGGCGGCGGATGCCGGAACCGCCGCCGCCGGGGCCGCTGATGGTCAAGGGGGTCTTCGGCGGGCTGGTGGCCTTTGCCTCCTTCGGGGCGGTGATGCTGGCGACCCGGCTTGACAAGGTGGGGGAGGCGGCGGTGCTGCGCGAGACCTCCACCGTGTTTGCGGCGCTGATCGGCTGGCTGGTGCTGAAGGAAACCGTGGGCCCGCGGCGGATTGCCTTGATGGCTTTGATCGCGCTGGGCGCCGTGATAGTGGAAATGGGCGGCTGAGACCGCGCGCAGAACTGACAGGAGGCCCCATGGCCGGAAAGAAGATCAACCCGACCCTGAAGATGCTGCTGGAGCTGGGCCCGATCGTGCTGTTCTTCATCGGCTATCTGAAGCTGAAGGATGAGGTGTTCCTGATCGGCGGCAATGAATACAAGGGCTTCATCGTCATCACCGCCGCCTTCATCCCGCTGATGGCGGCATCGACGCTGGCCCTGTGGAAACTGACCGGGCATCTGTCGCGGATGCAGGTTGCCACGCTCATTCTGGTGGTGCTGTTCGGCGGCATGTCGGTCTGGTTCAACGACGACCGCTTTATCAAGATGAAGCCGACGATGCTGTATCTGCTGTTCGGCGGGCTTTTGGGGCTCGGGCTTCTGCGCGGGCAGAGCTGGCTGAAGGTGGTGATGGAGGAAGTCATGCCGCTGCAGCAGCAAGGCTGGATGATCCTGACCCGGCGGCTGTGCGCGTTCTTCTTTGGCCTGGCGGTGGCCAATGAGCTGATCTGGCGGACGCAAAGCACCGACACATGGGTCTATTTCAAGACCTTCGGCCTGCCGGTGGCGATGTTTGCCTTTTTCATGCTGCAAGGGCAGCTGTTCCAGAAATACGGCGCCGAGGAAGAAGAGGCCGGCCCGGCGGAGTGACCGGCGGCCGGCAGGGCAGGGCTCCCGCGCCCTGGCGCCTCATCAAAGATGACGCTTCAAGCCTTGGGCCCGGCAGCGCACCTGCGGTGCGCTGCTGCTGCGCAAATCAGCCGCCTTGTCCGAAAATCACCTGCTGCGCCCTGGTGTCCGACCTGTCCGCCCGCAAATCCGCATGCAGCGCCCGGCCTGCCACGACCCCGGGCCGCGACCACATCCGCTCCAGCCAGCGGGAGAGGTGGGGCTTGTCCTCCAGCGTCTGCTGCTGGCCCTCCCACAGCGACGCCCAGGGCCAGATGGCGATATCGGCAATCGTAAAATCCGGCCCCGCGGCAAATTCATTCTCCGCCAGCTGCCGGTCCAGCACGCCGTAGAGGCGGGCAGCCTCGCTCCGGTAGCGGTCTTTGGCATAAGGCAGGTCCTCGGGCGCGTATTTCAGGAAGTGGTGCGCCTGGCCTGCCATCGGGCCGAGCCCGCCCATCTGCCACATCAGCCATTGATCCACGGCCAGCCGCGCCCGTTCGTCCCGGCCATAGAATTGCCCGGTCTTGCGGGCGAGATATTGCAGAATGGCGCCGCTTTCGAACAGCGGAACCGGGGCGCCGCCGGGGCCGTCCGGGTCCACGATTGCGGGCATCCGGTTGTTCGGGGAGAGTTTCAGGAACTCCGGAGCGAACTGATCCCCCTTGCCGATGTCGATCAGCGTCACCTCATAGGGCAGCCCCATTTCCTCCAGTGCGATGGAGATTTTCCAGCCGTTGGGCGTGGGCCAGTAGTAAAGCCGGATCGGTTCCTGCATCTGTTTTCTCCGTCAGGTTGCCCGGCTACAGGAACACGGCAGGTGCCGGGCAGGCAAGAGGCGGCTGCCCTTCCTCCGGCGCGACCGTTCCGGTCCCGAGCAGTTTGCTGCGCGGCGGGGCAGGGCGGAGGTCAGGTGACGCCCCACCATCGCAGGGTCTGCGTATAGTGATGCCGGATTGCGCCGGTTGCGGCGTCAGCATCGTGGCGTTCAAGGGCGTCCATAATGGCAAGGTGTTCTTCCATAGCCGAAATGATCCGGTCCTGCAGGAAAGGGCGGGCGTTCTGGATAATGGCAGTCCGCATCCGGTTGGCTGCATAAGCTGCCGCCAGCTGGGGGTTTCCAAGTCCAGCGGCCAGGAAATCATGCAGCGAGAGGTCGACTTCTATGGGCCCGTCCGGCGTTTTGCCGGTCTCGCCGCGCAGTGCGGCTTCACGGAAGGCCTGATGCCGGTCCCGAAGGGCGCCGAGGCCGGTCAGATCGTCGTTGGCAATCCGGCGCCGTGCCCCCTCCTGGTCCAGCACCATCCGGAAGTCGAGGCAGTCACGGATCGTTTCTGGGCGCGCCTCCATCACCTGAATGCCGCGTTTCGGCATCGTGACCAGCAGGCCCTGCGAGCTGGCGTGCTTGACCGCTTCGCGGACCGCGGACAGCGGCAAGCCGAGCATGGTAACCAGCTGTGACATCGACAGAAACTGCCCGTCGCGCAGCTGCCCGCTGCGCAGTGCCGCCATCAGGGCCTGCTGCGCCTTCACCGCCAAAAGCTGAACATTCTGAGACTGGGTCATCCGGCTTTCCTCAATCGGCATTATCTGCGGTTTCAATAAAGTGTTATCTGAAATTCCGAACAGATGCTAATTAGGATATCTGCTAATATGCCAGTTGCAAGACTAGATTGCCAAGCTGTTTGGCAGGGGCAGGGAGGCGCCGGCCGCGGAACAGCATCAGGGAGGAAACCATGACTGCAACAGAAGACATGCGCATCGCGCAAGGGGGCACACTTGACCCCGAAGGCAATGCGCTTAACCCCGCTGGCCGCGACGAAAAAACATGGGGATGGTTCGCCATCTTCAACATCTGGGCCAATGACGTGCAGTCGCTGTTCGGTTATTCGCTGGTGGCGTCGCTGTTCATTTCCTATGGCGTCGGCGGCTGGACTGCCTTTGCGGCGCTGATCTGCGCCGGGCTGTTCGTGATGTGGATGGTGAATCTCTCCGGTGCTCCGGGCGAGAAATACGGCATACCCTATCCGGTCCTTGCCCGTGCCAGCATGGGGACCCAAGGCGCCAAACTGCCGGCCATTCTGCGCGCAACGGTGGCGGTGTTCTGGTACGGGGTCCAGGTCTATTTTGCCTCAACCGCACTGGCGCTGCTGATCCGCTCGCTTACCGGCATCTCCGGCGGCACCGAGATCCTCGGCCTTACCGGCATCGACTGGCTTTCCTTCGTGCTCGTCTGGGGCTTTCATATCCTCATCTTCTGGCGCGGCATGAACTGGGTGGAAACCTTCCTCAATATCGCAGGCCCCTTTGTCTATCTGGTGATGATCGGCCTGGTTGCCGTGCTCTGGCAGCGCTCGGACGGTCAGCTGCTCAGCGCCACGGCCACGATCTTTGCCAACCCCGAAGGCACCTTCTGGAGCGAATTCAAGGGGTTCATCGCCATTGTCGGCACCATGGTGGCCTATTTTGCGGCTGTGATGATCAATTTCAGCGACTTTTCGCGCTATGCCAAGGACCAGCGGGCGATGGTCCTGGGCAACTTTGCCGGGCTGCCGTTCAACATGATCCTGTTCTCGGCCCTGGCCCTGCTGACCACCGGCGGTGCGGCTGTCGTCTTCGGGGAGGAGATCATCAATCCGACCGAGATCGTTGAGCGGACCGACAGTGTGCTGCTGGGTATCGTTGCCGCAATCACCTTCTTTGCGGCGACTGTCGGCATCAACCTGGTGGCCAACTTCATTCCGGCGGTGAACGGCATCGCCAATCTGGCCCCTGAAAAGATCAGCTTCCGCAAGGCCGGTCTGATCACCTCGCTGTTTGCGCTGGTCATCGGCGGGTTCTGGAACAGTTTCATCAGCCAGTTCGGCATCAGCGGCTTTGTCAACACGCTCGGCGCGACACTGGCGCCGATCTTCGGCATCATGATCGTTGACTACTATATGCACCGGCAG
>NZ_JAXMOX010000020.1:0-35953 GCF_034669605.1 Leisingera sp.
GAAAAAGGGCCACTCTTTCGAGCGGCCCTTTCTATTATCTCACCTGAGTGGCTCCCGGCGATTTTCCTGCGGAAAACCGCCTGCCGCCACCAGACGGCAAAGCCGTCTTACTCGGTGATTTTCGACACGACGCCGGCGCCGACGGTGCGGCCGCCTTCGCGGATCGCGAAACGCAGGCCGTTTTCCATCGCGATCGGGGCGATCAGTTCAACGTCGAACTTCAGGTTGTCGCCCGGCATCACCATCTCGGTGCCTTCCGGCAGGGTCACGGTGCCGGTCACGTCGGTGGTGCGGAAGTAGAACTGCGGACGGTAGTTCGCAAAGAACGGCGTGTGACGGCCGCCTTCTTCCTTGGTCAGGATATAGGCTTCGGCTTCGAACTTGGTGTGCGGGTTCACCGACTTCGGTGCGCACAGAACCTGGCCGCGCTCAACACCGTCGCGGTCGATGCCGCGCAGCAGGGCGCCGATGTTGTCGCCGGCTTCACCGCGGTCCAGCAGCTTGCGGAACATTTCCACACCGGTGCAGGTGGTGGTCTGGGTGTCGCGGATGCCGACGATTTCGATCGAATCGCCAACGTTGATCACGCCGCGCTCGACACGGCCGGTCACAACGGTGCCGCGGCCGGAGATCGAGAACACGTCTTCAACCGGCATCAGGAACGGCTGGTCAACCGCACGCGCCGGGGTCGGGATGTATTCGTCGACAGCCGCCATCAGCGCCTTGATCTTCTCTTCGCCGATTTCAGGCTTGGTGCCTTCCATTGCGGCCAGAGCCGAACCGGCGATGATCGGGATATCGTCGCCCGGGTAGTCATAGGACGACAGCAGCTCGCGGATTTCCATTTCCACCAGCTCCAGCAGCTCTTCATCGTCGACCTGGTCGACTTTGTTCATGAAGACAACCATGTGCGGGATGCCGACCTGGCGGCCCAGCAGGATGTGCTCGCGGGTCTGCGGCATCGGGCCGTCAGCCGCGTTCACAACCAGGATCGCGCCGTCCATCTGCGCCGCGCCGGTGATCATGTTCTTCACATAGTCAGCGTGGCCGGGGCAGTCGACGTGGGCATAGTGGCGGGTGTCGGTCTCATACTCGACGTGGGCGGTCGAGATGGTGATGCCGCGGGCTTTTTCTTCCGGTGCGCCGTCGATCTGGTCGTAGGCTTTGAAGTCACCGAAGTATTTGGTGATTGCTGCGGTCAGCGTGGTTTTGCCGTGGTCAACGTGGCCGATGGTGCCGATGTTGACGTGCGGTTTTGTACGCTCAAACTTTTCCTTAGCCATTCCTTAGGCGCCCTTTTGAAACAGGGGTCATGCATTGACCCGGTTACCTCTGCGCGGGCGGATTATTTGGTTTGAGCGGAAAAATCAACCCGTTCCTGCTTGACGGAGACGGAATTCGCACGGCTAGCCGGCTGCCGCCGGCGCGGCAGCATCCGCAGCGGCGCCGCTGCCGGGGGCCGCCGCCGGGCGCGGTGCGAACCATCCCTCTTCCTTGTGCTGCTCCGCCATCCATTCCTCAACCTTGTCGGCAATATTGACCGCCAGCCCCTGGATCTGCTGTTCCTTGGTGCGCGCATGGCCGGACCCCAGCAGCGCGCTTTCGCCCGTGGTGCTTTCAAAGATCTCCATCTGGTGCTTCTTGGCCAGGAATTTCTTTTCCGCCACGTCATAGACAAAGACGTTCACCACCACGGCGCTTTTGGGCGAGAACAGCACCGGCACGCCGGGCGGCGCCAGCATGAACCCTTCCAGCGTTACGGCCACATCATATTCCTGCGCGCCCTGATACCGGCGCAGGCGGGTTTCCAAGGCGTTCTTGATCGCCGCATCCCATTCGCTGTGATCCGCATTACGGGACAGCGGCCATTGCAGCGCTTTCTCAGTATAGACATGCGTTACCCGCGCCTGAAACGCGCCGAGGTCCTCGGGCGCTTCGTCGAGCCGGGTTTCACCGCAGGCGGCGAGCAAGCCAAGTGCTGCCAGAATGGAAAGAATGCGGATCATGGACACCCCCAAAGGAAATTCGGTCCCGCCCAGATAGCCGGGTAAAGCGCAGCGGGTAAAGGTTTGGAAACAGCCCCCCCCCGCGCAGGTGGCGCGGGGGGCACAGAGTGAAGCGGAACAATGCCGCCCTATTTGAACTTGTAGTCGCGCGGGAAGCCGTGCGGCGGGCGCTTGCCGATCCCGGCCCGCTTGCCCAGCCATTGGCTGAGATCGGCCTCGTGCCGGGTCTTGCCGCCGCCCATTTCCCACTTAAGGCCGTCATCCCAGTTGAATGTGGTGATGTCGCTGAGACCGCCGTCCAGTTCCAGCGCCCCCTGCTTGCCGCGAGCCATGTTGTATTTCTGCAAGCGCACGCCTTTGCCGCGGGTGAGTTCCGGCATCTCCTCGACCGCGAACACCAGGAACTTGCCATTTTCCGAGACAATGGCGACGTGGTCGCCTTCGACCGGGATACAGATCTTGGCGTGGTCGTCATCCTTGACGTTCAGCACCTGCTTGCCGCTGCGGGTCTGGGCGACGATTTCCTTTTCGGCGCAGATGAAACCGTTGCCCGCATCCGAGGCGACCAGCAATCGGCCCTCGGGGTTGTGGATCAGAAGGTCGACGATCTCAGCTTCGTTGGGCAGATCGACCATCAGACGCAGCGGTTCGCCCATGCCGCGCCCGCCCGGCAGATTCGAGGCTGACAGCGTGTAGAAACGGCCGTTGGAGCCGAACACCAGCAAACGGTCGGTGGTTTCCGCATGGAAAACAAAACGCGGGCCGTCGCCGTCCTTGAACTTCAGTTCGCGGCTGAGGTCGATATGGCCGGTCATGGCCCGGATCCAGCCCATCTGGCTGCACACAACAGTGATCGGTTCGCGGTCGATCATCGCTTCCAGCGGGACATCCTCGACCTCGCCCGCTTCGGCAAAGCGGGTGCGGCGGGCGCCGCCGGCGTAGTCCTTGCCGAACTGCTTCTTGGTCTCTTTCAACTGCTCGGAAATGCGGGACCACTGCAGCCCCTCCGAGCCCAGCAGTTCGACCAGCCCGGCGCGTTCCGCACGCAGGGCGTCGCGTTCGCGGACCAGTTCGATCTCTTCCAGTTTGCGCAAAGACCGCAGGCGCATGTTGAGGATCGCCTCGGCCTGCACTTCGGTCAGTTCGCCGGCGCCCTGGGCCGGAGTGATGTAATCGGCTTCGGTGAAGGCGCGCGGGTGGTCCGCGCTCCAGTCCTCCCGGATCAGGGCGGCCTTGGGGTCCTCGTCATAGCGGATGATGTCGATCACCCGGTCGAGGTTCAGGAAGGCGATGATGAAACCTTCCAGCACCTCCAGCCGGTGGTCGATCTTTTCCATCCGGTGCTGCGAGCGGCGCTGCAGCACGTCGCGGCGGTGGTCGAGGAAGGCGCGCAGCACCTCTTTCATCGAGCAGACCTTGGGGGTCACCCCGTCGATCAGCACGTTCATGTTGAGGCTGAAGCGGATTTCCAAGTCCGAGTTGCGGAACATCATGTTCATCAGAACCTCGGGGTCCACGTTCTTGGACTTGGGTTCGAGGATGATGCGGATGTCGTCCGCCGATTCGTCGCGCACATCCGCAAGAATCGGCACCTTCTTGGTCTGAATCAGCTCGGCAATCTTCTCAATCAGCTTGGATTTCTGGACCTGATAGGGAATCTCGGTGACCACGATCTGCCACTGGCCGCGGCCCAGGTCCTCGACCTCATGGGTGCAGCGCAGGCGGAAGGAGCCGCGCCCGGTGCTGTAGGCCTTGGCGATGTTTTCCTTGGGCTCGACGATGACGCCGCCGGTCGGGAAGTCCGGCCCTGGCACGTAGTTCAGCAACGTGTCGTCGCGGGCATCCGGGATTTTGATCAGATGGAGACAGGCGTCGATCAGTTCAGCGATGTTGTGCGGCGGGATATTGGTCGCCATGCCGACCGCAATACCCGCGGCACCGTTGGCCAGAATGTTCGGGAAGGTCGCGGGCAGCACCGCCGGTTCGGTCAGACGGCCGTCATAATTGTCGCGGAAATCAACCGCGTTCTCATTGAGGCCGTCCAGCATTGCCTCGGCAACAAAGGTCATCCGCGCCTCGGTGTAGCGCGAGGCCGCCGGATTGTCGCCGTCGATGTTGCCGAAGTTGCCCTGGCCGTCCACCAGCGGGTAGCGGACGTTGAAATCCTGCGCCAGGCGCGCCATCGCGTCATAGATCGCGGCGTCGCCGTGCGGGTGGAAGTCCCCCATGGTGTCGCCGGAGATCTTGGCCGACTTTAGAAAACCGCCAGAGGAGCTGAGCCGCAGGCGGTTCATCGCATAGAGAATCCGCCTATGCACCGGCTTCAGCCCGTCGCGCGCATCCGGCAGCGCCCGGTGCATAATAGTGCTGAGCGCATAGGTCAGATAGCGCTCGCCAATGGCGCGGCGCAGCGGTTCCAGGATTTCGCCTTGTTCGGGGGCGGACGGCATGTCGGGGTCTTCTACCAGATCGGTCATGGATTGGTGATACTGCCGACGCCGGAATTGGTAAAGCGGGCGCAGGCGAAATTCGCACTGTCCTGCGCCGCTCCAGCTGCGGCAGATGCGGTTTGGGGGAGAAGCCGGCCGACTCTCCCCTGTTTCCGCGGCCTTAACCTGCCCTAGATAAAAAGGAACCAGGCAGCAGCGCCGCGCGTTTTTTCTTGAACAAATGCAATTCTGTGCAGCTGCCCGCGTGGTGGTACTAGGGGGACCGGTTATGTCGCGATTTATTATTGTCTCTTTCGCTTTTCTGGGCTGGGGCTTTTATGAACTCAGCGGGGGGGCTGACTTCGAGCCGCGCAAGGAGCGGCCGGACGCCCTGGAAATTGCCAAAGCGGCCTTTGCCGCACCGGGTGAGACCGGGCAGGACAGCCGCAGCAGCCGTGGCGGCGAGAATGCCAAATCGCTGATTCGCAACGTGACTTTTCGCCCGGCCGGCAGGGAGCAGGAGGCAGCAGAGCCTGTGCGGCCGGCCGCAGACCCGCAATTGCAGTCGCGCGTGGCGCTGCGGCAGATCACACAAGCCGGTCTTGCGATCAGTGACAGCAGCACCGGGTTTCCGGCGGTTGCGGGGCACGCCGGTCCGGACGGCCCGCTGCAGCTGGCATCGCTGGAAGGCGGAATTTCCGGGATTCAGGCCGCCTCTGCAGGATCTGAGATGCTGGCTGAACCCAGGCCAGAACCGGATAAAGACATCCGCCACATCAGAGCGTCGCGGGTCAACATGCGCCAGGGGCCGGGCACCAATTATCCGGTGATTGCGCGCCTCCTGGGCGGGGACGAGGTCATCGTGTTTGAGGACAGCGGCACCGGCTGGCTGCACCTGCGCGCACCCGGCAAGGGCAAGGCCGGCTGGATTGCCGCTTCCCTGGTGAGCAAGAAACGCCCATAACTGCTGCAGCGCATTCCCGGGGCAAGAGGCGGCTGCATGAAAAAATCCATCCTGATTACAGGCTGCTCCTCGGGGATCGGCCTGGATGCAGCCCGCGGCATGCGCGAGCGCGGCTGGCGGGTGTTTGCCTCCTGCCGGCAGCAGCGCGACTGCGACCGGATGCGTGCAGAAGGGTTCGAGAGCCCGCGGATCGATTACACCGATCCGGAGAGCATCACCGCAGGCCTTGGCGAAGTGCTGGACGCCACCGGCGGCACCCTTGACGCCTTGTTCAACAACGGGGCCCACGGGCTGCCGGGCGCGGTGGAGGACTTGCCGACCGACGCATTGCGCACCATCTTCGAAGCGAATTTCTTCGGCTGGCACGAGCTGACCCGGCAGGTGATACCGGTGATGCGCCAGCAGGGGCACGGGCGGATCGTGCAGAATTCCTCAATCCTTGGGTTTGTCAGCTTTCCCTGGCGGGGCGCCTATGTAGCGACCAAATACGCGTTGGAGGGGCTGACCGACACCTTGCGGGTGGAATTGAAGGGGACCGGCATCCACATGGTGCTGATCGAGCCCGGTCCGGTCACCTCGAAAATCCGCGAAAAGTCGATCCCGCATTTCGAGCGTTTTATCGACTGGAAGGCCTCGCCATTGCGCGATCTCTACGAATCCCGCCTGCTGAAGCGGCTTTATGAAAGCAAGGGACCGGACCGGTTCGAGCTGCCTGCGTCTGCGGTTACGGCCAAGCTGGCGCACGCCTGCGAATCCCGCCGTCCGCGCGAACGCTATTTCGTCACCACCCCGACCCATATCGCGGGGTTCCTGCGCCGGGTCCTCAGCACAAGGGCAATTGACCGCATCCTGGTGAAGCTCGGATAGCGGATTCACGGTCGCCAACGGACCGGACGCAGGGTAGAGGAAGGCACGGAATTGATGCGCCTATGAGGGACAATATGAGCGATCCGCTGTACTATCTGGGACTGGCGGCTGTTGCCGCCGTGGTTGTGGCACTGGTCGTCGGCATCGGCGGCTTTGGCAAAGGCGGCGAGTTCAACCGCAAGAACGCAAACAAGATGATGCGCCTGCGCATCCTGTTTCAATTCATTGCGGTGGTGGTTCTGCTGGCCTACGTCTATCTGCGCAGCAAGGGAGGATAACCTGCAATGGTCGTTCTGAACAAAATCTACACCCGCACCGGCGACAAGGGTGAAACCGCACTGGGCAACGGCGATCGCGTGGCCAAGCATTCGGCGCGGGTCAATGCCTATGGCACCTCGGATGAACTGAATTCTTTTGTCGGCGTGGCACGGCTGGAGGCCGAGGGCGACATGGATGCCGCATTGGCCCGCATTCAAAACGATCTGTTCGATCTGGGCGCCGATCTGTGCCGGCCGGAAATGGAAAAAGACGCCGAGGCTGAATACCCGCCGCTGCGGGTGGCCGTGGCGCAGGTTGAGCGGCTGGAAGCAGAGATCGACGGCATGAACAAGGACCTGGATGCACTGCGCAGCTTCATCCTGCCGGGCGGTTCGAAACTGGCGGCGCATCTGCACGTCTGCCGCACCGTTGCCCGCCGCGCCGAACGGCTGGCCACCGACCTTAGCACTTCTGAGGAGGTGAACCCGGCTGCGGTCAAATACCTGAACCGGCTGTCGGACTGGTTTTTTGTCGCAGCCCGCGCGGCGAACAACGGCGGCAAGGACGATGTCTTATGGGTTCCGGGCGCCAACCGCTGATTCCCCTGCCTGCGGCCTGATTCGCGATTTCGTGCCGGTTTTCGGCCGATCCCGCGGGCAACGCGTCATTTGCCTGCCCGCGGCGGCGTTAATCCGGCAGGCAATTTTCCCTCCGGAAACATTCTTGCAAAAATGATGTTCCAAATCCGCAAACGCGACGTCGGCGTGCGCTAACGTGACGATTTTGCCCTGTTGCAGGCGCACACCAGCCGGTATCAACGCAGCGAGAGCATGGAGGGGAGTCGCCCAAAGGCGGCTTGCCGTTTGTTAAGGAGAGAACGCAAAATGAAGGTACTTGTGCCTGTCAAGCGCGTGATTGACTACAACGTGAAGGTCCGCGTCAAAGCGGACGGCAGCGGTGTCGATCTCGCCAACGTGAAGATGTCGATGAACCCCTTCGACGAAATCGCCGTCGAAGAAGCCATCCGTCTGAAAGAAGCCGGCAAGGCTGACGAGGTGATTGCGGTTTCGATCGGCGTGAAGCAGGCCCAGGAAACCCTGCGCACCGCGCTGGCGATGGGCGCCGACCGCGCCATCCTGGTTGTTGCTGCCGACGACGTGCATACCGATATCGAGCCGCTGGCGGTTGCCAAGATCCTGGCCAAAGTGGTCGAAGAAGAACAGCCGGGCGTCGTGCTCTGCGGCAAGCAGGCGATCGACAACGACATGAACGCAACCGGCCAGATGCTGTCGGCGCTCTTGGGCTGGTCCCAGGGCACCTTTGCCTCTGAACTGGACATCGAAGGCGACAGCGCCAAGGTGACCCGTGAGGTCGACGGCGGCCTGCAGACCATTTCCGTGAAGATGCCCGCCATCATCACCGTGGACCTGCGCCTGAACGAGCCGCGCTATGCGTCGCTGCCGAACATCATGAAGGCGAAGAAAAAGCCGCTGGCCGAGAAAACCGCCGCCGACTACGGCGTCGACGTCACGCCGCGCCTGGAAATCGTCAAGACCGAAGAGCCGCCGGCACGCGCCGCAGGCATCATGGTCGGTTCCGTCGACGAGCTGGTTGAGAAACTCAAAGAAGCGGGGGCTGTGTAATGGCTGTTCTTCTCCTTGCTGAAGTGACCGACGGCGCGCTGGCGCTGGACGCAACCGCAAAAGCCGTGGCCGCTGCCTCCAAGCTGGGCGACGTGACCGTTCTGGCCGCTGGCGCCTCCGCTGCTGCGGCTGGCGAAGAAGCTGCCAAGATCGCAGGCGTTGCCAAGGTACTGGTTGCCGAGGACGCATCGCTGGGCCACCGCCTGGCGGAGCCGACCGCGGCGCTGATCGCCGGCCTGGCCTCCGACTTTGAGCACATCGTTGCACCGGCCACCACCGACGCCAAGAACGTTCTGCCGCGCGTTGCCGCGCTGCTCGACGTGATGGTGATCTCGGACGTGTCCGGCATTGTCGACGGCAGCACCTTCGAGCGCCCGATCTACGCCGGCAACGCGATCCAGACCGTGAAGTCGAACGACGCCAAGAAAGTCGTCTCGATCCGCACCGCGTCCTTTGATGCAGCCGGCGACGGCGGGTCCGCTTCGGTCGAAACCATCTCGGCCGCGGCAAACCCGGGCCTGTCCGAATGGGTCGAAGACAAGGTTGCCGCAAGCGACCGTCCCGAGCTGACCTCGGCCGGCATCGTTGTTTCCGGCGGCCGCGGCGTTGGCTCCGAGGAAGACTTCAAACTGATCGAAGGCCTGGCCGACAAGCTGGGTGCCGCAGTTGGCGCCTCCCGCGCTGCCGTCGACTCGGGCTACGCCCCGAACGACTGGCAGGTCGGTCAGACCGGCAAGGTTGTTGCCCCGGACCTGTATATCGCTGTCGGCATCTCCGGCGCGATCCAGCATCTGGCCGGCATGAAGGACTCCAAGGTCATCGTGGCGATCAACAAGGACGAAGAAGCACCGATCTTCCAGGTTGCCGACTTCGGCCTGGTTGCCGACCTGTTCGACGCCGTCCCGGCGCTGACCGCGAAACTGGGCTAAGCCCTGTCCGGCAACCGACCAATCAGAAAAGGCCCGCCATCCGGCGGGCCTTTTTGCGTCCCATACCAGCGGTGCGCTTATTTCCGGATCAGCGGCGTAAGACGGTCTGCCAGAGCACCGGCAATCCGCAGGTGTTCCTTCGGGCCGATCATATGGCGGGCGGCAGGCAATTCCATTTGACCAAAGATCATGCCGCCGATGTCCTGTGCAACCGCCGCCGAAGAGGCTCTGAGCTCCAGCACTCCTTGCACCTTGGGGCGCAAGGCATCGGCCATGAACCGGTCGACCAGGACCGGTTCCTCAGGAAAGCCGGCTTCGGCATCCAGCTCATAGCGGAGCCATAGCAGCAGAACACGGCCTTCAAGTGCCTCGACCAAAACACTCATCCGCTCAATCCAGCTGCGCTGCAGCTGTTCCTGCACCTGCGCAAACCGCTGGCCGGAGATGTCCCGCAGGGTGCACAGCAGATGCTTGTTGAAATGAAAATCCGTGAAATCCACTTCCGGGTAAAGCGTCTTGAGGGCCGCGTGGGCCTGCAGAAACCGGTCATTGCGGCGCGGGTGCACCCGGTAATAGGGGTTCGAGATGTTCTGCGCGCCCAGCATCTGCACCACAGATACATCCGCCTGCCTGGCAATCCCGATCAGGGAGTCATCCTGCGCGAAACTGTCCAGCCCGGCATTCACACTGCCCAGGTTGATGCAGTCCAGTCCAAGCTGAGTTTGGAGGGAGTCGACAAAGGGAAATTCAACGAATCGCCCGTAAACTTCGGTTCCACCAAGAAACGCGACATAGGGCTTGTCCAGGGACCGTTGCGGGCCCCGGACCAGCAGCCTGGAACGCCCATATCTGCATGGTTCCCCCGAAAGCGCCCCCGCGCTTTTGAGTTCATAGCTCATTTCACCACCATTTTTCACCCGAGACTCACCTTGCCTTGCAAGGATTTCAAATTCCCTAAAGTGAGAATTTGCCTTAAATCCATCCCGGCTGCCCTTGTGCCTGCCCTTCGCCCGCCAGTAAGGTTGCGGCAGATATTTCAGGAGCCTGTGGCATGGAAATTCAGAAGGTTGGAGTGATTGGCGCCGGGCAGATGGGCAATGGCATAGCCCATGTTCTGGCGCTTGCCGGGTATGAGGTCGTGCTGAACGACGTCAGCCAGCAGGCGCTGGACGGGGCTCAGAGCCTCATTCACAAAAACTTGGCCCGCCAGGCTAGCAAGGGAAAGATCCCCGAGGCCGAGGCGGAAGCTGCGCTGGCGCGTATCACCCTGTCTCTGAAGCTTGCCGATGTTGGCGCAACCGATCTGGTGATCGAAGCCGCCACCGAGCGGGAAACCGTGAAACAGGCCATTTTCGAGGATCTGCTGCCGCATCTGCAGCCGCACACGATCCTGACGTCCAACACGTCGTCGATCTCGATCACCCGGCTGGCCAGCCGCACCGACCGGCCGGAACGCTTCATGGGGTTCCATTTCATGAACCCGGTGCCGGTGATGCAACTGGTTGAATTGATCCGCGGGATTGCCACGGATGAGCCCACCTTCAACGCTTGCCAGGAAGTCGTCGCACGCCTGGGCAAGACGTCTGCCAGTGCGGAAGACTTCCCGGCCTTCATCGTCAACCGGATCTTGATGCCGATGATCAACGAGGCGGTCTATACGCTTTATGAAGGGGTTGGATCGGTCAAATCGATCGACGAATCGATGAAACTGGGGGCGAACCACCCGATGGGGCCGCTGGAGCTGGCGGATTTTATCGGCCTGGATACCTGCCTGGCAATCATGAACGTGCTGCATGACGGGCTGGCGGATACCAAATACCGCCCCTGCCCGCTGCTGACGAAATACGTCGAGGCCGGCTGGCTGGGCCGCAAGACCGAGCGCGGGTTTTATGACTACCGCGGCGAAACCCCGGTCCCGACACGCTGACCTGAACCGGCAGGAGGGGGCCAGCCCCCTTCTTGCCCGCACAGCCAGTTCTCCTCCGGGATTTTATTCGCACGGAGCAGAAGCGGGGCGGTCAGTCCTGTTTGCCCAGGTTAAGCGTGTGCTCGCGCAGCCAGGCCATAAAGCCCCGCGGATCGCTTTGCAGTTGTTCCATCTGCGCGTCCGTCAGCGGCTTGCCCACAACCGGCGCCTGCGGCTTGTTGCAGGAGCGGACAATCTCACGCAGTAGCAGCCCCTGACGCAGGATCGGGGAGATCCGGCAGGCAATCTGGTACCAGCGTGAATTGTGGCCTGGGAAGTATATCGGCACCACCCGGGCCCCGGAGCGGCGGATCAGCTGCGCAGTGAAGACATTCCATTCGCGCTCGACCGCCGGGCCGAACCAGCTGTCGGAGGACATAACCACGCCGGACGGGAACAGCGCCACCGCGCCGCCCTGCTTGAGAAAGGTCATCGTCTTGGCCCGCATGTCGACCATCTTGCGTTGGGCTTCGGGGTCATGCGGGAAGGGCACCGGAATCATGAAGGAGGTTGCCGCCTCGTCCAGGCCGGTCAGAACCGAGCGGGTCAGAATACGGTAGTCCAAGCGGCGGCGGCCAATCAGATCCGCAAAAATCATACCGTCGACCATCCCATGCGGGTGGTTGGCGACAATCACCACAGGCCCGTCTTCGGGGATATTATTGATCTGCTCTTCCGGCGTTTGCAGATCGATGCCCATTATGTTGAGCGCCCCCCGCCAGAACTTCTGGCCGCGGTATTCCGCGTTCTGCTTCTCGAATTTGCTGACCATGCGCAGGATGGTCAGTTTCCCGGTGCACCATTCGATGGTCTTGATTGCCAGCGACGTCCAGCGGTCGTCAAAGGAATTGGCATAGGTCAGCGTGCGGCGGTCATAGACCTCGCCCGTTTGATCAGCGGCTTCCGGCGCGGCGCCGGTATTCCTGTCGTGTGCGGTATCCGCCAATGTGCCTTTTCCCGTTCCGTCGCCTGCGCCGAGCTAGTAGCCCTCGCCGAACTTGCCGGCCACAAGGGCCTCCAGCGCATGCGCCAGCGCATCAGCATCGGGCCCCGAAGTCTCGACGTCAATAGTCGTTCCTTTCGAGGCTGCCAACATCAAAAGGCCCATAATACTGTCGCCCGAGGCGGACAGCCCGTCCCTCAGCACCTCTGCCGTTGCGTCAAACGCTTCGACCACCTCGACCAGTTTGGCGGAGGCGCGGGCGTGCAGCCCCTTTTCATTGATAATTTTCAGCGTCTTCAAAGCCATTTATTATGCCTGCTCCCCGTCAGGGTTTACGTTTTGCGCGTTTATGTACTTGCGCCCGGCCTCCATTGCCTGCCGGACCGCATCAGCCACTGGCAGGTGGCGGGATTTTGCCAGTTTGATCAGCATTGGCAAATTGGCACCGTACAGAATACGGCGATCCGCCGGGGCGCAAGCCTTGAGACTGAGGTTGGACGGAGAGCCGCCGAACAGGTCTGTGACCACGACAACGCCGCCGCCGCTGTCCACCTCATTGGCAGCCTTGCAAATCTCATCCTGCTTGTGGTCCCGGTCATCCTCCGGGCCGATGGCAATGGCCATCAGGCACGGCTGAGGACCCACAACGTGTTCCACAGCGGCAAGATACTCCCTTGCCAGCCCGCCATGCGCTACAATCACAATCCCGATCAACCCGGCCTCTCACTTCTTTTGCTGGCCTTGCAGCTCGCGGTGTCTAATTGACACTTGCAGACCATCTTCCGCAAGAGCTTTGGCCAGGGTTTCCGCCATCGTCACCGACCTGTGCTGTCCGCCGGTGCAACCGAAGGCTATCGAAAAATGCGATTTTCCCTCCGCCCGGTAGGCAGGCAGCAGCAGGCGGGTGAGGTCCAGCACCCGGGAGAAAAATGGGGTGAACCGGCTGTCTGACTTAACATAGTCCTGTACCGCCTTGTCCGTCCCGTTGTGCCGGCGCAATTCGGGCCGCCAATAGGGGTTGGCCAGAAAACGGCAGTCGAACACCATGTCGATGCCATGCGGCATTCCACGTTTGTAAGAGAAACTTTGCACCGAAAGTGCGAGCGCCCGGCCTTCGGGCGCGAACCAGCGTTCAATCTCCGCCTTCAGCTGGTGGACATTCATGTCCGAGGTCTCCAGCAGGATATCCGCCCGGTCCCGGATCGGCGCCATCAGATCAAGCTCGCGGCGCACGCCCTCACCCGGCGATTCCGCAGGCGCCAGCGGGTGGCGGCGGCGGGTCTCCGAATAGCGGCGCAGCAGCACATCAGGCTTCGAATCGAGGTACAGCACGGTCAGCTCCACCTCGCGGCGGCCTGACAGCATGTCGATCACATCCAGCAGCGCCCGTGGCGAAAAATCCCGGTTGCGGCTGTCCAGCCCCAGTGCCATCGGGCGCGGTGCCGCAGCAGCATCGATCAGGCCGGGCAACAGCCGGAGCGGCAGGTTGTCGATCGCTTCAAAACCGAGGTCTTCAAGCACGTTGATCGCCGTTGTCCGCCCCGCCCCGGAGGGTCCAGTGACCAGCACTGCCGGGACCGCCTTTTGTTCCGCTTCACGCATCGGGGTCCAAAGCCCCGCATCTGAGATACTGCATCAGGGCCGGAGCGAAATGCGCACCCTCCACCCGCTTGAGCCGAGGCACCTCCTGCCCCAGCAGAAGCGTGTTGTGCCGCATCGGAAGGCGTTCTGTTTCGGCCTCATCCAGGTCCACCAATGCCGCCACCGGTACAGGGCTGCGGATCTGCGCGCGCAGCAGGCCCATGTACCGCGCCTCGATCAGTCCGCGGATCGGCTCTGGGACGCTGGCGACCACCTGCCCGTCCAAAAGCTGCAGCAACACCCGGTCATCGGCAACCAGCTGGGCGCCAAAGGCCATCAGCTGCAGTGCCAGCGCGGATTTTCCCTGCCCGGAGGTGCCAGTGATCAAAAGCCCCCGCCCCTCCATCGCGACGCAGGAGGCATGCAGGATAAGGCTTTCTGTATCAGACATGGCTACACCGGCAGACCAACCACAAACCGCGCCCCCAGCGGTTCCGATGTCACATCCGCCTCAGTCGGGCGAATGTTTTCGGCCCAAACCACGCCGCCGTGCGCCTCGACAATCTGTTTCGAGATTGCCAGACCGAGTCCTGAATTGTTACCGAAATGCTCTACCGGGCGCTGCGAGTAGAAGCGTTTAAAGATCTTCGACAACGCCTGCTCCGGGATGCCAGGGCCAGTATCCTCGACCACGATCAGCACCCGGTTGGCACGGCGTCGCGCCCAAACGCGGATGGCGTCGCCCTCCTCGCAGAAAGAGATCGCATTGGTGATCAGATTGACAAAAACCTGCGCCAATCGTGCTTCAAGGCCTTGCAGCTGAATGGGCTGGGCGGGCAAGTCCGTGATATAATCGATCCCCTTGGCACGTGCATCTTCCCCCAAGTATTGGTTGAGGTTGCCCAGCATGGCCAGCAGATCAAAGTCCTCTTCCTCTTCCTTGACCAGCTCGGCATCCAGCCGCGAGGCGTTGGAAATATCGCTGACCAGCCGGTCCAGGCGGCGGACATCGTGTTCGATCACATCCATCAGCTTTTCGCGCTGGTCATCACGGTGGACCATGCGCAGCGTGCCGACGGCCGATTGCAGGCTGGCCAGGGGGTTCTTGATTTCATGCGCCACATCGGCAGCGAATTGCTCATTGCTGTCGATCCGGGAGTACAACGCTTTGACCATTCCGCGCAGAGCCCGGCTCAGCCGTCCGATTTCGTCCGGCCGGGCAGACAGATCGGGAATCCGGATCCGGCCCGGATTGGACTGGCGGCTGCCGCGCTCTCGGCCAAGCTCGGCTGCCTCAGCGAGATCGGCCAGCGGGTTGGCGATGGTCGAGGCCAGCACCAAGCTTAGCCCGACCGAGACCAGCAGGGCGACGACAAACATCTGCAGCACCCGCTCCTGCTCGCCTCGCACCAGAGCGTCCACTTCGCCAGTGGGGGAGGTCAGCGCGATGACGCCGGCTGCCTTGTCATTGTGCATGATCGGCGTTGCCGCGGAGATCACCCAGCTGCCGGTGGTGTCAACCACAGTTTCAATGCCGGTGCCGCCGTTCATGGCCCGGTCGACCAAACCGCCCAGCCGTTCCTCTAAGGCCGGCCCTAACGCGGCGGAATTGGCAGCCGCCGCACCGCCGCCATCAGCGATGCCCCACAAGGCCGAAAGCGCATCGCTGATCAGCGTGCGGCTTTGGCCGCTGTCATTCAACACGTTCAGGGCATCGCTGCGGTCGACACCCTTGATGCTGGAAATCAGATTGCCGGTGGTGTCGAACACAAAGGCCTCGACGCCGCTGCGCAGGCTGAGCCGCGCCAGGGTGTCCTCCACCTGGATGCCATCACCTGCGGCAAAGCTGACCGCGCCTGCGGCCGGCATTTCGGCCTCAAATACATCCGCTGCCAGCATCGCCTCCGACACCAATGTGCCCGCCCGCTGTTGCACCAGGCTTTGACGCGAGGAATTCAGATACAGGATTCCGGTGACCAGGATGATCAAGGCGATCAGGTTGAAGGTGATGATCTTCCGGGTCAGCGGCGACCCCTTGAGCGATAAAAGCCCCCGGCGCGCGCGCTTAACCTGCATTTCCCGCGTGACGGATTGCTCAGGGGTGACCCAGTCTTCCCCTAGAACAACATCGCCGTCCTGCTGGCGTTGCGTAATGCTGGTATCGCGCATGCGCGCCCACTCCTTCGGCCCGGAGGCAAACTGCCCCGCTGAAACGTGCCGTTTATTCTTCGTTATAACGGTAACCGATTCCATAAAGGGTTTCGATGGCCGCAAAATCCGAATCTGCGCTGCGCATTTTCTTGCGCAAGCGCTTGATGTGGCTGTCGATTGTGCGGTCGTCGACATAGACTTGATCATCATAGGCCACATCCATCAGCTGGTCGCGGCTTTTTACAAAACCCGGCCGCTGGGCCAGCGCTTGCAGCAGCAGGAATTCGGTGACCGTCAGGGACACGTCCCTGCCCTTCCAGGCGACCGCGTGGCGCAGCGGGTCCATGCGGAGGTTGCCGCGCTCCATGACCTTGGCTTCCGGACTGGCCGTACCTGCCTCATCATTGCCAAGCGCCTCCTGACGGCGCAAGAGCGCCCGGATCCGTTCAACCAGCAGCCGCTGGGAAAACGGCTTTTTCACATAATCATCCGCGCCCATGCGCAGTCCCAAGACCTCGTCGATCTCATCGTCCTTGGAGGTGAGGAAGATCACCGGCATCTGAGATTTTTGGCGCAGCCGCTGCAACAGGTCCATGCCATCCATGCGCGGCATTTTGATATCCAGCACCGCCATGTCCGGCAGCTTCTTATTGAATGCGTCCAGCGCCGCCTGGCCGTCGTTATAGGTTTCCACCTCAAAGCCTTCGGCCTCAAGCGTCATGGAAACGGATGTCAGGATGTTCCTGTCATCATCTACCAATGCAATCTTTGACATCGGAATTGCCCCTAATCTGCTCTGTTATGTTTTGTTTTTTACCACTTTCATCGCCGTTATGGTGCCCCGAATCAATCCCATTTGAAGAATCGGGGCGATCTTTGGTCCCGATTAGGGCAAAAATACCTTAGCGTCTGCTGAACAAGCGGCCACCGGCACCGGCCTAAACTGATGGTTGCGCTAAACATTGCCTTGGTGGCGCTAACTGGGGAGGACCGGCCTGTTCACTGCCCAAAACGACGTGTTAAGACCCAGCCACCGGCAGCGATGCCGTTTTCTATTGCCCCACTGGCGCAGCCGCGCAGCCTGCGTGCCGCCCGCGCCGCCACAGGAGAAAAAACGCATGACATCTGGACGGGTTAACCCGCAATTCCGCCTCGAGGATCAGGGCATCGAGGGTCTGGGGAATGTCTACTACAACTTCATGGAGCCAGCGCTGATCGAAGCTGCTCTGAAACGCGGCGAGGGCACGCTCGGCAATGGCGGCGCATTCCTGGTGACCACCGGCAAATTTACCGGCCGCTCCCCCAAAGACAAGCACGTTGTCAAATCCGACAGCGTCCGCGACTCCATCTGGTGGGACAACAACGCAGCGATGAGCACGGAAGGCTTTGACGCGCTTTATGCCGACATGCTGGAGCATATGAAGGGCAAGGACTACTACGTCCAGGACTTGGTGGGCGGCGCTGACCCGGCCCATGCGATCAATGTCCGCATGGTGACCGAGCTGGCCTGGCACAACCTGTTCATCCGCACCATGCTGCGCCGTCCCGACCGCGAGGACCTGGATGATTTCATCGCGGATTTCACCGTCATCAACTGCCCTGGCTTCCAGGCCGATCCCAAGAAGCATGATTGCCGCTCTGAAACCGTCATCGCGATGAATTTCGACCGCAAGATGATCCTGATCGGCGGCACCGAATACGCAGGCGAGAACAAGAAATCCGTGTTCACTCTGCTGAACTACCTGCTGCCGGAAAAGGGCATCATGCCGATGCACTGTTCCGCCAACCACGCCAAGGGCAACCCGGTCGACGCCGCCGTGTTCTTCGGCCTCAGCGGCACCGGCAAGACCACCCTGTCCGCCGACCCCGACCGCGTCCTGATCGGCGATGACGAGCATGGCTGGGCGTCCAACGGCACCTTCAATTTTGAGGGCGGCTGCTACGCCAAGACCATCAATCTGAACGCTGAAGCCGAGCCGGAGATCTATGCCACCACGTCGAAGTTCGGCACCGTGATCGAGAACATGGTTTTTGATCCGGAAACCAAGGCGCTGGATTTCAATGACGACAGCCTGACTGCGAACATGCGCTGCGCCTACCCGCTGCATTACATTTCCAATGCCTCAAAAAGCGCCCGTGGCGGCCACCCGAAGAACATCATCATGCTGACCTGTGATGCCTTCGGCGTGCTGCCTCCGATCTCACGGCTGACCCCGGCGCAGGCGATGTACCACTTCCTGTCGGGCTTCACCTCCAAGGTGGCCGGCACCGAGCGCGGCGTGACCGAGCCGGAGCCGACTTTCTCCACCTGCTTCGGCGCCCCCTTCATGCCCCGCCGCCCCGAAGTCTACGGCAACCTGCTGCGTGAAAAGATCGCCCAGCACGGCGCGACCTGCTGGCTGGTCAACACCGGCTGGACCGGCGGCGCCTATGGCGTTGGCAGCCGGATGCCGATCAAGGCGACCCGCGCGCTGCTGACCGCCGCACTGGACGGCTCGCTGGCCGAGGCTGAGTTCCGCAAGGACAGCAACTTTGGCTTTGACGTACCGGTCACGGTGCCCGGCGTGCCGGAAGTGCTGCTGGACCCGCGCCGCACCTGGGACGACCAGGAAGCCTATGACCGCCAGGCGGCCAAGCTGGTTCAGATGTTCTCCGACAACTTCGGCCAGTACCTGCCCTATATCGACGAGGATGTGAAAGCAGCCGCCATCGGCTGATCCCCTTTTCAACATCCCTCCGACTCCTGAAAACCCCGGCCCCGCGCCGGGGTTTTTCATTCCAGGAAATAATTTTTCTAGTAAACGCTTCCTTAACCCCTCCAGCGCAATTCTTCCGCAAAGGCAGCTTTACGGCAGCTGTGCAAAATTTTTCGCCAATTCCGGGGAGAGGTCAGAATGGACAAAGAGGCTTTAACGGTTTTCAACAGCATTTTCAGTTCCGGCAGCGCCTTTGTGTACCGCTGTGCCAATGACGAGAATTTCACGATGAAATTCATGGCCGGGCAAATCGAAAAGCTTTGCGGCTGCCCCAAATCGGACATCCTAGGAAATGCAAAGGTATCCTACGTCAGCTTGACGCACCCCGAGGACATCGACCGCGTCTTTGCCAATGTGGACGCCGCCATCGAAGCGCGGGAGAACTGGGACGTCGCCTACCGGCTGAGCCGGCCGGACGGCACAGCCGCCTGGGTGCGCGAGCGCGGCAATGCGGTCTATGATGACAGTGGCGAAATGGTATACCTTGAGGGGCTGGTGGTGGATGCCTCGGCCGAAGTCAACCTGCGCAAGGAACTCGAGAACACCTTGCGGAAGACCGAAGCGGACAATGCCGAAATCCTCAAGCTGGCAGAGAATATCCTGCGGTCGGTTCAGAAACTTTCGATCCTGGCCATCAATGCGGGTATCGAGGCCGCCCGGGCCGGAAAGGCCGGACAGGGCTTTGCGTTTCTGGCGCGTGAAATCAAGGCGCTGGCCGACGAGAACAACGCTTGGGCAAACCGGATCACGGATCAGATGGCGGGCCGGGACAGCTCAGCCCGCGACAAGATCATGCGCGCACGGGCACCGGATCAGACCTGAAGCGAGCCTGTGACCATGTCCCGGACCTTGACCGCATAGCGGTCAGTCGTGCCGGAGACAAAGTCTGCAAGCGAGTGCATGGCCGTATACGGGTCTTCCACCCCGCGCAAATCCAGATCCACGGCGCGGATCAGCTGCTTCCAGTGGGGGTGTTTCTTGGCCAGCCGTTCCTGATCCCACGCACAGGCAGCGAGATCGGCATAAAGACCCTGAAAGTGATCGAGAAGGCGATGCAGCACCTGGCGGCCGGCAACTTCCAGCTGTGTCTTGCGGCGCGCTGCAAAGATCCGCTCCACCGACAAACGCTGCAGTTCGGAGAAGGAGTCTGCCTTGGCAGAGGCGCCGATCAGATCGCCGTCGAACTCGCCGCTCATAATAGCGTCATAATTATCCATGAACGCCTGCACTGCCGCGCTGGTGGCAGCCCCGATTGATAAGGCACGCAGCAGGGCGACCCGGTCATTCAGCGGCATGGCCGCGTCTTCCTCACGGTTGCGTTTGCCGGTGATGTCCTCCAGTACCGCTGCCACGTCGGAGCGGTCCAGATCGCCGACCGCGCCTGCATCTTCGATGTCCATGATCCGGTAACAGATATCGTCCGCCGCCTCGACCAGAAATGCAAGCGGATGCCGGCGGTACCAGCCTGCACCTTCGCGCAGCATGCCAGTGGCTTCGCATATTTCGTCGAGCAGTCCGGTGTCAGAGGCAAAGACGCCGAATTTCTTGAGGCCTGTATAGGGCGCCGGACCGTCACCGCAGACGGCATCACGCACCAGCCGGGTGCAGGGGTATTTCAGGAAGGCGCCCAGTGTTGCATAGCTAAGCCGCATACCGCCCTCGCGCCGCGCCATTTCCAGCCGCCCGGCGATCCGCAGCCCTTGGGCGTTGCCTTCGAAATGGGCAAACTCAGCCTGCTGGTCCGCCGGGATCCGGGCAGCCAACCCGTTTCCGGACTGAAATTGCGCTGCAAACCAGCCGCCGATGCTGTCCTCGCCTGAGTGCCCGAAGGGCGGGTTGCCGATATCATGCAGCAGGCAGGCAGCCTGCACGTGGCCTGCAATGCGCAAAACCTGATCTGGAGAGATGCGGCCTTCCTGCAGCAGAGCATGGCCGGCACTGGTGCCGAGCGACCGGCCGACGCTGCAGGTCTCCATGCTGTGAATCATCCGGTGATGCACATGGTCGTGGCTGTACAGCGGATGCACCTGGGTCTTCTGCGCCAGACGGCGGAAGGGTTCGGAGAACAGGATGCGGTCATAGTCCTGCAAATAGGCCTCGCGGCCCGGAGCCTCGGGATAGTCTGGACGGCACAGCCGCCCCGGATTCAGCAGCCTGTTCCACTCCATCGCCATTTGCCTGCTCCTTTGCCTGTTTGAAGGCGGTTAAACGGGAGGCCGGGCGGAAATGCAATCGCTTCAGCGCGGCCTGATCCCGGCGGGTTCCAGCTTATGCTCGGGCTCCACGTGAATCACCGGCTGCGCGTCGGGGATGGAGGCCGTCAGCGCGGCCTCGACCCGGTCGCAGATGTCGTGAGCGGCCCGGACAGACATGGCGCCGTCGACCACCATGTGGAACTCGACAAACAGGGCGCGGCCGGCGCGGCGGGTCTTCAGCCCATGCACCTGCATCGCCCCATTGGCGGTAGTATGAATGATCTCCTCGATCCGGGCGCGCTCGCCTTCGGGGGCAGCTGTGTCCATCAAGCCGTTCACCGATGCCGCAATCACCAGCCAGCCTTCGCGCAGGATATTGATCGCAACCAGGATTGCCAGCAGCGGGTCAAGCACTGCCCAGCCGGTGGCCAGCGCCAGCACCAAGCCGGCCAATACCCCGGCCGAGGTCCAGACATCGCTCATCAGATGCCGCCCGCCCGCAGACAGCGCCGGTGAATGCAACCGGCGTCCGGCCTGCAGCAGCATCCGCGCCCAAGCTAGGTTCACCCCCATTGCCACCGCATTGACCACCATTCCCGCTGCGCCCCATTCGGCTGCGGCCGGGCGGCTCAATGCATTCACGGCTTCATGCACAATCACCAAAGCGGCGATGACAATCATGGTGCCTTCAGCCACAGCAGAGAAATATTCAGCCTTGTGATGGCCATAGGGATGGCCCGCATCCGGCGGCCGCTGGGCGTAGCGCACGGCAAACCAGGCCATTACGGCGCCGCCGATATTCACCAGCGACTCCATTGCATCCGACAGCAGCGCGACCGACCCGGTCATCATCCAGGCTGCCGCCTTCAACCCCATGACCGCCAGCGCGATCAAGATCGAGCCTGTTGCAAGCTGCTCCGCGCTCAGCCTTTGGTGCATGGTCCGTTCCTCCAGCCCCTGATCACATCAGCAAGCCGCGGCGCAGCAGATTCACCCCTGCAATCAGCAGAACCACCAGCGTTGCACGGCGGAACAGCACTTGGTCGATCCGGTCATGCAGCTGCCCGCCCACCCACATGCCTGCCACGGCCGGCACAATCAGTGCCAGCGAGAACGGTGCAGTATCCGCCCGCATCACACCTGAGCCGATATGCGCCGCCAGCAACGCCACGGCTCCAAGGCCGTAGATCACTCCCTGAACGCGGATTTGCTCGGTCTTTTCAGTGCCGAGCGCAGTCAGGTAGGCAACCGTCGGCGGCCCCCAAATCCCGGAAACCCCGCCAATAAGCCCGGCGACCCCGCCCACGGCAGCTTCGCTGCGGCGGGTTGGCTTGCGGATAGAGAATGTCTTTCCCATCAGCTGGAGCAAGGCAAATCCCGTGACCGGCACCCCGATTGCCAGCAGCAGTGCTTGCTGCGGCAACAGGCGCACGGACTGAGCGCTCAGCAGCATGCACAACAGCCCCGTCAGCAGAAACACCCGGAATTTCCGGATCGAGCCTATCGCGGCCCGCGGTCCTTGACGCAGCGCCTGCATCCCGTTGGCCACCAGTGTCGGAAGAATCAGCCCTGCCAACGCCAGGTCAGGCTGCAGAAACACGCTGAGACCGGAGATGAAGATCATAGGCATGGCAAAACCGATCAGGCCTTTGACCGTGCCCGCCAGCAATGCAATGCCAAAGGCCGCTGCCAGCTCTGCCGGGGAAATGAGAAAAAACAATGCTGTCATATACCCGATCTACCACATCCGCAGCGTGCTGCACTGGCAAAATATACGCGCAAGATTTGATCCAAATGCCGCGGCAGGGAGTATTTTTGTTGCGCTGCACCTGCAAAATGATTTACCACCGAGCGACCGGAAAAGGATCTGATTCATGGCCCACGACGGACAGGACTTGCATATGAAACCGACACTCATCCCCGACCTGCTGGCGCTGACCGCCGCATCCCTGGAACCTCTGAACCAGCTGCTTGAGGCCGCCCGCGCCTCGGTCAGAGACATGGTGAGCGAAGATGGCCGTGTCTCCGGCCGCCTGGTCGAGGAGAACCAGGTGGCTGCACACGGGCTGTCATGGCTTGCAACCTATGTCTACAGCCTGCGGCAGATGCAGAAATGGGCCGAGAAGCTGCTAGGTGAAGGCAAGTTCGGCGAAATGGAACAACTGATCCATCAAATCGGCTTTGGCGAATACCTGTCGCAGGTCTATGGCGGCATCCAGATGAACCAAGGCGAGATTATCCGCCTGCAGGATCTGGGCCTTTCCCAGGACGCCCAGAGCGGGCTGATGGTGCCCGCAGTGATGGTGCTCTGCGAGCAGGGCAACAGCCAGGCCGCACGCACCCGTCTGGTAGAGCTGATGGAGGCGCAGGCAGGAGCCACCATGTTCGGCACTTCCGGGCTGGAAGAAGAACTGGAAATGATCCGCGACCAGTTCCGCCGCTATGCGGTTGAAAAGGTCGAACCGCACGCCCATGACTGGCATCTAAAGGATGAGCTGATTCCGCTGTCGGTGATCGAAGAGCTGGCGGAGATGGGCGTATTCGGCCTGACTATCCCCGAGGAATACGGCGGTTTCGGCCTGTCCAAAGCCTCAATGGTGGTGGTATCCGAAGAGCTGTCGCGCGGCTATATCGGTGTTGGCTCGCTGGGCACCCGTTCGGAAATCGCGGCCGAGTTGATCCTCTGCGGCGGTACTGACGAACAGAAGGCAAACTGGCTGCCGAAGCTGGCCAGCGCCGAGATCCTGCCCACTGCTGTCTTCACCGAGCCGAATACCGGTTCCGACCTCGGATCTTTGCGCACCCGCGCGGTGAAGGACGAGAACGGCGACTACAAAGTGACTGGCAACAAGACCTGGATCACCCACGCTGCCCGAACCCATGTGATGACCCTGCTGGCGCGCACCGATCCGGATACAACCGACCACCGCGGGTTGTCGATGTTCCTGGCGGAAAAGACACCCGGCACCGATGAGGCCCCGTTCCCGACCGAAGGCATGACCGGCGGTGAGATCGAAGTGCTCGGCTACCGCGGCATGAAGGAATACGAACTGGGCTTCGACAACTTCCACGTAAAGGGTGAAAACCTCTTGGGCGGCGAGGAGAACAGGGGCTTCAAGCAGCTGATGGAGACCTTTGAATCCGCCCGGATCCAGACGGCGGCCCGTGCCATTGGTGTGGCCCAGTCGGCGCTGGATATCGCCATGCAATACGCGCAGGACCGCAAGCAGTTCGGAAAATCTCTGATTAACTTCCCGCGGGTCTCGGGAAAGCTGGCGATGATGGCGGTGGAGATCATGATCGCCCGCCAGCTGACCTATTTCTCGGCCTGGGAAAAGGACCACGGCCACCGCTGCGACCTGGAGGCCGGAATGGCCAAGCTGCTGGGTGCGCGCGTTGCTTGGGCTGCTGCGGACAACGGACTGCAGATCCACGGCGGCAATGGCTTTGCGCTGGAATACAAGATCTCACGCGTTCTTTGTGACGCCCGGATCCTCAATATTTTTGAAGGGGCTGCGGAAATTCAGGCTCAGGTCATCGCCCGCCGCCTGCTGGGTTAACCTGCTTCAATCCCCAGCTGCGAACGTACCCCTTCTGGCCCGGCGCTTGCGCCGGGCTTTCCCATTTCCCTAAAATGCCCCTCGGAATGCGGCCTGTTTGCAATGAACGCCCGGAACTGGACTATTTCCAATCCGAGTTGTTCGCACCTTCACGATTCTTGGTTAATAAGAGGACATGACACGTTTGCGCCTCTTCCTGTTCCCGCTGCTCCTGCTGATTTCCGCCTGTGCTTCTGCCGTTCCGTCGGAGTACGCCCCCCGCATCCTGGCAATCGGGGATTCGCTGCTGGCCTGGCACAGCTTGGCCGGGAAATCCATCTCCGACACCGTGGCGCGGGAACTGCAGGTACCGGTGGTCGACCGCTCCGTTTCTGCCGCGCGCATCATCTACAAGCTGCCGGTTTCCGGTGCGGCCGGCATGCAGATCCGCAAACAGTACCAGCCCGGCAATTGGGACTGGGTGATTGTGAACGGCGGCGGCAATGACCTATGGCTCGGCTGCGGCTGTTTTGCCTGCAACCGCAAACTGGACAAACTGGTCTCTAAGGACGGGCGCGCGGGCGCGATTCCCGGAATGCTGTCGGAATTGCGTGCGACCGGCGCCAAGGTGATCTATCTTGGCTATCTGCGCAGCCCCGGAACCGGCTCGCTGATTGAACACTGCCGCGACGAGGGAAACGAGCTGGAAGCCCGCATCGAACGGTTGGCGGAGCTGGACGAGGGCATTCACTTCCTGTCGCTCAGGGACATGGTGCCCTTTGGCGACCGGTCTTATCATGCGCTGGACATGATCCACCCATCGGTCAAGGCCAGCAACGAAATCGGCCGAAGAGTGGCCAAAATCATCCAGGCAAATTAAATGGCGGCTCCCGCCCCTTCAGACGCATTCAAGGAATGCACCTTCTGCATTGGGCCGGGCACCGTACTGCGCACGGCGCAACAGCGTTTTCCTGCTCGGACCGGCCCGCGCCGCGCATTGCGCGGCGCTATGCCCAACGGGCGCAAGGCATTCACAATGCCGCAGCGGCGGGCGGGAGACGTCACTTTCCATTTCCGGGCGCAGCCTGTCCTGAACTTGCAGCCGAAACCGCATTCCGGCAAGCCCTGCGGGATATGACGCTGGCCGAGGTTTCCGGTGACGTGCTGATCCCCAGCAACGACCAGGGACACGAGATGCTGTTCACGGCCGGCGGCTGAGCAGATGCATCAGCCTCCCGCGCGCCTCGGGCAGCGGCCGGTTGCCCAGAGACGGCGCCAGATGGGTCTCCAGAAAATGGCCGGTGGTGCGCAGCGCCTGCAGGATTTCCGCGTCTCCGGCATCGCCTTCCCCCAGCATCACCGGGGGCAAGGGCAGCAGCCGGTCTGCCCACTCCCCGGCGCCTTCACGTGAAACAGCCCGGCCCGATTTGGGGGAGACAAATTCCAGCCTGTTCCGCGCCCCGGTGACCGCACAGGCTGTCAGATCAAGCCCAAAGCCCATTTCCTCCAGCAGCCCCAACTCCCAGCGAAGAAAGGCAAGCGGCCAAAGCTCTTCATTGCCCAACAGATCCAGCAACTGTTCACTGCGGGTATAGAGCTCAGGATGCGGTTCGCGTTCAGGCAGGCAGAAGGACAGCAGCGCTGTCACCGTATTCAGCCCTGCCAGCGCCAGCCGCCCGGACATCGCAGCTGCGGCCCGGCTGCGCAAAAGTTCTGCATGATAGCTGCCTAGGTGGTCCTCCAGCCGCGCCCGCCAAGCCACATCCAGCTGGGCTCCGGGCTGCAGTACCGGAGCAAGCTTGCGGCTGGCACCGCCGCGCACCATGCCCGCGTGGCGGCCATGCGCTTTGGTGAAGACATCGATGATGGCTGAGTTTTCGCCATGCCGGCGCATCGAAAGCAATATGCCATGATCACGCCATTCCAACAGCAGGCCTCCCAGTCATCCAGACCGCCGCAGCAGAGCGCATTGCAGCGGAACCTGCAAGCGGCGGAATCACTCCAGCCCTGGTTCGTTCAGCAGATGGCGGCCGGCACGGTCTTCGACCTCGATCACCCAAAGGTCCGGGTCGAACCCGCGCTGGCGCTGGATGGAAGTGTCGACCTCAGTTTCTGCGCCTGCAGCCAGTTCATCCCATTTGCGCACACCGTTCATCAGATCATAAGTCCGGTGAAAGGCACGCGCCTGACCATCCAGCGTGTTGAGTTTGACCAGCACTGCACCCGCTGTGTCATCCCCATGCGAGGTAACAAAGGCAGGAATGTCCATCAGCCGCAGCCGGGCCAAATAGGCCTGCACCCAGAATTCGGCAGCAAGGCGGGTCATGCTGCGCGTCTTCCGGCGATGCCGCCGGTTGCAACCACGGGAGCCTCCGGCGGGAGTATTTTTACAAAGGTGAAACGCATAAACAGCTTCAGTTGCCGTCTTTGAAGTCGAGGCCCATTTCGGAATAACGCTCGGATTCTTCCAGCCAGTTGGGACGGACCTTCACTTGCAGGAACAGATGCACTTTGCGGTCCAGGAATTCTTCCAGCTCGGCGCGGGCCGCCTGAGAGACCGCTTTGATCGTCTCGCCCCGCTTGCCCAGGACAATGCCCTTATGCCCGTCGCGCACCACATAGATCAGTTGATCCACCCGGGCAGATCCATCTTTGCGTTCTTCCCAATTCTCGGTTTCAACCGTCAGCTGGTAGGGCAGTTCCTGGTGCAGGCGCAACGTCAGTTTTTCACGGGTCATTTCCGCTGCGATCATCCGCATCGGCAAGTCGGCTATCTGATCCTCGGGGTAAAGCCAGGGGCTTTCCGGCAGCTTGCCGGCCAGCCACTGACGCAGGTCGTCGACGCCATGGCCGCGTTCCGCAGAGATCATGAAAGTTTCGGCAAAACCGTAGCGGCTGTTCAAGTCCTCGGCGAGGCCCAGCAGTGTTTCTGCCGGCACTTTGTCGATTTTGTTAATGGCAAGTGCCACTGTCCGGCCGCTGCCGATTTCCACAAGCCCCTCTAGAATGGTTTCCACGCCTTCGGTGATGCCCCGGTGCGCCTCGACCATCAGCACCACCACGTCGGCATCTGCCGCCCCGCCCCAGGCTGCCGCGACCATTGCCCGATCCAGGCGGCGGCGTGGGCGGAACAAGCCGGGGGTGTCGACAAAAACAATCTGCGCTTCGCCCTCCATTGCCACGCCGCGGATCCGTGTGCGCGTGGTCTGAACCTTATGGGTCACGATCGAGACCTTCGCCCCGACCATACGATTCAGAAGGGTCGATTTGCCCGCGTTGGGCTCTCCGATCAGGGCAACGAATCCGGCGCGTGTGGTCATCAATACAGGTCCTGTTTGCAGAGCAGACCCCCTACAGGATTTTACCCACAGGGGCCAGAGGCGTTTTCAAGCGGGCTTTGCCTACCTTCACATAACCTTGCCGAATGTCAAAGACCTGCGGCAGATCCCATGTGACAAGCGCGGCGCCAAGCCAATCCGCGTGCCAGGCAGTTCACGGCAATTGCGCTTTGGAAAGGTTTCCAGCGAAACACGGTGATCTTCGGCTGGGATCGGCCGCAACCGCAGAAGTGATGGGTGCCGCCTCTTTGGGCACTGCATCCGCTGCCGCGCAACAGCTCACCATTCAGACTGCCCGCTTAGCCTTGCGCGGGAACCCCGCCGAAGGGCTGGCGAGTTTGCCGCCAGACGCCCCGCCACCGGCTCTTTACGGCATGCAAGGCAAGCCGATGCACCAACGGATCGCAGCGGCGCCATGGTGCGGGATGGCAGGCCTGGAAGAGCTGACGGCATATCGGCGGTTTGGCTTTCTCCTGCGGGCATTGGCACCGCAAAATCCACCTTCTGACCTGGGCCGGGGACGCCGCCAGGGGCACCGGGCTGATGGCCCTGGCGGAACGCAGTGAGTGCCATGTTCAGCGGCTTAGGAATGGGGCGCCAAACCTGCATTTGGTCCACCTTCCCGGACTGGGCTTTACCCCGATCCGTTCAAACCTGCGCAGGTTTCCGCCGCTGGTGGCCGATTTCCATGCTGCCGTTGAACAACAAGTAGCCGAGATCGCGATGGTGGCTGGCAATCCGCGCGGTCTGACGGTCCACTGCCATGTGACCGAACATCAGACAACAGGTCACGCGGGCTGTATCCGCGTGACCTGAGAGCTTATCCGAGCCGCGTCAGCAGCGCCTTTGCAGCGGCCTGTTCGGCCTGCCGCTTGGAACCGGCAGTGGCCTGTGCTTGGGTCCCGTCCTGAAGCCGCGCTGCGATGGTGAAGACCGGTGCGTGATCCGGGCCGCTGCGGGACAGTTCGACATAGGCCGGCGGGTTCTGACCGCGCGCCTGCGCCCATTCCTGCAGCGAAGTCTTGGCGTCGCGTGCGTCGCTTTCGACCTGATGAACACGGGAGCCCCACAGCCGCAGGATCATCTCAGCCGCGGCCTCAAAGCCTGCGTCCTTGTAAACCGCGGCAATCACCGCTTCCATCGCATCCCCCAGCAGCGCCTGCTTGCGCCGGCCGCCAGACATCATTTCCGACCGGCCCAGTTTCAGAACCGCACCCAAGTCGATTTCCGCAGCAACATCAGCGCAGGCCTCCTTGCGCACCAGCGCATTAAAGCGCGGCGCCAGCTGGCCCTCGGTGGCGGTCATGTCATGCTCCAGCAAAGCGGTGGCCATCACCAGCCCCAGAACCCGGTCACCCAGAAACTCCAGCCGCTGGTTGTCCTTGCGGTTCGGCGACGACACAGATGCATGTGTCACAGCGCGTTGCAACAATTCGGGCCGGGCAAACTGATGCCCGATCCGGTCTTCAAACGCGCGCAATTCCTTGGACAGTTTCACTTGATCCCCTTGAAGAAACGGTCGCTCCGCCAGGTCCAGAAATAGAGCATTGAGCGCCCGGCGGAAGAGAACATGATACGGTCGGCACGCCCGATCAAGTTTTCAAACGGGACGAAACCCACGCCGCCGGCAGACTGCGGCAAACGGCTGTCTGAGGAATTATCCCTGTTGTCGCCCATAAAAAAGTAGTGACCTTCCGGCACTTGATAAACGCCGGTGTGATCCATGCCCTGATTGGTGATGTTGAGAACAATATGTTCATTGCCGCCGGGCAGGGTTTCCAGTTTGCGCGACTTATTGCAGACAGCACCCTGGCCCACCGGCGCGTTTTCACAACGCGGGAAGGACCCCTGCGGACCCTGACGCTCCATCACTTCCTCGAATTGACCGGCATCTTGCAGCTTTACCGGTTCGCCATTAATGAAAAGAACGCCATTCTTCATCTGGATCTTGTCACCCGGCAGACCGATCAGCCGCTTGATGAAGTCGTTGCTGTTCACTGGATGGCGGAACACCACCACATCGCCGCGCTCCGGCTGGCTGCCCATCAGGCGGGTATTGTCGCCGTCCAGAAAGCCGCAGATGTTTTTAGCATCTATGTTCAAACCAACAGCGGGGATGCGCACGCTGGGGCAGGAAGCATAGGAATAGCCATAGGCCATCTTGTTCACGAACAGGAAGTCCCCGATCAGCAGGGTCTCCTTCATCGATCCTGACGGTATCCAAAAGGGCTGAAAAAAGAGGGTGCGGAAAACACCGGCGATCAGCAGCGCATAGACGATGGTTTTCACCGTCTCAATGATCGAACTGCCGGTCTTTGCTTTGGCCGTCATCAGGCTCTCCGGTTTGGAAACAGGGTCCGGCGCTACATGCGGGCCTGAAGGGGCCAAGTCAAGTTCCGGCGGGCAATTCCGCCAGGTTCGCTATCATGGGACGCGCCTCAATCACCACAAAGGCCTGCGCCCAGGGGTGGTCATCCGTCAAAGTCACATGGATCACCGCTTCATGGGCCGGCGGGGTCATTTCGCGAAGGCGTTCGGCGGCCCAGCCTGTCACATGCATCACCGGCTGACCCGTACGCAGGTTGGTAACCGCCATGTCCTTCCAGGCGATCCCCATGCGCAGCCCGGTGCCCAGTGCCTTGGAACAGGCTTCCTTGGCGGCCCAGCGCTTGGCATAGGTGCCCGCCACGTCGCGGCGGCGTTCGGCCTTGCGCTGTTCAGTTTCGGTGAAAACCCGGTTGCGGAACCTGTCGCCGAAGCGGTCCAGCGTGCGCTGGATACGCTCGATATTGGCCAGATCGGTTCCCACGCCCAGGATCATTCTTCCAGCCGTTTCAGCCCCAGTTTGATGCCATGCGCCAGAAACAGACGGTTGACCATCAGAATGACCGCCAGCAGCAATACAAAAAGGCCTGCGAGATACAGGGCAGGAATGGTCACTCGCGCTTCAGCGATAACCGGGTTGTTCCAGTAGAGCGGCAGTTGAACGATGGTCAGCAGCGCAACGACCCCGGTCATCGCCGCAGCATTGACCCAGGCCGACTTTCCGTCCAGCGGTACCCGGATTGTCCGCGCGATGCGCATTCCTTCAAGAACTGCGGCAAACATCGGCGGCAGAACCGTTGCCAGCCCGGCCGGCATGCCGACCCCGAACTGCGCCAGCATCAGCCCCACAAGCATCATGCCGATTGAGGCAGCCATCCAGAGTAGGCCGTAGCGGATCAAATTAGCGTGCATGGCCTTATTTTTCCCGTGCTTGATCCATCATCCGCCGCATTTCCTGCACTGCCGGGGTCAGACCCCGGAAGACTGCCTCGCCAATCAGGAAATGGCCGATATTCAGCTCTTTGACCTCCGGGAAGGCCGCAACCGGTTTTACGGTATCATAAGTGAGGCCATGGCCGGCATGCACTTCAAGCCCTAACGAATGGGCATAGGCTGACATCTCGCGCAATGCATCCAATTCGCGGTCACGGTCCTTAAACCTGGCCTCGGCGTGATAGTCGCAATAGGCGCCGGTGTGCAGTTCGATCACCTCGGCGCCGATCCGGTGCGCGGCTTCGATCTGCTTTCTATCGGCGGCAATGAAGATCGACACCCGGCAGCCTGCGTCGCGCAGGGGTGCGATGTAATGGGCCAGGCGGTTTTCCTCACGGGCGACCTCCAGCCCGCCTTCGGTGGTGCGTTCCTCGCGTTTCTCCGGCACGATGCAAACCGCGTGCGGCTTGTGGCGCAGGGCAATTTTTTGCATTTCCTCCGTCGCCGCCATCTCAAAATTCAGTGGCACCGTAAGCGCCTCCATCAGCCCGTCGATATCGGCATCTGTGATATGGCGGCGGTCTTCGCGCAGATGCGCGGTGATACCGTCGGCGCCTGCCTCCTCGGCCAGTTTTGCCGCGCGGATCGGGTCCGGATAGGCGCCACCGCGGGCGTTGCGCACTGTGGCGACATGGTCGATATTCACGCCCAAGCGCAATTTGTTCTGTGTCATGGCAGCTGTCTCATCCGTCTGAAGTCAAAGCTTTTACGCAAAGACTAGACAGCCTGCGGGCAAGAGCAACCCTGCTGGCGATAATGGTACAATCCGGCGCCACGGCTCAGGAGCCGGTGTCGACTTCGGCGCGCTGCTTGATGGCCTCGAACTTGGCCTTGATCTTGGCCCGGCGGCGCTGCTGGTAGACCCGGATCACCGGCAGGCTGAGCATATAGCAGACGGACGCGGAAATGATCCCCGGAATGATGCCGCCGATCATGTAGGGGTAGAAAACCTCGTTATAGAACAGGTGCAGCCCCTGCCAGTCGGCGGGCTGGTCCAGGAACAGCGCAAACAGGTTGTCCTTCAGGTCGCCCCCCGCGTCCAGAAACTTGCCCATCAGGGATTTGTCGACTTCCCCGTCGAACTCGGTTCCAAGAATCCAGTGCCCGGTCTGCAGCGAGGCCACCCCGATCGGCACATAGGTCAGCGGATTGCCAAAGAAGGTGGCGCTGAGCGAGGCAAGAATATTGCCATTCATCAGCCGGGAAATGATCGCCGCGACAAGGAAGTGCAGCCCGTAAAAGGGCGTGAAGGTGGTGAACACCCCGGCCCAGATGCCGCGGGCGATGCGTTCAGGCGAATCGGGCAACCGCCGCACCCGGTGCTTCACATACAGGAACGCCCTTCCCCAGCCGCCACGCGGCCAGAGAAAATCCGCCAGCGCCCGGAGGGGCGGACGTCTGTCCCGGCGCCTGAATACCAAAGCTGTGCGTCCTTCCCAGTTCCCGGCTCAAAATTTCATCGGCTTATCACGGAAAATGGCGCTCTTCCGGTTTGTCACGGAACCGCGCCACCGCGGCAACATCGCTTTCGGCTTCAAGCGTCAGCATCAGCGAGTGCAGCTGCTCCACATCCCGCAGTTCCACATTGATCATAAGCCGGTAAAAGTCTGGTTTCCTGTCGACAAATTCTAGGTCCGAGATATTGGCCTTTTTCTCACCAATCAATGTGCAAATGCGTCCCAGCACACCGGCGTCATTGCCGATGGTCAGCTCCAATGTTGTGCCATAAGCCGCCGGATGGGTTCCGCTGTGCCACTGCACATCCATCCAACGCTCCGGCTGGTCCTCAAACTCGCCCAGCTTGTCGCAATCCGCGGAATGCACCACCACCCCGCGGCCGCGGTAGGTGATGCCGATGATGCGTTCGCCCGGCAGCGGCTGGCAGCAAGGCGCACGCTCAAAGCTCTGCCCCGGCTCCAGGCCGACCACGGCCCGGCGCGGAGAGATTTCGTCGCCATCGCCAGTAGTGGTCAATTCCGGATAAACCGATTGCACCACGTCATGCGCGGTGATCTCTGCCGCCCCTAACCGTGCCAGCAGCTCATTCACCCCGCCCGCTCGCAGGGCACGTGCAGCAGTTTCGAGCGCCTTGTCGGTGGCCTTTTTGCCGACATGCTCAAAAGCCGAGCGTGCCAGTTCATGACCCAGCTTCACAAACCGCGCCCGGTCCGCCTCGCGCAGAGCGCGGCGGATCGCGGTGCGGGCCTTGCCGGTGGTGGCAATCTCCAGCCAGCTTAACTGCGGGGTCTGGCCCTCGGCGGTGATCACATCCACAGACTGGCCGTTGCGCAGCCGGGTCCACAGCGGCACCCGGATCCCGTCCACCTTGGCGCCGACGCAGGCATGGCCGATGCGGGTATGGATGGCATAGGCAAAGTCGATCGGCGTCGCGCCCTTGGGCAGTTTGATCACATCGCCCTTGGGCGTGAAGCAGAACACCTGGTCGGAATACATCTCGAGCTTCACTGCCTCGAGGAATTCGTCGTGATCATCCTCGGCGTCGAATTGCTCGGTCAGCGAGGCAATCCATTTGGCCGGGTCAACCGCAAAGGGGTTTTCCGAGCGCACGCCGTCGCGATAGGACCAGTGGGCCGCCACCCCGGTTTCGGCCACGTCATGCATCTGCCGGGTGCGGATCTGCACCTCCACCCGCTTGCCGTCCCGGCCTGAAACCGTGGTATGGATCGAGCGGTAACCGTTGGATTTCGGCTGGCTGATGTAATCCTTGAACCGGCCCGGAACCGCCCGCCAGCGCTGGTGAATCGCCCCAAGCGCGCGGTAGGCGTCCTCTTCGGAGGTGGTGATAACGCGGAAGCCGTAGATGTCCGAGAGCCGCGAAAAGCCCTGATCCTTGGCCTGCATCTTGCGCCAGATCGAATAGGGTTTCTTGGCGCGGCCAAAGACCTCCGCCTCGATCCCGGCCTTTTCCAGCTCCAGCCGCATGTCGCCGGTGATCCGGTGAATTACATCGCCTGTTTCGCGCTGCAGGGTCACGAAACGGCGGATGATCGACTGGCGGCCTTCGGCATTAAGCACGCGGAACGCCAGATCCTCCAGCTCCTCGCGCATCCACTGCATCCCCATGCGGCCCGCCAGAGGCGCATAGATATCCATTGTCTCGCGCGCCTTCTGGGCCTGCTTTTCCGGGCGCATCGCCTTGATTGTGCGCATGTTGTGCAGCCGGTCGGCAAGCTTGACCAGGATCACCCGCAGATCTTTGGACATCGCCATGAACAGCTTGCGGAAGTTTTCCGCCTGCTTGGTCTCGCGGCTGCTGAGCTGCAAGTTGGTCAATTTGGTAACGCCGTCGACCAGCATCGCCACCTCATTGCCAAAGCGGCGGGTGACTTCCTCGTAGGAGGCCTTGGTGTCTTCGATGGTGTCATGCAACAGCGCGGTGATGATCGTCGCATCATCCAGGCGCTGTTCGGTTAGAATGGCTGCGACGGCAACCGGATGCGTGAAATAGGGTTCGCCGGAATGGCGGAATTGCCCTTCATGCATCTGCTCGCCGAATGCATAGGCCTCGGCAATTCTATCCGCATTTGTCTTCGGGTTGTAGTTGCGGACCAGAGCAAGCAGATCTCCAGCGGAAATATCGGGGGAGTTCATGTCCGGTCCGCAGCCTCAAATTCGTCAGCGCACGCCTCAGCCCTGGCCCTGGGCCTCCATCAGCGCGCGCAGCAGTTTCTCTTCAGACATATCGTCATCGGCGGGCTTGTCGTTGTCCGCGCCCATCAGCAAAGCCATCGAATCTTCTTCCGGCTCATCGACCTCAATCTGGGTCTGATTGCCTTCGATCAGGCGCTCGCGCAGATCGTCTGCGCTTTGTGTCTCATCAGCGATTTCGCGCAAGGAAACGACCGGGTTTTTGTCGTTATCACGGTCCACGGTGATTGGAGCACCTGCCGAAATTTCGCGGGCGCGATGCGCTGCCAGCATCACCAGCTCAAAGCGGTTGGGCACCTTGTCTACGCAATCTTCAACCGTCACGCGGGCCATCAGCGACTCTCCAATTCATTCCGGGTCCAGAAGGCAGACATTTACGCCCAAACCTTTCCCTTGACAAGAGCGGAAAACGCCGCATTGCGCGGCTTACAGCGGCGTGACCTCCGCCACATCTGCCGGCGGCAATTCCGCCAGCAGCCCAGCAGCGGTTTTCTGCAGAACCGGGTGGCGCCAGCGCGGGGCAATATCGCAAAGCGGCACCAGCACAAAGGCGCGGTCCTGAAGGCGCGGATGCGGCAGGATCAGCTGCCCGGGGGCCTCCTTCATCTGGGTCTCCAGCGGCAGCCTCTGCCAGCGGGCAAATCCGTCCGCATCCGGCAGTACTGCACCGCCGTGGTCAATCAAATCCAGATCAAGCGTACGCATCCCCCAGCGTTGTTCCCGCACCCGGGCAAACTGTTCTTCAATCTCATGCAAACGCGCCAGAAGCGCGGGCGCGGACAAAGATGTCTCAACCGCAACTGCAGCATTCACATAATCCGGTCCGGCGCCTGCTGGAAAACAAGGCGTCTGAAAGAACCGTGAGACGCGGCGCAGGACAACATCATCGGATTGCAAAGCGGCAACAGCCTTTGACAAAGTGGCTTGCGGCGCATCAGCGTCCACAGGCAGGTTACCGCCGAGCGCGATGAGGGACGTTTTCAGATTTCCGGCCATTTTTGACCCTATTTCAGAATGGCAGTATACTTGCGGCAGATGACAAATAACTTACATTAAGTCCACCCGTCTCGCTGATTTCTGGCACTCACTCACGGATCACCCGGCCGGGACGGTTATACCGGAAGGAACATTTTATGTTTTACAAAGACGAACGGCTTGCGCTGTTCATAGACGGGTCGAACCTGTACGCCGCAGCTAAGGCGCTTGGGTTCGACATCGACTATAAGCTTTTGCGGCAAGAATTCATGCGCCGCGGCAAGCTTCTGCGGGCCTTTTATTACACTGCCCTGCTGGAGAATGACGAGTATTCACCGATCCGCCCGCTGGTCGACTGGCTGCATTACAACGGCTTCACCATGGTCACCAAACCGGCCAAAGAATACACCGACAGCATGGGCCGCC
>NZ_JAXMOX010000021.1:0-34382 GCF_034669605.1 Leisingera sp.
AGACCGACTTGGCCAAATCGATTCCGAGTGTTGTAATATGCATGGACAGCTCCTATCTCCTGTTGGATTCAACAACTCCAGCATGGCACATTGCGATGCCGTTCGGTGGAGCTGTCCACACCATCAAGTTGATTGGGTTGTCCTTCTCGGATAGCGCGGTACCATGACCATACCGACCTCATTGCCGCGGCTGAAGGGCTTCCGTTTTCCTCGTTAAATCATCGCCTTTGCGGTGGAGAGTGCCCGATCTTTTGTGTATGACTGATCCGGTTCATGCTTCACCGAAAGGAAGCATGAATGAGCATCTCGAAAGAAATCCTGGACGAATTGCTGAAGGGCGTGGAGCGCCCTGAAGACCTGCTCGGCGATGCCGGCTGATGAAAGAGCTGAAGATCAAGCTCATGGAGCGGATGCTGGGTGCCGAGCTGACAGCGCATCTGGGCTATGAAGAAGGCGAGGACGCGCCTGCCGGTCAGCGCAACCGGCGCAACGGCACGTCGACCAAGGTTCTGAAAGGTCAGGAGGGGGAGATGCCAGTTGCGATCCCGCGGGACCGTAACAGCAGCTTCGAGCCCGAGCTGGTGAAGAAGGGCCAGACCCGGATCGATGGGATCGATGATAAGATCGTCGGGCTCTACGCCGCCGGTCTGACGGTGCGGGACATCCAGGCCCATCTGCTTGATCTCTACGGCCTGAAGGTCTCGCCCGACCTGATCAGCCGCGTCACCGATGCGGTGCTGGACGAAGTCAGGGAATGGCAGAGCCGCGCCCTGGACCGGATGTATCCCATCGTGATCTTCGACGCGCTGCGGGTGAAGATCCGTGATGCTGACAGCCGGACGGTCAAGAACAAGGCCGTCTACGTCGCCCTCGGCGTCACCCGCGATGGGAGCCGTGAGGTTCTGGGCCTGTGGATCGCCGAGAACGAGGGCACCAAATTCTGGCTCTCTGTGATGAACGAGATGAAGAACCGGGGCGATCAGGACGTCCTGATCGCCGTCGTGGACGGGTTGAAGGGCTTTCCCGAGGCCATCATCGCCGCCTTCCCGGATGCCATGGTCCAGACCTGCATCGTGCATCTGGTGCGTCATTCCCTGAATTTCTGCTCCTGGAAGGATCGCAAGGCCGTGGCCGCCGAACTGCTCCGGGTTTACAGCGCCCCGACCGCCGACTTGGCCGAGGCCGAGCTCGATGCCTTCGAGGAAAAATGGGCCGGGAAATACGCGTCCATCGCCCCGGCCTGGCGCAGGGCATGGCAGGAGGTAATCCCGTTCTTTGCCTTCGATCCGGCGATCCGGAAAATCATTTACACCACAAATGCCATAGAAAGCCTGAACCGCGTGATCCGGAAATCAATCAAGACGCGTGGCTCCTTCCCGACCGACGAGGCCGCGACCAAGCTGATCTACCTCGCAATCCGAAAATTTGAGAAGGATGGCCGGAACGTACGGGAATGGTTTGCGGCTCGCAATCAGTTCGCCATAATGTTCGGCGAGCGCTTCGACGCTTGAGTATTTGAAACCGCATGGGCCGGGCCAGATACACAGATTTCAGGACACTCCCTTGCGGTGCGGGCATATCATCGGTTTGCTCTCAGCACGGCGGATGTCGAGGACCTCCTGGCGGAGCGTGGCGTCATCGTCAGTCGTGAAGCGGTTCGTCTCTGGGTGAACCGTTTCGGGTCTCAGTTCGCGGCTTGTATCCGACGCGACCGGCCCCGGCCGCACGACAAATGGCATATGGACGAAGTGGTCGTCCCGATCAACGGCGTGAAACATTGGCTGTGGCGTGCAATCGATGGCAATGGAGATGTACTCGACATTCTGATCCAGCCTCGCCGCAACGCCAAAGCCGCAAAGCGTTTCTTCGGCCGACTGGTTGCAGCCTATGGCGAACCGCGTGTCGTGATCACGGACAAGCTGCGCAGCTATACCAAGCCGATCAAGGCCATCACGCCGGACGCCGACCATCGGGCGCACAAGGGGCTCAACAACAGGATCGAAGGGTCACACCGGCCGACGCGAAAGCGGGAAAAGATGATGGGTCGGTTCAAGTCACCACGCCAGGCGCAACGATTTCTCGTCGCCCACGACCAAATCAGTACGATCTTTCGTCCCCGCCGCTATCGCCTTTCCACTCTCTCCTACCGCCATGCCAGAGCCGACGGGTTCAAGCTGTGGGAAGGTTATGCTGCCGAACTATCGGCCTGATTACGCGGTCTCACGCTTTTTCCAATCCACGGCAGATAACTTGGCAAGGCCGATCGGACCACTACTCAACCTTGAAAAGCGAGGAGCGGCTCCGCCAAATTCATTCGCTTAGCACGACCTTGCTAGGAAACGGGAAAGCAACCCCTCAAGCATGCGTGGCGCATCAATGGCCCAACCTGACAGTTGGCTCACTCCTTGAACAACCAGGTTTTACGTTACTCGGACGGAGCGGCGCTAGTAAACTTGGGCGTAGACAGCACATCTCTCCTCTGGCGGCATCGCGTCTAGATAGGCCAGCTCCCCCCATTTATGAGCAAGGTAGACTTCTGCAAAGCCTTCCGGAAACCAGGCACGAGCAATGTCATTGTGCTCGAACCGCGCGAGGGCTTCGGGCAGCGCTTCAGGCAGCCGGGTGTAGCCGCGCGCCTTCAAGGCCTCTGCGGACAGCAATGACAAGTCTTCTTGGGTCACTGGCGGCGCGGCCAGATTCTCTTGCAGGCCTTGCGCCCCAGCATGCACGATTGCAGCAAGCGCCAGATACGGCGAGGCAGCGGCGTCGCCGGCCCGGAACTCAAAATTATACTGGCGGGCAATGCCGGCCTCGTCCTGTGCCGAAGTTGGGCAGATCCGCAAAGAAGCCTCGCGGTCACGCAAGCCCAGATTGTTGTAGGCTGCGCTCCAGCGGTGCGGCGTCAGGCGCAGGTAAGACACGTCGCTCGGTGCGGTGAAGGCAACAATGCTGTCTAGGTATTTCAGTACACCTGCCAGAAACGCTCCGGTCACGCTGGACATTCCCGCAGGACCTGCCGGATCATAAGTGGCTGGGATCCCCTGAGCATCTACAAAGCTCATGTGGATATGCACGCCATTGCCGACGTTTTCAGGGTCGCGGATCGGCGTGAAGGTCGCTCGTTCCCCGCATCTGCGGGCAACCGACCGGGTGACCTCTCTCAAAACAGCAGCATGGTCGGCGGCGCGCAAACCATCCGCGGGATCAATCGTGACCTCGTACTGGTCGGGGCCGTACTCATTCATGAAAGTATCCGTTTCCATGCCCGCTTGCCCCAGCGCCGCCATCAGGCTTTCGGCCAGTTCACGTTTCTGCTGAAAACCGGAATGGGTATAGGCCTCGCCGAATGCGGGCGACTCCGCATCCAGCTGGAATTCGTGCTCGAAGGCAGCAACCAGCCTGACACCGCCAAGATCCTCCAGCCGTTTAAGCGCCTGCTTGAGAATAGAGCGCGTGCAGCAGCTCCAGGGCGCTCCGTCAAGTTCGCGGATGTCTCCCAGCACGAACCGGTCCGCCGGGCTGCCATCCCCGTAATCGATATCAACCAGCGTTTCCGCATCGGGCACCAGCAGAAGATCGCCCAAGGATCCAAATGGTGTCTCGGCAATTTTGTCGAAACAGGTGATCTGAACATTGGTGGGTGTCCATCCGACCCCCTTGGCCGAGCGTTTGTCCAGGTCCGCCAGCGGAAAGCTTTTGCCGCGGATCTTACCGGCGAAATCCGAGGTCGCTGCGAATACCAAGGGGGTTTTAATCATCGCTTATCTCTCCTATTTCCAAACGAAGGGAATCCCATCGCTCAATTCTCTTGCGCGCCTTATCCCAGCCGCCTTCCGCAATCCGCGTTACAACCGCCTCCAGCAGCACCAGCGCGCCGACATAGCTGTCCCATACGGTACCACTTTCGATAGGTGTCGCGATGACTTCGCTTGCCACTCGCGCAACAGGTGAAAGCCACTTGTCCGTTAGCAGGACAACCTGCGCGCCCTGTCGGCTGGCCGCCCGCTCCGCAAGCTGTTCGAGGCTGGGCTGATAGCGCCGGAAATCCACCACAAAAACCACATCACGCGGCTTCATGCGCAAGAGGTATTCGGGCCAGATTTCGGGATCAGCAGGCAGGTGATAAACATTGCCCCGCATTTGCCGTAAGTGGCGCGACAGATACAAAGCCAGCGCATCACTGATGCGCCCCCCGATCACATAGACGCTGCGCTTTTCGTCAGCGAACATATCACAGACACGGTCAAACTGCGCTTGAGTGATCGCTGCCGTCGATTCTGACAGCAGTGCTGTAGCCCTGTTGACGAAATCTTCCAGGAAGTCCCCCTTCATCGCACGATCGCTCTGATGCAGGTCCAGAGGCGAACGGTTGCCCTCCTTCAGCTCGTCGATCAGGTGGCGCTGAAAGTCCTGATAGCCCGAGAAGCCAAGTTTGGCGACAAACCTCGAGATGGAGGGGGGCGATGTTTTCGTCTTTTCCGCAAGCACTTGGATCGGCTCCAAGCCAGCGAACGGATAGTCCAGCAATAACGCCGTACACAGTTTTCGCTCGGTCGCGGTCAGCGTGTCCGACAAGGATTCCAGCCGCGTTCTGACATGCATTTCTTGTTTCATGCATCCAAAGACGATTTTGAAAATAAAATGTCAACAAGCAAAAAAATATTGACTTTGAAAATTAACGATCAGCATTGTAGGGGCAACTTCACGGGAGCCGTCCATGATCACTTCGCCAAGAACGCACATGCTTGCCGCCCTCTCTGCAATCATCGCCGGAGCCGTCGGCACCGCAGTGATCGCTAGTTTCCTTGGGCCCGCTGCGGAGCGGATTGTCACGGTGTTCTTGATTTCGCTGATCGGCGTGGTCGGCATCGGCATTTACAGCGGCAACAGCGGCATTCTCAGCTTCGGCCATGTGGCCTTCATGGCGATCGGCGCCTATGTCTCCGCCCTGCTGACGCTGCCGACGCAACTGAAGATCGCAACCCTGCCGCATCTGCCGGAGTGGCTGGCGACCACCGAAATGGGGCTGCTGCCCGCAACGGTGATTGCGATGGCAGTGACGGGTCTCGTGGCGCTGCTTGTCGGTGCGGCAATCGGCAGACTGGAAGGATCCGCCGCCACGATTTCGACCCTGGGTCTCTTGATCATCGTGCATGGTGTGATCATCGGTTGGCGGGATGTGACCCGCGGCGCGCAGTCATTCTTCGGAGTGCCCCGCGAAACCGGCATCTGGACTGCGGTGGCAGGCGTCATCGTGGCGCTGGTACTTGCGCGGCTGTACCGGGATTCGATTTCGGGACTGAGGCTGCGGGCGGGCCGCGAAAACGCGATTGCGGCTTCGGCCGTCGGCATCAACATCCCGCGCGAGCGCCTGATCTCCTTCGTGCTGGCGGGGATGACCATGGCGCTGGCTGGTGCTTTACTAGCTCATTTTCTGGGTGCGTTTAGCCCCAAGAAATTCTACTTCAACGACACGTTTCTACTGCTGGCCATGCTGATCGTAGGTGGCATGAGCACCATTACCGGCGCCGTGACCGGCGCGGTGATCATCACGCTGGTGACCGAGGTCCTGCGCCGACTGGAGAGCGGCCTGTCCATAGGCGGCATCGAACTTCCCGCGGTTTTCGGCACAACACAGATCGGCATCGGGCTGATCATTCTGCTTGCCATGTTCCGCAAGCCCGAAGGCCTTGCCGGATTGAAAGAATGGGAAGAAAGACTCTTTCCGCCCGCTGCCGCTGGCAACGCTGCGCCCGCCATGCCCAAAGCACACGCCTCCACGCCGCTTGTTGCAAAGGGCATGACCATGCGGTTTGGCGGCCTGGTCGCGGTCAGCAATGTGTCGCTGGCCTTGCAGCCCGGCGAAATCCTCGGCCTGATCGGCCCTAACGGCTCCGGAAAAACCACGCTGCTAAATATGCTGTCGGGTGTCCTGCAGCCGAGCGAGGGAACCGTGACGCAAGGCAGCGTTGACCTGACAGGGATCCCTTCGCACAAGGTTGCGGATCATGGTATCGCACGAACATTTCAGAACATTCGCCTGTTTCCCGATCTGACGGTTCATCAGAACGTACTTGTTGCCGCCCTGTCAACGCGCGGCGGCGCCGAAGCAGAGGAGCGCGCTCAGGCGGCGCTGGCCGAACTAGGAGTTGCAGCCCTGGCTGGAGAAAATGCCGGCAACCTGTCTTACGGCGATCAGCGCCGCGTTGAAATTGCCCGTGCATTGGCGTGCCAGCCGACCCTGCTGTTTCTGGACGAACCGGCGGCGGGCATGAACCGTGAGGAAACCGACGCTCTGATGGAAACCCTGCGCGGCCTCACCCGCAATCTGGGCATCGGCATCCTGATGGTCGACCACGACCTAGCCCTGATCAATCAGCTGTGCGACCGGCTGGCGGTGCTGAACGAAGGCAAGCTGATCGCCCAAGGCACGCCGGCTGAGGTCCGGCAGGACCCCGCGGTCATCGAGGCCTACCTCGGCCCCGGAAAACTAAGCTCCAAGAAAAACACTAAGCCCCAGGGTCAACCCGGGCGCAAACCAGAACTGGCCGGATGATCCCAGAGGCCAGAACCCAACAGACGGAGACTTACCCATGAAAGCACTGCTTCTATCATCCACTCTGGCTGCCGCCATTGCGGCGGCTCCCGCCCTCTCCGAAACGCTGCGCGTCGGAGTCGCCACAGCACAAACCGGGGCCCTGGCCTACGCGGACGTGCCGGTGTCTGGCGGGATGCGCTTGGCCGCCGACGAGATCAACGCAAAGGGCGGCATTGGCGGCGACGTCAAGATCGAACTTGTCGAAAAGGACGTGCGGTCCGATGCGGCGCAAACTTCGATTGCGACCCAAGAGCTGGCGGATGACGGTGTCTCCGTGATCGTGCTGCCCTGCGACTCCGATCCGGCGCTGGCTGCAATCGGCGTCATTTCTTCGGCCCAGATCCCGGCAATCTCGACCTGCGCCTCCTCGCCGACCCTGCCGATGATCGGCGGCGACTACATGTTCTCGAACTTCCCGGGCGACAATGTGCAGGCGACCGTCTCCGCCAAATGGGCCTGGGACGAGGGCCACCGCAACGCTTATATCATCTACTCGCCCGACACCCAGTACACGACTATGCCGCTCTATTTTGCTGAAGTGTTCGAGAAACTGGGCGGCACCATCGCCGGGCAGGCAACCAATACCATCGGCCAGCAGGATTTTTCCGCTATCGCCACCAAGGTTGCAGCGCTGGACCCGCAGCCGGATGTCATCATGACGTCGGCCTATGAGCCGGACTTCCCTTCGCTGCTGAAGGCGCTGCGCGCGGCGGGCGTGACCGGCCAGATCATCGGCTCTGACGGCATCGATAGCCCGACGACCTTCTCGCTGGGCGACGTTGCCGAGGGCGTCGTTTTCACCACCGCGGGCCATGCAACGCCTGGAAGTCCGCTAGAAGTTTTCAACTCCGCCTATGAAGCCGCCAACGGCGCCCCGCCGGAAACGATTTTCAGTGCAGTCGGCTACGACCTGATCAAGGTTCTGGAGGCAGCTGTACTGGCGGCAGACGGATCAGTGGAACCCAGCGCCTTGCGCGATGCGATTGCCGGGCTGGAGAATGTTCAAGGGGCGACCAGCCTCATCACCTACAAAGGCACGGATGGAATGCCGGTTCGCCAGGTTTCGCTGATCCGCGTTGCGGACGGCGAGCGCGAACTCGTCGGGCAGCCCTCACCAGATGCCTCGCTGATCCCAGCGCCACGCATGCAATAAGGAGCGTCCCGGTGTCAGCGCTTTTGTCTGTTCAATCATTCCATGTTCACTACGGAGCAGTCGAAGCGGTACGCGGCATCGACTTTGAAATCCGGGAGGGCGAAATCATCGCCCTTCTGGGAGCCAACGGGGCCGGAAAGTCCTCAACACTTAATGCCCTTGTCGGCCTTGTTCCCGTTGCCGCCGGTACAGTGATGTTTGACGGGTCGGACATCACCCACAACGCTCCTGAGACCCTGGCCCCGGCAGGGCTTACTTTGTCGCCGGAAGGGCGCCGTGTTTTCGGCACCCTCAGCGTGGCAGAAAACCTGCTGATGGGTGCCTATGGCATCCGCGACAAACTGGCCGTGGCGGCGGCTTGGGACCGTGTCTACACGCTGTTTCCCATTCTGCATGAGCGCCGTGATCAATTCGCCGGCACGCTGTCGGGCGGGCAGCAGCAAATGCTGGCCGTCGGCCGCGCTCTCATGAGCAACCCTCGGCTGCTGCTGCTTGATGAGCCGTCGCTGGGGCTTGCCCCGAAGATTGTCGAGCAGGTGTTCGAGCTGATCACCTTGCTGCGCGATCAAGGGGTGACGCTGGCCGTCGTCGAACAGAACGTAGCCATGGCTTTGGAAGTCGCTGATCGCGGCTACCTGATGTCTGGCGGCAGGATCGTCGCAGCGGGCTCTGCTGCAGAACTGGCACAGTCGGATTCACTGCAATCTGCCTATTTGGGAGCAGGCTGATATGGACCTGATATTACAGCAGACTGTTAATGCATTTGCCTTGGGGGGCACCTATGCGCTGCTCGCGCTGGGGCTGGCGGTTGTCTTTTCCATCATGGGGCTGATCAATTTCGCCCACGGTGAACTGATGACAATTGCCGGCTATGTGCTGATGTACTGCGGGCTTGCGGGCTTTCCCTTTGTTCTGTCCGTCGCCTTGGCCGTTAGCGCAGCAGTGGCGGCAGCAGTCCTGATGGAGAGGATCGCCTTCCGCCCTGTCCGCAATGCCTCCGGCGCGACAATGCTGGTCACCAGCTTTGCCATCGCAATGATCCTCCAGGTTCTGTTTCAGAACCTGATCTCGGCGCGGTCCCAGGCTGTGGTGCTTCCCCAGTTCCTCTCGGCCAGCGTCCAGTTCGGCGGCTTGATCATCGGCATCAACAAGATCGCCGCGATCGCGGCAACGGTCATCATGCTAGTGTTCCTTGACCGGTTCATGAAACACCAGAAAACAGGCATCGCCATGCGTGCCTCAGCCGAAGATTTTGCCGTGGCAAGGCTGATGGGTATCCGTGCCAATACAGTGATCGCCGGCGCCTTTGCCCTGTCCGGCCTGCTGGCCGGTGTCGCAGCGGTCTTGTGGGTCAGTCAGCGTGCCTCGGTAGATCCGCTGATGGGCTTCACACCGGTACTGAAGGCCTTCATCGCAGCCATCTTGGGCGGTCTGGGATCCTTGCGCGGTGCGGTAGCCGGGGGCTTTCTGCTCGGATTTATCGAGATTTACCTTGCCGCCTTTCTGCCGCAGGAGCTGCAGGAGTTCCGCGACCCGATTGGCCTGTGCATCGTTGTTGCCGTGCTCCTGTTCCGTCCCAACGGACTAATCCCATCCCTCGCACTGAAGGCGGAAAAAGTGTGACCTACGGAAACGTCAAATCCGATCCTGCGACGCTGTTAGGTCCGCGCGACCCAGCCCCGGTGGAGCTTCTGAATAGCGCCAGCCGCCATCCGGTTCTGCTGGTCTGCGAACATGCGGGGCAGCAGATCCCGGAACGCTTGTCCGGCCTCGGGCTGTCGCGCACAGACCTCGACCGCCATATCGGCTGGGACATCGGCGCCGCGGCAGTGACCCGCAAGCTGGCCCACGCGATGGGAGCACCTGCGGTTCTGCAGGCATACAGCCGGCTGGTGATCGACTGCAACCGGCCGCCGGAGGCACCCGACGCAATGCCACTGATCAGCGACGGAACGCCTGTTCCCGGCAACCGCGGCCTGACCCAGCAGGACCGCGCGGCGCGGGTTTCCGGGATTTTCGCCCCCTACCAGGCGGCTGTCACAGAGACCCGGGGGCAGCCTGAACGGCAACTCTTGATCTCGATCCACAGCTTCACCGCCCGGATGGCCGGTGAGGTGCGTCCCTGGGACATAGCCTTCCTCTACCGCGGCGATGCAGACACACCTGAAAGACTGCGCCACGCCTTGCTGGAGCAAGCACCGGAGCTGTCGGTGGGCATGAATGAGCCCTATCAGATCGATGACGAGTCCGACTGGTTCGTCCCCCGCCACGGCGAGGCCAGCGGCCTGCCACACAGCCTGATTGAAATCCGCAACGACCTGATCGCCGATGACGCGGGCCAAAGCCGCTGGGCCGGTCTTTTGCGCACCGCCATCGAAAGCCTGCTTTAAGGAAGAACCACATGACACTGAGCCGAGACATTCCCGTCGATCCGCAGCAAACCGCCCTTCTGTTCATCGACGTTCAGAATTTTGGCGCCCATCGCAAGGGCGCCGAATTCGTCAACATGCCGGAGGCCGAAGTCGCAGAGAAATACGGCTGGTACTTCGCGGAGCTGGAAGGCCGGGTCATTCCGAACATGCAGCAGCTCCAGCAGGCCAGCCGCGCCGCCGGGCTTGAGGTGATGTATACGACGATCGAAAGCCTCACTCTGGACGGGCGTGACCGCAGTCTCGATTACAAGATCACCGGCTTCAACGTGCCCAAGGGTGCCTGGGACGGCAAGGTGATCGATGCGCTGGCTCCCGGCGAAGACGAAATCGTGCTGCCAAAGTCATCTTCCTCGGTCTTTGTGTCGACGCATATCGACTATGTTCTGCGCAACTTAGGTATCAAACAACTGGTGATCAGCGGGCTTATCACCGATCAATGCGTTGAGAGCGCCATCCGCGACGCCTGCGATCTGGGTTATCTGGTGACACAAGTAACAGATGCCTGCCTGACCTATAGTCCCGAACGACAAGAAAATTCCATTTCGGCCGTACAGGGCTACTGCCGCCAGCGCACCACATCTGAGTTACTTGAAGAGCTGACTCCGACCTGACGCCCCGCCAATCTTGCTGGGCGCAGGCCTTTGCAAACAAGCATTCTTAGCGCCGCGAGGGCGTCTGCGCCCTCTTTCGTAGTCCGCCAGCCCGCGGATTGCGGCGCCCTGACATATATTCGAACTGCAGGAGCGATCGCCCGATGGTACATCACTGGCAACAGGTTCTAAGCGATCATTGGGGCATCACTGCCGCGCTGACACCGCTGAACGGTGAGTATGACCAGAATTTTCTGGCGCAAGGGGAGCATGACTATGTGATGAAGATCATGCGGCCAGACTGCCAGGCTAGTTTCATTGATCTGCAGTGCCGTGCGCTTGAGCACATCAGGACACAAGCCCCCGACGTCCACGTTCCCGCAGTCTGCAGGAGCATCCGCGGCGACATGTTCTTGGCCGTAGCGGACGAGGGTGGGGCTGAGCGGCTGGTCTGGGTCATTGAGAGGCTTCCAGGGAAGACTTTTGCCGAGTTCAAGCCGCAGACCGATGGACTGATGTTTGATGTGGGGCGCGCCGTCGGGCAAATGGGGCTTGCCTTATCCGGTTTCGCCCATCCCGCGCTTGAACGTGACTTCAAGTGGAACCTAATGCAATCGGATTGGATTCTTGATTGTCTAGACATGGTTGAGGGTCACGATCGGCGCGCGCTCCTGGATTGTATCGTCGCGGAATTCTCCGCCGTTTTACCGCTTCTGAGAGATTTGCCTAACGTGGCAATCCACAACGATGTCAATGATTACAACATATTGGTCCGCGGCTCGCTGAGTGAGCCACCGCGCGTTTCCGGGCTGATCGACCTCGGCGACATGTGCGCCGGGCCGCGCATCTGTGACCTGGCGATTACTTGCGCCTACATGGTTCTTGGTCAGGAGAACCCCGAAAAGGCGCTGCAATCCGTAGTGGCCGGATATCATAGCATCTGGCCCCTCACCGAGGCAGACGTTGATCTGCTGTGGCCGCTGCTGCGGATGCGGCTGGCGGTCAGCGTCGTCAACTCGGCGCTAATGGCCAGTGAATATCCAGATGATCCGTATGTTGTGATTTCACAGAAACCCGCTTGGCAGTTTCTCGAAAATCCCAGCGTCAGCGGCGACCTGATCAAGGCCCGCCTTCGTGCGGCTTGCGGCCTGCCGGTTACCGGTGCAGCCCCGCGCATCCTGTCTTGGCTCAACCACCAGCGGGGCCAGTTTGCACCGCTGGTGGGTAAACCCCTGGACGGAATGGCGATGCGCAGCCTGTCGGTGGAGCGCTCGGTCATCCCGCGCGACCCGTTTGCCGCCGAAACCGAAGCGATGGCGGACGGCCAAAGCAGCGAGAACATCTGGCTAGGATACTACGGCGAGCCTAGGTTGATCTACACTGGTCCTGCCTTTCAAACCGGGCCGTGGAAGGCCTCCAACCGCCGCACGGTGCATCTGGGGATAGATGTCTTTTGTGTTTCGGGAACGCAGGTGTTTGCCCCCGTTCCCGCGACGGTTCACAGCGTAGAAAACTGCTGCGGCCGCCCGGGCCAAGGGGGCGTTGTCGTCCTGCGTCATGAAACGCCAGATGGGGATCCCTTCTTTACCCTCTACGGGCATCTCGACCCAGAGGTCTGTGGCCGTCTGAAAGCAGGTCAGCAGATCAAAGAGGGTGAGGCCTTTGCCCGGCTGGGAGATGCGGCGCAGTGTGGCGGCTGGCACCCACATGTGCATTTCCAGCTAATACTCAGCACCGAGGGCATAGCTGAACACTGGCCCGGCGCCGCTGACCCGGACGAACTGGGCCTTTGGGGAGCGCTCTCTCCGAACCCGGCCGCGCTTCTTAACCTGCCGGACGCCGACATGGTCTACCAGCCAGCCGACAAAACCAAGCTTTTGGCGGAGCGGGCGCGCTGCTTTGGCGAAAACCTGAGGCTCAGCTACGCCGATCCTGTGATGCTGCTGCGCGGCTGGCGCCACCACCTGTTCGACGAATGGGGGCGGCCCTATCTGGACGCCTACAATAACGTCCCGCACGTTGGCCACGCACACCCGCGTATTCAAGCGGTCGCCGCGGACCAGCTGCTGCGCATGAATTCCAACACCCGCTACCTGCACCCAGCGCAGGTAGCTTTTGCGGAAAAGATCACCTCGAAACTGCCTGAATCGTTGTCAGTGTGCTTCTTCGTCAACTCTGGTTCTGAGGCCAATGAATTGGCCCTGCGCTTGGCTCGCGCTGCTAGCGGGGGGCGCGACATGGTAACTCCCGATCACGGCTATCACGGCAATACAACGGGAGCGATCGACTTGTCGGCCTACAAATTTAACGCCAAAGGCGGCATCGGACAAAGTGATTGGGTGCATTTGGTTGAGGTCGCCGACGATTACCGCGGCCGTCATCGCCGCGAAGATCCGGACCGGGCCGAAAAATACGCGGCGCAGGTGGACAAGGCCCTGGCCGCGATTGCAGACCGGGGCGGTAAACTGGCTGGTTTCATCGCCGAGACGTTTCCAAGCGTCGGCGGGCAGATAATCCCGCCCAAGGGCTACCTGGCCAAAGTCTATGCCCGGATTCGTTCCGCGGGCGGCATTTGCATCGCAGATGAGGTGCAAACGGGGCTTGGACGGCTGGGAGACTATTACTTCGGCTTCGAACAGCAGGGCGCCGTGCCAGACATTGTTGTGCTGGGCAAGCCGATCGGCAACGGACACCCGCTGGGCGTTGTGGTCACGACCCGGGAGATCGCCGACGCCTTCGCCCGCGGACCGGAGTTCTTCTCGACCTTCGGTGGGTCAACCCTGTCCTGCCGCATCGGCAAAGAGGTGCTGGACATCGTCGACGATGAAGGTCTGATGAAGAACGCGCAGCATATGGGCACCCAATTACTTGCGGGACTGCGGACCTTGGCGGAGCGCCACCCCCTGATCGGGGATGTGCGAGGTTTCGGACTGTTTATTGGTGTTGATCTGGTAGCGGACCGCAACAGCCGCACGCCTGCAACGCAGGCTGCGGACTACGTCAAGAACCGGCTGCGAGAGCACCGCGTTTTGATCGGGTGCGAAGGACCTGCGGATAATATTCTGAAGATCCGCCCGCCGCTCACCGTAGATGACCGAGCGGTTGATATGATATTGACCCTTCTGGACCAAGTACTCGACGAAGCAGAAACCCTCTGCGGAAAGACAGGTTAACCCACCACGTCAGTATTCTCTAGATGAACCGTGAAAACTACCGCTTTGCACAAAGCAGGACCAAATAGCTCAAAGACAGTTCTTGAAGCTGACGGCCATCCCATTAGGTCAATACTGTTTGCAGGAGATGAGAAAGAAAAGCCGCGTGGCTGGAGTGTTTGCTCTAATCAGAGTCCCAGTGGGCTATTTCGGTTGGAAGATGTTAGAAGCCTCTAGTTGTCGTCCGAACTATTCGCTCCACTGCCGCCGCGACACGGAAAGCGCGCTGATCATCGTACGGCCGGGTGACAATCTGAATACCGACCGGAAGCCCGCTCCCATCGCAGCCGATTGGAACCGCCAGAGCAGGTAGTTGCCCTAACATATTGAAATGGGGTGTTGTCACCCAGTCATAGTCACTGTCAAGTTCGGCCCCGTTCACAATCATTCGTTCCCAGGGGCGCTGCTCGGCACCAACGCAGTTGGTCAGGACCACTGGGCAAATAAGCGCGTCAACCGAGTGGAGAATAGCAGAAAGTTCGGCATAGAGTCGCTTCTTGGTCTCAAACGCACGAGGGATCGCTGTGCTTGGGCAGTTGCGGGCGGCAGCTCCGACACTTGCGATATAGTCACATACATCTGCGCCATGTTGCTGAAGCATTCCGCTCAGGCTTTCTGCGATCAGACTAACAGCGTAGTCCTTTGCGTCATCAATCACGGTACCTGGCCAACAGATACTAGGTTCCTCAACGGAAATACCCGCCTGCTGCATTCGAGTGGCAAAGTCGCAGATGACACTCACGATGTTTCTGGCAGGAGATGACTTACCAAGATTAAGCGAAAGCGCGACACGGAGTGGTTCTTCGCCCGAATTGGTGAGTGGCAGCTCTAAACGCTCACGCAGTGAGCCGATGTCGGAGGGATGTCCACCGCTGATCACGTTTTGCAGCAACGCGCAGTCTCCTACACTGCGCGCCAATGGTCCAATCGCGTTATAGGGATCATGCCCCTCTGCCGGGTCGGGCACACGACCGGCAGGCGGTTTGTAGCCTACGACCCCGCAAAGCGAGGCTGGCACCCGGATTGACCCTGCGCTGTCCGAACCAATTGCCAGTGTACTAGTCCCTGCAGCAAGACTGGCAGCAGCACCGCCAGAGGAGCCTCCTGGTGATAGCGCCGGGTTCCAGGGGTTTCGTGTCACACCCCAAAGCCGTGTTGCAGTAATCCAGCCGAACGCCAGTTCCGACGTTGTTGTGCGTGCATGGATTATACCTCCGGCTTGCCGGATCCTGGCGACAACGGGATGGTCGCGGTGTGCCAGATTGTCTCGGTAAACAAGACTCCCGTAGGTAGTCCGGGCACCTTTCTGATCAATAACGTCTTTGACAGTGACAGTTAGCCCTTCCAGCGGGCGCAAATCCCCTGTGCGATCAAGGTAGCGCCGTTCGGCCTGCCGCGCCTGCTGCATCGCGGTGTCAAAGAAGGTTTCAGTGAAGGCGTTGATAACCGGCTCTACCTCTGCCGCTCGATTTATTTGTGCTTGCAGCAGTTCAACAGGTGACAGCTCCCCCGATCGGAACAATGCGAGTGCTTCTAGCGCGCTCAGCCTGCATAAGGCTGTATCCGGCGCTATCATCTGGTTAGCTAATTGCATCGTTTTTCTGCTTTGTGCGTTGTTGCAGCTTGCGGCTTGCCTGGCCGATCAGTCTGTCAGTGATTATTGATAGGAATGCGATACCCAGCCCAGCGACGATGCCCTCTCCGGGTTGCACCTTCGCGATTGCCACCAGCGTGTCGTGTTCTAGTCCGCGTGTGCCTACCAGCGCAGTGATCACCAGCATCCCGAAGGCGAACATGACTGTCTGATTGATCCCCAGCATGATATCTGGCAGTGCAAGCGGGAGCTGCACATGCCACAGCTTCTGCTTGGCTGTGCATCCGGACATATCTGCCACTTCGATGTTAGAGCGGCTGATATTTCGGATGCCTTGTTTTGCATATCGCACTCCGGGGGGCAGGGAATAGGCTACGATGGCGATGAGACCGGCGAATTCACCTACTCCGACCAGCATTACTACCGGTATGAGGTAAACAAAGCTCGGCAGTGTCTGAAGGGTGTCGATAATTGGCGTGACGATCCTGTCGGCGCTTTCGTTTAACCCGGCCCAGATGCCAATCGGCAATGCCAAAACCAGCGTGACGACCACCGAAAGCGCGACCAGGTAGAGCGATATCATTGCTGCGTCCCAGTAGCCTGTGATGGCAATGAAACCCAAAAGACCAAGGCTGACCAGTGCCAGTCGCCGTCCGCCAGCCCAATAAGCAAGCCCAGTGACAATTGCTATGAAACCACTCCAGGGTACATCAAGAAGGAAGTTTTTTATCGGGCGCATTGCATAGCCAATCACACCTTCCCGCACCGCCTTGATCTGAGTGTAAAAACTGTCGCTTACCCAGAGTATAGCATCGTTCCAGAAGCTACCTGTCGAAACGGTCAGTATCTCAGGGTAGGTTTGCAAAGCGGGAAAATAATACCCTGAGAAGTATGCGGCTGGTGTGAACAGAACCACTATCGTGGTCAGTTTGTGTTGTTGCCAGAAAAAAGCCGGCGCTGGCTCGGTATGGTTCGGTCGCCGGAGAGCAATAGCACTGGAAATCCGGTCCAATGCGATGGCCATAAGGGTTATGGCAATTCCGGCCTCGACCGCATTGCCAATCTTCAACGCTTTGAGCCCCTGATAGACCTTGCCGCCCAAGCCGCCCGCGCCGATGACAGAGGCGATGATCACCATTGCGAAAGTTAGCATGATGACTTGGTTGAGCCCGATCAGCAGATTCTGCCGAGCTGCTGGGACCATCACCAGCCACATCTTTTGACCCCGGGTGCAACCACTCATGGACCCAAAATCATTAATATTGGACGGAACCCTCTGAAGCGCCAGTGTAGTTACTCGTGCCATAGGTGGCATCGCGTAGATCACTGTTGCAATCATCGCCGCCACTGGGTTGAACCCAAAAAGCAATAGCACCGGCACCAAGTAGGAAAACGTAGGGATGGTTTGCATCACATCGTAGATCGGCATGAGCACAGCATTGGCACGAGGACTGCGGTACCCCCAGACGCCCAGCATAAGACCTAGCGCGAAACTGACCAAGACTGCGACTAGTACTGAGGACAATGTCAACATTGCCGGCAGCCAAAGCCCGAAGAGCAGAAAATACATCAGCGAAGAGAACGTAAGAAACGCCACGCCCGAACCGGCAGCCCACCAAGCGAAAAGTGTCATCGCCAGAACTACCGCCGGCCAGGGAAGCGAGGGGATGACGGTCATGCCGCCGTCATCGTGGTAGACAGTGAAGCCTTCCGCTAGCAAACCCTGTAGCCCCCGCATCGGGATAGCAATGACATCAGCGATGTCGCGCGTGACTTCAGCCAAGTTGACACCGCCAATAGAGAATTCGTTGACTAGATATTTCACTGCGACGGTGGCCGAGGTGGCAATTTCCCAGACCCGGCTCTCAGGATAATCGTGCAGCCAGCTTCCCTCTTCCACCGTCATCCAAACCAACAGGGTGAAAAGAATTGTGCTTGGCAGAACCAATGCTTTCCAATCCGGATAGGCAATCCTGCCGCTCGCTTTAGGAGAAATGTCACTTATGCCACTCATGCCGCCACCCCCAGGTTCATCAGCACAGCCGCGACCTGCCGTGCTTCAATAGTACCGATGATCTGTCCAGTCTCATCGGCTACAGGCAGCGGGTAACCGCTATCCAGCACTTTGCCTGCGACATCGCCGACAAGAGCATCTGCGTTTACTGGAGCACCAGCCAGCCCTGCCTGGACCTTCCCCATAATGGTGCGCACCCGAACCACCTTGCTCCGCGGGATTTTTTCTGTGAATTCGGCGACGTATTCATTGGCGGGCTGCATGATCAGCTCCTCGGGAGTGCCTATCTGCACTACGCGGCCTCCCTCCATAATCGCGATCCGGTCAGCCAATCGAACCGCCTCGTCAAAATCATGCGTTACGAAGACGATGGACTTGTGCAGCAGGTTCTGCAGGCGCAGGAACTCGTTCTGCATTTCCATCCGGATCAGAGGGTCAAGCGCTGAAAACGGCTCATCCAGGAACCAGATATCAGGTTCTGTGGTAAGGCTTCTGGCAATGCCAACCCGCTGCTGCTGGCCACCGGACAATTCATGCGGCCAGTAGTTTTCGCGACCGGACAGCCCGACCAGTTCCATCATCGCGCGTGCCCTGGCGAGACGTTCGTTCTTGCGCGCGCCCTGTACCCGAAGCGGAAAGGCAATATTGTCCAGCACACTCAGATGCGGCAGCAAGGCAAAATCCTGGAATACCATGCCCATTGTGTGCCGGCGTATCGTAATCAGTTCATCGCGCGAAGCGGTGGCAAGATCCGCTCCCTTGACCTTAAGGGAGCCTAGCGTTGGTTCGGCTAACCCGGTCATACAGCGAAGCATCGTCGACTTTCCCGAACCTGAAAGGCCCATTATCACAAAGATTTCGCCCTTGTGCACATCGAAACTCACGTTTCGAGCAGCAGAAATAACCCCTTCTTCCTTTAGAATATCTGATGTTAAATCCTGGCCATGCTTGCCGGCGACCTTCTTTGCATTGTCCCCGTACAGTTTCCAGACCGACCGGCATTCAATTAGTGTTTGCCGGTCTGAAGATGTAGAATTATGATTTATTGGCATTTTCGCCTCGTTTCGGCAGGGAGCCCGTACAGGCAAGGATGGCCCGGCTTTCAGAGCGGCCGGGCCGGAGTTCTAGAATTGAGGCGCCTCTACTTAATCCACATTGTCCAGATAGTTTCATTTTCAGCCATCCAGCTGGCAACAGCTTCGTCCAATGAAATGCCGTCCACGTCGACTGCCTTCAGAATGGTTGCAACCTGGGCATCTGCAAGCTCAAACTTGTCGATGATTGTTTTGGCACCAGCATCACTGTCGAGAAACTCCGCGTTCGCGTAGATCCACAACGCCCCAACCTGCACATTGCAGTCATGTGTCGCTTCAGCGTTTAGTCCCCAAGCAGGGTCAAGGTAACAATCTTGGCTGTATTCAGGGAATTTAACAAATTCGCCCTCACCACTCATAAAATACCAATGCGGCGTATATCCCCAGCCGATTACCGGTTCTCCGCGCCGGGCAGCCGTCGAGATCGTAGCCACGAGCGCTGCCGCGCTTCCGGAAGCAATTGGCTCAACATCTATTCCAAAGGCTTCTGCCATCTCTTGAACTGGCATGATCCAGTCAGCCGGGCCCTCAATAAAACGGGCCTTCGGAGCAGTTTCGGCTGTAGCCAGCGCCTCAATGCAAGCAGGCTGTTTCAGTGCCTCCCAGTCAGGCAAACCGGGGCAGTGCTCCTTAAGCGAAACCGGGTACCACCAGCCTTCGGCGGAACTCACCCCAGAAACACCCGCATTGACGGCTTTGCCGCTTTCGGTTGCACCTTCGCAAAGCTCCCAGGTGGATTGCCAGCAAATGGCGAAATGGAGATCGCCTGTTTGAATACCCGAAAAACTGGCCGTGTAATCCGCCTCAACATACTCCACCCGATAACCCGCTTCTGTCAGCGTCCCGCCGAGGATTTTCGAGATCACATCAGTGGAAGTGTCGCTGACAACCGGAACCACTATTGGTTCGGTACGGTTAGTGGCCAGCACTTCAGTGGCCGGTATTGCTGCAGTTGCAGCCATGACGGCTGCACGGGCAAAAAAATTCGGTTTCATGTCAAGTTCTCCCTGTTGATATAGCCGTCACGCGGAGCCGCATACCACGGTCCTGCGCTCACAACGGGGCTCTCCTCCCATTCGGATGATCGCTACGCGTTTTCAGCCCGACGAAAGTTGCAGATTGATCGGCAGTGGTGAAGTCGCGTACTGCATCTAAAATAGAGACAAGGTGCGACAGCTGTAGTCTCAGAAATGTGACCAAGGCCGACCGACAAATCCATGGTTGTCAGCCCTACTGACATTAAGCGTTGCTTCCCGGATTTCATCCGAAATGGCCGGATCATCTTCATTGAATAGACCTGATGCCTTCAGCGCCTGGCGAAGATCGATAGTTTGCCCTAGTGGTTCCCAAACGACATGATAGCAGGCTATGTCCCGCGTTGCGGCGCTGCTGATTCCAAGGCTTAGGCCAGTGAGAACCGAAGTTTGATCGCGTTGGGCAGGGTAGAGAATAGTAGTCCAGATCATTTGACCGGCGTTCATTTCGCGCTCATGTACGAATATCCGTTCACCGGTGTGGAACGCGATTCCTGTGTATTTTAGCGTGCGCCGTGATCGATGCTTGACGGAAGAATAGTTTTCCACATTTTTAATGTAAATATATCCGCGATCGCGATATACCTTCATAAGCGACCGCTGTATTTTCCCTTGAAACTCGATTGGACGGTAGTAACAATGATAATAGCCAATGAACGGCAACATCTCGGATAAGCTGTCGGGATTGATCCGATACAGCTTTGCAATATATTCTCCAAAAGGATCCGCCTCGTGCTCCAAAGGTCGCCGGACCGCAATGAGCTGACGGAAATCCTGGGCGTCCATTAGGATTTCGTGCTCTTCCACTCCAAAGTGGTCGCAAATCTTCAGCATATTTCTGTGCGATGGTCGGCTTTGACCGTTTAGGTATCGATGAAATTGTTGGCGGTTTATCGAAAGGCGTTCGCAAAGATCGGAAATCGAACGCGAATAACTGCACAATAAACGCAAGTTTTTCGAAAAATTTTTTACTGCCATTGTCACGCCTCTCTAAAAACGGAATCCTAAAACAGTGAAATCGAGGCCTGAACCCCAACTCCTAGTGCCTTTGAAGGTTAAAAAGTCTGCAAACTTATTTCATCGCCTTCTCCCTGAACATTTCTGTTGGTGTTTTTTCAAACCGAAAACTCTCTAATTATTTGGCGGGCTGCAAAAATTGCGTCGCCCAGTTGGTTGGCAAAACTCGGCACAAGCATTTTGGCGCAGAGCAACGTGGCATTTTTTTGGTCATTCCCCGCCGCGCTCATGAGCGGTGCCCTGCAACTAAGAGGCACTGAATGACGAACCAAACGCGGCAAGTGGTTTTGACGGGGGACGCGCGACATTCTTTTTCCACTGCTTTACCGGTGTGGACAAAGGCGATTTGCCTGCGGCTGGGGGATGTTATTGGCCGCCGCATGACACCGTCCATCCGCCTCTGCCAGACAGGGCATTTCCAGTTCGCACTACTGTGCGGCCCTAACAAGTCTGTGGACATGGGCCGGACCAGCCGGCCGTATTCCTGTGGGGTTGAGCGCCTTGATGGAGTAATAGCCCCTAGTGATATGGTCAATGTTCACTGTCCCTGCGACACCCGGCAAGCGCAAGACGCGTTCCAAATAGGCCGAGAGACGCGGATACTGAGCGATCAGTTTTCTGTTTGTCTTGAAAAGACCGTGATAGGCAGTGTCGAAGCGAATGAGCGTGACGAACGTCCGGATATCGGTTTCTGTCAGCCGTTCTCCCAACAGGAAGTCCCCGGTCAGCCGTGTCTCGAGCTTGTCCAGCATCTCAAAGACACCATCGGCCGCTTCGTCGTAAGCTTCTTGCGATGAGGCGAATCCCGCTTTGTAGACGCCATTGTTGAGACTGTCATAGATCTCGGCATTCAGCGCGTCGATCTGCGCTGCGAGGTCTTGGGGATAAAGCCGCAGCTGAGATGGGGCCAGCGCTTCGAAGGCGGTGTCGAACATGCGCAGGATATCGGCGCTTTCATTATTGACCATTACACCTTGCTTCATGTCCCAAAGCACCGGTACCGTCGCCCGGCCAGTAAAGGCGCGGTCGGCTTGGGTATAGATTTCGTGCAAATAAGCCGCTCCGAAGAGCGGATCGTCATCGGCACCCTCATAGCCGCCGAATTGCCAGCCCTGATCCGAAAGCACCGGATTTACCACGGTGACTTCGATTAGATCTTCCAGCCCCTTGAGGCTGCGTGCGATCAGGGCGCGTGAAGCCCATGGGCAAATCAGGGCCACAAAGAGCCGGTAACGCCCAGCCTCGGCCTTGAAGCCACCCGTGCCGGTCGGCCCGGCACTGCCGTCCGGCGTAATCCAGTTGCGAAAGCTGGACACTTGGCGAACAAACCGGCCTTTTTCATCGCTCTTTTGCACCGGATGCCAGTTCTTAACCCATTTCCCGTCAACAAGCATGTTCCTGCTCCTTACCGTGCGTGAAACACGAAAGAACGCATAGAAATCGACGCTAGGTCGATCGCATCGGTCATGAAAGTCAGATCATCACCCTCATTGGAAGCGCCTGCGATGGTGAGCGCAGGAAGGTAGTGATCTACAGATGGGTGGGCGATGCGCAGCAAGGTGCCTAATTCCTTTCTATCCGCCAGGGTGACGAAATCCCTATCGGCCAGCTTGTCAGCAAAGAGGCTGTCGAACTCCAGCGCGAAATCATGCGGCTTTGCCCCCTTCCCCCATTGAACAGCGCCCAAATTGTGCACCACGTTGCCGGAGCCCAGGATCAGCACGCCTCGGTCCCGCAACGCTGAAAGTGTCTGTCCGATCTCAAGCTGGTGCCAAAGCCCGCGGGTCATGTCGATGGATACTTGAAATACCGGAACATCCGCATCGGGATAAAGGTATTTCAGGACTGTCCATGCGCCATGGTCGAGGCCCCATGTGTCGTCTTCTGCAGCGTGATGGCTAGCCAGCAGCGATACCACCTCGCGAGCCAGCTCAGGTGCGCCAGAGGCAGGATATTGCTGGTTAAACAGCGCTTCGGGGAAACCACAGAAGTCGTGGATTGTGCGCGGCATGGCAGAAACATCCACCAGTGTCGTGCCCTTCGTCATCCAATGCGCGGAGACCACGAGTATCGCCTGCGGGCGCGGCAGGGTACTGCCAAGTTCGCTCCAGGCACGGCTATAGGCGGTATCTTCGATGGCGTTCATCGGACTGCCATGACCCAGAAAAACCAGTGGCATCCGCTGAGACGGCTTAAGCTGCTCGTACAGCGCGGCGAGGTTATGTTGAGTGCTCATTGGACTTTACCTTTCCGGGGAAGGGCCACCCACGGAGGTGGCCTCCTGTTGTTCAGGCAAACTGGCCCAGAGTCTTTTGCAGCGCTGGGAGGCGCAGCGCAAAGGCTCCGCTGCCCAAAAGCGCGATCGCCCCTTGTGCAACCGCCCAGAATAGTGGGAATTCCCAGCCGCCGCCTTGGTTAGAGAACATCCAGCCATTTCCGGCATGCACCCAGGTCGCGCCCAGAAGAACGGGGATCAGCGCCAACGATACCGCCCGCGTTGCCACACCGAAAATCAGAGCCAGCCCGCCCGCCAGTTCAGCGCAGATGGTCAGGTAGGCCAAAAATCCAGGCAAGCCGAGGCTCTCGAAGTAACCCACCGTACCAGCGACGGTGAAGACTTTCACTTTCAACAGGCCATGGGCCAGAAACAGGGCGCCGCTAGAGATCCTCAGTAGAGTGGCAGCGTATTGAACACTGGAAACGTTGGTCATGCCGGTATTCCTTTTTGTCAGCTTGGATGCCCGCGTGGGCTTCCGCGTTTGATCTGGGAGGACATTATCGCTTGCGCACATTCCACAAAATAGCGACATCATGGAATAACTATCCTCGTATTGTTCCAGAAAGCATTCCATGGATATTGTTGACCAACTCAAGGCCTTCGTGGCCACCGCTCAGACCGGATCGTTTACTGCGGCCGCAGGTCAACTGGGTGTCTCGAACCGGCTGACGTCAAAATATGTCGCCGAGCTGGAGCGCCGCCTCGGCACTCGGCTCCTGCAGAGAACCACTCGCAAGGTGGGTCTTACTCCTGCCGGTGACGAGCTTCTCGCACGGGCGCCTGCCCTGCTCGATGATCTCGATGACCTACTCGGCGAAGTTTCGGAAGGCTCACGCGGCCTCACCGGCGTCATCCGAATTTCGGCACCAGTGACTTTCGGAGAAGTCTATGTAGCAGAAATGCTCGCGCGATTTGCCAAACAAAACTTGGCCCTGACGATCGATCTTCGATTGAACGACCGCCATGTCGACCTGGCGAGCGAGGGCATCGATCTGGCCTTCCGCATGGGGCATTCTGAGATGTTATCTCTCAAGACGCGCAAGCTGGGCACGTTCGGCAGTCTCCTGGTTGCCAGCCCATCCTACATTGAACGGTGCGGATCACCTAAGTTTCCCGAGGATCTTGTAAACCACGCCTGTATTGTCGACACCAACCGCCGTGCGCCAAACAGGTGGCTGTTCGATCGGGATGGCACCGAAACGGTTGCGCATGTACGCGGACGTTTCCATGTCAATTCAGCGCGCGCCGCGGCCGCCCTTGCAGCTGATGGCGTAGGGATCGCATATGCCCCGCGCTTTGTGCTGCACGACACGCTCCAAACAGGATCATTGATGCCATTGCTTGATGACTACACTGGAGAAAGCGGGCCCGTCAGCGCAGTCTACCTTGAAGGACGCTCCCTGCCCAGAAAGGTCCGTGCACTCATAGAGTTCGCAATCGAGGACATCAAATTGACATCGATCCTTTGAGCCGCCGCGTTCCGGACCAGCGACCGCAGCACTAAGCCCGCCAAGGAGGCGGGTCACCTTCCGTGCCGAAATAACCGCCGGAATGCAATCGTCCGGCGGCTCAGTTCACGATGATAACCCCGCCGGCATCAACGCGGTGGCGGATTTGCGCAGCATGGATTGGTCCGATCCGCAAACAAACAGAGTAACGCCCTTGGCATGCCAGGACGGGATTTGATTTGCGTCACCTACGAACAGGCCAATGGCTTTCCTGGCCCTTTTCCCGGCCTCGACGATGCGCATGATGGCGTTGTCCAGCTCCGCCGAGGGCATCCCGGTCCCCATGGACTGGGACAAATCTGCCGGACCAATGAACAGCATGTCGACATCGTCAATCGCGGCAATCGCATCAAGGTGATCCAACGCGCCTGCGTCCTCGATCTGTACCATGACGACACTGGCGGCATCGCTGGCGGATTGATACTCCGGGATGCTCATGCCGCCGTAGTTGCCTGCACGCGGAGAGGGGGACAAGCCGCGTTTCCTGCGCGAAAACTTCACTGCGTCGCAAACGGCTTCTGCAGCCTCTTGGTCCATGACATGCGGCACCATGACCCCGGACAAGCCCAGATCCAGAAGCGGCGCAATCCAGTCAGTATCCGAACCCCAGCGCCGGGACAAAAGCGGCAGCCCGGCGGCGCGAGAAGCCAGCGCCATCATGTCCATCTGACTGATGTCTATCGGTGCGTGCTCCTGATCAATCACAGCAAAATCCAGCCCCGCATGCCCAAGTATTTCGACATTGTGCGGTGCAGGGGTTTTGATGAAGGTCCCGATCAATAGCTCGCCCGCCTTTATGCGCGTTCTCAGATCCTGTGCCATTCAAGAGTTCCTATTTTGGTCTGTACGTATCGCATTTCGGATCCGTTAAGCGGCCAACCCGATAACATCGGCAGCATTGGTGGACACCATGGCGTGGATCTGGGCGTCGGAATAGCCAAGCTCAATGCAGGTGGCGACACCGCGCTGGAACCCTTCCAAGGGGCTGAGTGTGCCGGTCTGTCCAAGATCGGAGCACAGGATCGTGCGTTCCGCGCTAACCAGGTCGATAAAGGCCTTCAGATCTTCGTTGTTGCGGGTCCGGAATTTCGATCCTTCCAAGAAGAAGGCCAGCGAATGCTCCACAAAGGCACCCATATCTGCGATTTCCCTGGTATCCTCCATGGAGGCGCCCACGATGTCTTCGGGATGGGTAAAGATCAGCCGCTCTACCCCGCGCTTGCGGGCCTCGGCAAAGACGATTTTGGTTTCCGAAACATGGATATGCCCGCTGGCAAGCGCCATGCCCGTGGATGCCATCACGTCCAGAAGATCCAGAACCTCGGGGCGCAGCTTTCCGCCTTCAAACAAGGGCACTGCTGTGGCTTTACGAATTTTCTGGGTCGAAGCGGGGTGCGCCCAGCCGGAGCTTTTTTCCCATTTCAGATGGTTTTCCGCCGCCAGCGTAGGCAGCCACACGATCCGCCCGTCCATCGCGGCGGTGTGCTCCACTGCATAGGGGTTGATACCGCCAACCACGTTGTTCAACACGATGCCCGAAAGGACCTGTGTAGATAGGTCCGAATAGTGATCGCGGATCATGCGGGCGCACATCACACCGGAGTAATCGTGGTCCTTGGTCACCATGGCCGCGAAGCCGGCCTTGGAATAGATCTGGGCCAGTTCCAGATGGTCCACCGCCCGGGGTGCAATGGACGGACCACTGTGGACATGCGGGTCAACCGCGCCTTGCAGGATCCCGGCAATCCGTTCTTTTTGTTCGGTTTCGATCGTCTTGACTTCGCTCATGGCTGACCTCCTGGTCGTGGTTAGTTCAAATCTCCGATGCCTTGACTGCTGCGGCAGTCACTTCCTGAGGCTCCAGGCTCCGTCCGGCACTTCATCCAGCGCGGTGCGCCAGGCGCTGGTCCGCTGGATAGGATGTGCTGCCATTTCCAGAGCCGCCTTAGCGGCCGCGGCCATATATGCCTGGCGCTCGGCGTCACTGGCGCGCGGAACTCCATAGCTGACGACAGGGTTTTGCACTTCGAAGCCCATGTATTCCAGGGCCAGCCTACGGATCGGCATCAAGAGCGGGCCAATCGGGCCATAGGCGCCGTCGCTGGAAAACCGTTCCGGCGTGCCGCCGGTGGTGACACTGACCATCGCGCGGCGTCCCCTGAAAAGCCCGGTGCCGAAGCGCCGCCCATCCACATAGGCAAAGCCATAGCTCATCACCCGGTCGATCCAGCCTTTCATGAGTGCCGGGGGCCCACCCCACCACAGGGGGAATTGCAGAATCAGGTTGTCGGCCTCTGCCACCCGCGCCTGTTCCCGCGTGATTTCCCCGGCATAGCTGCGATGGCGTGCGGCATGCGCCTGCTCGGCCTGCAGGTGAAACCGGTCGGGATTTACCGCGCCTTGCATGTCGTGCCGCCCGGCATCCGCCCGGAACCCATCTGCCGCCAGATCCGAGACGGTCACGCAGTGACCTGCCTCTGCCAGCGCGCGCGCCATGGCAGCCGCAAGGGCATGGTTGAAAGACGACGGTTCGGGATGGGCGACGACGATCAGAATATTGCGCGGTTCAGCCATCGGCCGGAACTCCGTCATGCTGCCGCTCTTGCAGGAGCAGCGAAGATGGGGTGATACCCGCAGTCATGGCGCAGGTGGTGATGAATTTGCGATTGGCCATGGAGCGTCCCTCAGAACAATGCGCGCGGTATGAAGAGTGTGAGCTGCGGGATCAGCGCGATCAGCGCCAGGACACCCAGGCAGATCCCGACCAGCGGCAGCGCCTCGCGGATCACCCGCGTGAGCGGCTCGCCAGAAATAGCCGAGGCAATAAAGAGAAGGATGCCCACCGGTGGCGTGGCCATACCAATCACCACGTTTAGAACCACGACAGTTCCGAACTGAACCGGATCCATCCCGATGATCGCTTGGATCTTGAGCAGAATGGGCATGGTCAGGATCAGGATGGAAATCGGTTCGAGGAACATGCCCAAAATCAGCAGGAAAAGATTCAACAGCAGCAGGATCACCCAGGGGTTCTCGGTAATCTCAAGCATCGCATTTGCGATAAGTGTCGGAACCTGCTCCAGAGTGAATACAAAAGACACAATGCTGGCCATTGAAGTGATGAACAGGATCGAGGCCGATACCAATGCGGTGGCGATTAGCGCATTCCATACCCGTTCTGCGGTTAGGTCCCTGTAGATGAACCCGATGACCAGCGCATAGGCAACCGCCACGGCGGCAGCTTCTGTCGGTGTAAAGATCCCGGCCTTGATGCCGACCAGAATGATCAACGGCAGGATCAGCGCCGGAAGCGTGCGTCTGGTGGCAGTCATCCGTTCCCTGAACATCATTTTTTCGGTCACGGGGAACCCCTCGTGACGGGCCCGCCAAGTGGCGTAGGCCAGCAGCCCGGCGGCGATCCCGATCCCTGGTGCCACACCGGCCAGGAACAGCTGCCCAATCGACGCTCCTGACAAAACACCATAGATGATCATAGTGATCGACGGAGGGATGATCGGCCCCATGACCGAACTCACGGCAATCAGCGCTGCGGCGTAGGCAGCAGGCATTCCTTGCCGTGACATTGTCGGGATCAGGATGGTGCCGAGCGCCGATGCCTCGGCCGTTGCGCTTCCTGAGATGCCGGCAAAAAAACCTGACGACAGAATAGAAACGGAGGACATGCCGCCGCGCCGGTGGCCGACCATGGCACGGGCAAAGCTGACGATCCGGTCTGTTACCCCCCCCACGTTCATCAGAGATCCAGCCAGCAGGAACAGCGGAATGGTCAGCAGCACGAACTGATCGATCCCGGCAATCATCCGCTGCGGCAGCATCAGCGCCATCATCCCGTTTCCGGACAAGTAGAGGTAGATCGTTCCGCCGATTCCCAATGCCAGTGCAATGGGAATGCCGCTGGCCAGAAGCCCTGCGAAGACAAGAAAAAAACTGCCCATCAGACCGAATCTCCTGTTTTTGCCGAATGCATGTCCGGCGTTTCTGTATTGCCGAGGAACTCGGACCGGAACCGGGCTGCCAAGTCAGCAAGCACATGCAACGACATGAGCGACAGTCCAACGGTTACCGAGACATAGACCCAGCGGATTGACAGGCCCAAGGGCGCACCAGTCAGGGTTTCCCAGATGAAATCAAGTGCCGGGATGGTCTGGCGGTCAAAGCGGGAGGCGAAGTCATAGCCATGCCAAGCCATCAGGCCCAGAAAGAACAGGACTGGAATGGCCGTCAGCGCACTGAGTATCCATTTCGCGCGCGGCGGCAGCCTGGCGGGCAAGAAATCCAGCGCAACGAACTCGCCTTGTGTATAGGCCAAACCCAACACCAGGAATGTCTGCCAGATCAACAAGTAGCGGCACAGCTCTTCTGCCCAGATAAGTGAATCACCAACCACATAGCGGGCGATGACCTGCGCAATCATTATACCAACGATCATCGCCATGAAGACCCCGGCCAAGGTACGCACGGCCAAAAGATATCCTCGCACGATGGCCGGGGTTTTGCTGGTGGAAGCGGGTGTCATGAGTTATCTTTCCGTGTTGCCCTCCGCGCGAACTTGGCCGCGCGGAGGGGGAAACCTCACCCTGCCTGGCCAGTCTGGCCTGCGGCGGTGGCAAGTTCTGCTATCAGCGGATCCTTGGCAGCCCACTCCGCGGTCACGCCCGCTACCTTGGCCCGCATTGCGTCCAGATCCGCCAGTTCCAATACTTCGACGCCTTTCTGCTTCAAGGTATCGCGGCCCTCGGCATCCTGTGTTTTGGCATAGGCCAGTGTTGCGGTAACCGACCGGCGGCCGGCCTCTGTGACGGCGGCTTTTTCCTCGTCGCTGAGCGTGCCCCAGTAGCGTTCCGACATGAGGGTCGTCATGTGCCAGGGATAGTGGCCAGTCAGCGTGAGATGCTTGCCGACTTCCCAAAGGTTTTCGCCCAGCATCGAGGAGATATTGATTTCCACCGCGTCAATCACCCCGGTTTCCAGTCCCCCGTACACTTCGCCATAAGGCATTCCCACCGGAGAGGTTCCCAGCGTTTCCCAAATCTGCTTGTGCAGCGGCACGGGAACGATCCGCGTTTTCAGGCCCGCCAGATGGTCAAGGGATGTGACCGGGTTCTTGACTGACAGGAAATGCCGCTGGCCGGTATCGGCAGTGGCCAGTCCGACCAGCCCGGCTGCGCGCAGGTCGTTCTGAATCTTTTGTCCCGCGTCACCCAGCGCCAGTTCACCGAAGTGATCATAATCGCGCACTAAGAACGGCAGCTGCCAGCCGTTCATCGCCGGCCGGCCGGTGACCAGCGGGATCAGCACGCCGGACACGGCGGTAACGTCCATCGTCCCGGCCACCGCGCCTTCCAGAAGCTGCTTGTCGTCCCCCAACTGACGGTTCGGAAAGATGAGCACGTCGAAGGCACCCGGCAAAAGTTCTTCCAAAGCCTCTGCGAAGCTTGTGACCAGCTTGTGGCCCGGGTGCAGTTCGTTGGCGGCATGGGCAATCTTCATGGGCTTGCCTGCAGCACGTGCAACGTGGGGCAATGCCAGCGTTGCAGTCAAGGCTGCGCCGGATTGCAAAAGGGTTCGTCTGGTGATCATCGGATTCTCCTCCCGAAATTGTCATGGGTACGTGCTGTGCGCCAGCGCGGGTGCCGCGATGACTGGTTGTTGCCGTTATTCAGGCATTCAGGCCGGGCCTTCTTCAGGACCTTCCGGCATCGGATAGTCCTCCGCGTTCAGCACCCATCCCGCCTTTTGTGAGAAGTCCTTGCGCGGAGGGCTGAAAATATCGGCCAACTGATTGCTTCCGGTCCCGGTTGCCCGGGTTGTGTGGATAACAGGCGGCGGGATGACCAGCATGGAGGGCGAGGCCATCTCTATCGCCTTGTCGTCACGCCAATCCGCCATGTCACTGGTCCAGGGCCAGCGCAGGTAATGGGTAAACTCCCCGCTCAGCGCCAGAGAGCCCTGTTCGAAGTCATCATGATGGTGCGGCGACATTTTCGCGGTGTCGCGCGGGCCTTCGAAGGGGTCCAGCACGTTGACCATCAGCGTGGTGCAGCGGAAGATCCGGCCGAAACGCCCTTCTTCCTTTGGCACGTCCAGCGAATAGGACCGGATTTTCCAGCCGTCCCTTGGTTCAGGCCAGGGCTGAAAGGCCGGGATGTGAGTGCGCGGTGTATCATAGCTGCGCGCATTTCTGCAGGCTTCGGCCAGATCGGCGTTTTGGGTGGAAAACAGGCGCACCAGTTCACCGCCACCAGGCATTTCAACGCGGCTGTCGCCTGGCGGGACAAAGGCAATGGAGTATCCCGGAACCGTTTCGCGGGTTCCTTCCCATTCGATGACCGCTCCGGCTTTTGGCAGCAGCACCGCATATTCATCCACTTGACCGCTGCGTGCGAAGACGGCGCCAGACACGGTCTGGGAAAAACTGATCAGGAAATTTTGCCCCCTCATGAGCCAGGTCTTGCCAGTACCATCTTCAAGCTGGGGGACTGCGGTGTAAAACCGCCCCTCCTGCTGTTCGGCTACCAGTCCGGTTTGCCCCGTCATGTCGCTTGCCCCAGCCGGCGCAAGCGACGCCCGCGGATCCGATTTGTCATACATCCTTGAACCCTTTCCCGCCTGTGTATCCGCCTGCCAAGCATCGGGACGGTTGTGAGATGATAGCTGTCATTTCCGCTCCCCTTCCCTTGATATGTTTCGTGTGTCGATACATAATGTTCCTGCTAGCGAAACATAAATACAGACATCCGGCACTGTCAAGCATTGCGAAACCAGAACGGTTTGAGCAGGTTTACGCGGCCGAAAGAAAAAGGAGCCCGATCCATGGTGGCGGAAAGCGCGGAAAATAAAGACGTGATTCAGAGCGTCGCTCTTGCATTGCAAGTCCTTGAAACTCTTGCGAATGCGGATGCGGATATGGGCGTCACCGCCTTGGCCTCGGCGCTTGGCACAACCAAGAGCCGGATCCACCGCCATCTGCGCACTCTGGTTTCGCTTGGATACATTTCCCAATCCGGAACAACCGAAAGATACCGAATCGGATCCCGGCTGATTGCCCTGGGTCAGGCGGCTTCCGGTACGGTGGATCTTCCCTCAGTGGCAATGCCCCATATGCGAACGCTTCGTGACCGTACCGGGCACGCCGTCAGCTTGGGAAAGATTGAAGAGGATGGCATCCGGATCCTTAATACACTGCATGGCAACATGCAGATCGACGTTGGTGTCCGCCCTGGATCGCTGCTTGGGTTCGCAAATTCGGCCCAAGGCAAAGTTGCCCTAGCGTCGATGCCGGAACATGCGCGCCAAGATGTAATTCCCGAAACGCTTGCCGCAGGCACCAAATTCACTATCACGGACAGAGCAGAGCTTCTTGCCCACATTGACAACATCGCCGGCCAGGGTTGGGCAACCGCGCCAAATGAAACCATGCTGGGCCTGAATGCACTTGCGTGTCCGATCTTCAACTCAGAGCGGGCGCCCATCGCCACGATTGCCATCGTTAGCCTGACCGAATTTATTAAAACCCCGCCAGAGCAGAGCCAGATAGCAGCCGTATCCGAGGCGGCGGCACGTATTTCAGCCGAGATTGGGTTCGAAAAGCAGAAATCAGGTCTGCTCCAAGAGATTTAGTCCATGACAAAGGTGTTGTAGCGCCTCCCCGGCATTCCCGATCGGTGTTCAAATCCGGGCGCACTATCAGGCCCGAAGTTGCTGATGTCAGGCACACGACATTACAACCCGAAAGCAAATTTGCCTGACAAATAGACCAAGAACGGCTCTGTAGTCCTGCTTTTGTTAAATAAGTTAGTCTACTTAACCTGAATTCCGACCGTTATACGTGCGGCTGGATGTATCCGGGCTTTAGCTTTTGTACCATGAAGAAATTCACCTCGAAGAATGCTGTATGAAAAATTCCTTCTGGGTCTGTCTAAGAATTCAGGAGCCGCGGTTAGACTCGCTAAATCTGCCCCATCAAAAATGGGGCTGTGATCTTGGAAGGCTCGAGCAAAAACATGAAGAAACTGAAAGCGCCATTTTCAGAAGCCGCTTCAAGGGTCAGAAACCTGACAAAACTGGGCATCAACGAAGGCTTGTTCAGTATTTTGACCGGGAGTACGGATGAAACGACCATTCGCCTCCTGCTGCGGCTACCACCATTATGCACGCGACAGCACTTTTTTCAGCGTGATGTGGAAAAAAGCTAAGTGACGGAAATGGAGCCGGAAAGCTGATCTCAGGCCGGAGTTCTGAGAAGGAACACAGGATAAACGATTTGCGAAAGTTACCGGGTGGCACCAAGTACCCGCTTCAGGCCAGGCAACGTCTTACATTGTGAAACACGATCGCCACTATTGCCTTACAGCCATCAGTGCGGTCAGATCCTTGAAGCCCTCAAATAAAACGCCGCCATGCACTGCAAATTACAAGCCTTGATCCTAGTCACCCGGAACCAAATTTTCCATCATTGGTCAGAGGCAAATCGGGGGACAACCATGCGTGGGCGGGCATCAGTTTCAATCGAATTGAGCGAAGGTGAGCGGGCATTCCTTGAGGCGCAATTGCGCAGGCACAAGGCGGCGCGATCACTGTCCGATCGGTGCCGGATCGTGCTGAGATGCGCAGATGGCCTGTCCAGCAAGGATGTCGCATCGGAGCTTGGCCATTCCGAGCATACGGTCGGCAAGTGGCGGCGGCGCTTTGCAGAGCATCGTATCGAGGGGCTTTCGGACGAATACCGTGCGGGGCGCCCACGTACGGTATCGGATGCGCAGGTGGCCGATGTCATCAAACGCACTTTGGAAACCACGCCGAAGGATGCGACCCACTGGTCGATCCGCTCAATGGCGGCCGAGACCGGCCTGTCGCATACCACGATCCGCCGCATCTGGAACGCTTTTGGGCTGCAGCCGCACCGCGCGGAAACCTTCAAGCTGTCCACTGACCCGCTGTTCGTGGACAAGGTGCAGGACGTGGTTGGTCTCTACATGTCGCCGCCAAACCGGGCTATCGTTTTGTGTGTAGACGAAAAATCCCAGATCCAGGCGCTGGACCGCGAACAGCCGGTATTGCCCATGGCCCCCGGCGTGGCCGAGCGCAGAACCCACACCTACACCCGAAACGGCACGACATCGCTGTTTGCCGCCCTCGACATCGCCACCGGCGCGGTGATCGGAAAGTGCTACAAACGTCACCGTGCGACGGAGTTCCTCGACTTCCTGAAGGAGCTTGATCGGAGAATGCCGGAGGGGCGGGACGTGCATATCGTCATGGACAACTATGCCACCCACAAGACGCCGAGGACCAAAGCCTGGCTGGCTCGCCGCCCGCACTGGCATGTGCATTTCACGCCAACATCGGCAAGCTGGCTAAACCAAGTAGAACGGTGGTTTGCCGAGCTGACCCGCAAGCAGATCCAACGCGGGGTTCACCGCTCCGTCGCGGAACTCGAAGCCGATATTGCCGCCTTCATTGATGCGCATAACGAGAACCCCAGACCCTACAAATGGGTCAAGTCCGCCGATGAAATCCTCGCCTCCGTCAAAAGGTTTTGCCAGAAAACACTGGCAGGAACTTCAGATTCAGGTGACTAGGTGAAATCGTCATTGAAAAACAGCCGGTCACTTCCGGATACTCCTTGCGGGCTTCGTTGCTCAAGCAAATCTCTATTTTGCCTGGGCGTCAGTTTCAGAACAATGCCTCGGCCCCAGACCGTTTCCAAAAGAATGGACCGGCCAAAGGTCTTTCTTAGTTTTGTACGTAATCGGTGCGCGTAGACGTCAATAATCTTTTCTTTTGGCTCTTCTTTTCCGGCATAAAGCCTATTCAGGATCATCTCCCGCGGCACTA